>URPV01000040.1 GCA_900549805.1 uncultured Veillonella sp.
ATCATATTTGTTCTGAAAGGTTTCCAAGGTTTTCAAGAAGAGCTCCCGCCCTGTCAAATCGAGGCCAGCACAAGGTTCATCAAAAATGAGAAGGTCTGGATCTGCCATGAGGGCCCGAGCCAAAAGAGCCCGCCGTTGTTGCCCCATGGAGCAAGATCCATAGGTCTTATCCTTATGTTGAATTATGTTAAATGTTTCTAAAAGATTTTGCGCCTTGGTCTTCACCGCTACATCTACATGCTTATAGACCCCAATGGAGGCATAAGCCCCAGATATAACCACATTTTCAATGGTCTGCCTATCTAAGGTAGAGGCAAAAAGGTTAAGAGAAGAGGACACAAAGCCTACCCGTTCTTTAATGTCCGTCCAAATATGCTTACCAAACTCTTCCCCCAGTACCCTAAGGGTACCAGAAGTAGCTGTTTGGTAGGCCGGAATAAAGGAGAGCATGGTGGACTTACCCGCCCCATTGAGGCCTAACAGGGCCCAGTTCTCCCCCTTTTTAACATGCCAGTTTAAGTTCTTGAGGATATCCTTACCATCCCGGCGGAAGCATATATCCTCATAGTGTAAGAGTTCATTTTCTACTGTCATAAACAGTCCCTACATGTCCTGACCACGGCTCATGGCAGTAATACCAGTTTTAGCAATTTCCAAAACCCCATAGCCCTCCATGATTTTAATGAAGCCACGAAGTTTTTCTACATTGCCTGTCACTTCAATAATCATAGAAGACGGAGATATGTCTAAGACATTCCCCCGATACACATCGGCAATTTGCACGATTTGTGCCCGGGTCTCGTTGGTGGCCTTTACCTTGATAAGCATGAGTTCTCGACGAACCACATCTTCTGCAGGGAAAATTTTAACTTTGGCCACATCAACTAGCTTGAAGATTTGTTGTTCAATTTGATCTAGGGACCGATCATCCGCCTCAACGGTCAGCGTGATGCGGGCATAGCCAGGCTTATTGGTTACACCAGAAGTCATCTTGGTAACAGAGAAACCACGGCGGTTAAAGAGGGCCAAAATACGGGTCCCGATACCAGATGTGTTCTTAGCGATAACAAGTATTTGATGTTCTTTATTCATGATCCAGTACCCCCTTATGGCCCATCATATCGGGCACGTTTTTACCGGCAGGAATCATTGGCAATACATTCGCTTCCCGGCTCACCAAACAGTTAATGAGGACTCCACGACCTTCTGTAAGTAAGCTTGGCAAGAGATCCAAATCAGCTTGACTTTCAATCTTGGCAGAAGGAACGGAATAGGCCTCTGCCAACTTGTTAAAGTCAGGACTAACCGCTAAATCTACAAAGGAGTAGCGACGATCATTGAAGAGTTCTTGCCATTGGCGAACCATGCCCAAGTAGCCATTATTGATGAGGACAATTTTTACATTGAAGTCATATTGACTCATCATCATGAGTTCCTCAGAAGTCATTTGGAAGCCCCCATCCCCTACGATGAGAAGGATGGTCTTATGAGGGGCCGCCACAGCCGCACCCATAGCAGCAGGCAAGCCATAGCCCATGGTGCCAGCCCCACCAGAAGTGCACCAAGTTTTAGGAGCCTTGCAAGTCAAGTACTGGGCCGCCCACATTTGGTGTTGGCCCACGTCAGTTACAACGATAGCATCCCCCTTAAGCACTTGATCTACCGCTTCTAAGACAGCTTGTGGCATGAGGCGATCATCCATGGCTGGAGGTACCTCCATAGGGTATTCTTCCTTCCAAGTTTTAATTTGCGTCAACCAATCTTGATGATGGCCCGCTTCAACAAGGCTAGTGAGATCCGATAAGACTTCCTTCAAGTCCCCTACAATTGGCAAATCAACGGCGCAGTTTTTATTCATTTCCGCAGGGTCAATATCAATTTGAATAACCTTAGCCTTAGGCAAGAACTTGCTAGGAAGTCCCGTATAGCGGTCGTGGAAACGGATACCTGTGGCAATCACCAAATCTGCCTCTTCAGAGGCAAAGTTAGAGGCAACCGTCCCATGCATGCCGATAAAGCCCAAGGCTTGATCATGGTTGCTAGGAAAAGCGCCCAGTCCCATAAGAGTAGTAGCCACAGGAATTTGCGTTTTTTCAGCTAGGGTCTTTAGAGCCTCTGCTGCGCCGGACCGAATGGCCCCTCCACCAGCGATAATCATTGGTTTTTTGGCAGCCTTAATCAAGGCTGCCGCTTCTTCAACTTGGGCCACATGGTTAGGCCACTCTGTAGTATAGCCTTCCAAATGAATCGGTGCTGAATAGAGGGTATTATACTCATCCATAGGGATGGATGTAGTTTGTATATCCTTGGGAATATCGATCAAGACAGGACCTGGACGACCTGTAGAAGCGATGTGGTAGGCCTCCTTGATAATGCGAGGGAGGTCCTTGATATCCTGAACCAAGTAATTATGCTTAGTGATAGGCATCGTAATTCCTTGGATATCCGCTTCTTGGAAGGAATCCTTGCCAATCAACATCCGCCCTACTTGGCCAGTAATAGCAATCATTGGAACGGAGTCCATATAGGCTGTCATAAGGCCTGTTACTAGATTAGTAGCACCCGGTCCAGATGTAGCCAAACAGACACCTACCTTACCGGATACACGCGCATAGGCATCTGCAGCATGGGCTGCCCCCTGTTCATGACGGACAAAATAATGCTTAATTTCAGGGAAGGAATAGATTTCATCAAAAATTGGAATCACAGCTCCCCCAGGATAACCAAACATATCGGTTACACCGAGGCGGTGAAGGGTTTCGAGGACAATTCGTGCCCCCTTGATAGTCTCTTGACTCATAATATGCTCCTTTTTATCACCCTAGTCGCCTAGAGTATCATCTGCATAGTTAAGGCGATGAATATCATAGCCATGGGATTTAAATTTATCGGTAATTCGCTTGATATGCTCTTCTCCATTGGTTTCCACGGTTACCTGCAATTCCACTTCATGGAAGCGGTCTAGGTTCTTAAATTGGTTATGTTCTAGCTTAATAACATTGGCATCTTCTTGCGCCAAAAGTTCGGATACAAAGACCAATTGACCTGGTTTATCGGGTAGGTTAACAGAAAATGTAAAGATCCGCCCCCGTACAATGAGCCCCTTATTGATCATAGAGGCAATGGTAAGTACATCAATATTACCACCAGATACGACAGATACCACCTTTTTACCCCGGAAGTTCAACTTTTTCAAGGCTGCCAAGGAAAGTATCCCCGCATTTTCTGCCACTAACTTATGCCGTTCTACCAGGAGGAGGAAGGCTTCCATCAGTTCATAATCCGTTACGGTAATGACCTGGTCTACATATTCCTTGATGTAGTTCAAGGTATTAGATCCAATGAGGCCCACCGCTGTACCATCGGCTATGGTAGCTACTTCTTTCAGGGCTACTGGTTCTCCCTCTTCCAGAGCCGCCAAAGCTGAAGCAGCTCCTGCAGGCTCTACACCGATAATCTTGATTTGTGGATTTTTGAGCTTCGCCGCTTCGGCAATACCAGATATAATACCACCACCACCGATAGGGACGAGCAATACATCCGCATCAGGCAACTCATCTAGAATTTCTAAGGCAATTGTCCCCTGCCCTTCAATAACATCCTCATCATCAAAAGGATGGACGAATACATAGCCTTCTTCTTTCTGTAACTGGCGGGCCTTTTGGTAGGCATCATCATAAATTTCTCCGTGAAGGACGACCTCAGCTCCATACTTCTTAGTCGCATTGACCTTAATCAAAGGGGTATGTTTAGGCATGACGATAACCGCTTTAATCCCCAAGCGTTGGGCTGCCAAGGCTACCCCTTGAGCATGGTTACCCGCAGAGGCAGCTATAACACCCCATTCCTTTTCTTCCTTGGTCAATTTAGAAATCCTATTATAGGCGCCCCGCACCTTGAAGGACCCTGTAATTTGTAGGTTTTCAGGCTTGATATAAACATCATTACCAGATTCTTCAGAGAAGACATCAGAATGAATAAGTTTTGTTTTTACCGTCACCGTTCCCAAGCGCTCCTTGGCTTCGATATAATTGTAAAGTTTATGCATAGATTTTCCTCATCTGCTCCCTAGGGCCCTATAAAGATGGACTAGCAAATCCTGCTAGTCCATCGGCCCTATTATGAAATTGCTAAGCCTTAGTCTTCTAAGATTTCAATCGCCCCTTGCGCAGCAGAGGATACATGCATAGCATATTTTTTCAAATAGCCTGTTACATTGGCCTTATATGGTTTTAACTTAGCCTTACGATTAGCAATTTCTTGGTCGGACAATTGAACTTCTAACTTACCATTTGGAATATCGATGTTAATGATATCCCCATCTTGTACGATAGCGATGGTTCCACCAGCAGCGGCTTCTGGAGATACGTGGCCAATGGATGCGCCACGAGTAGCACCGGAGAAACGACCATCCGTAATAAGGGCTACAGAGTCACCTAAGCCCATACCTGTAATAACAGAAGTAGGGGTGAGCATTTCACGCATGCCAGGGCCGCCCTTAGGGCCTTCATAGCGGATAACAACTACATCACCCTTAATGATTTTGCCACCCATAATAGCCTCACATGCCTCTTCTTCAGAGTTGAAGCACTTAGCAGGACCGGAATGAACGAGCATCTTAGGATCTACGGCACCGGACTTAACAACAGATCCATCGACTGCTAAATTCCCTTTTAAAACAGAGATGCCACCAGTAGCTTGTACCGGATTATCCCAAGAGTGAATAACATCTTGGTCTTTAACGACAGCCAACTTAGCAATATCCCCTTGGTTATGAAGGGTAACAGACTTAGCATCCTTATGGAGGCGGCCATTTTCAGCCAAGCGTTGCATAACGGCAGGAATCCCACCAGCTGCATCTAGGTCTTCGATAAAGTACTTGCCAGATGGGGACAATTTGGAAAGCTGTGGTGTTTTTTGAGCGATTTCATTAAAGTCATCTAGGGTGAGTTCAACCCCCGCTTCATGTGCGATAGCTGGCAAATGAAGAGCCGTATTGGAAGACCCTCCCAAAGCCATATCTACGGCTACAGCATTTTCAAAAGCTTGACGAGTCATGATGTCCTTTGGACGAAGGTCAGCTTGCAAAACCTTCAAAATTTGTTGCCCCGCAGACTTAGCTAAACGTTGGCGGGCAGAGTACACGGCAGGGATTGTCCCATTACCTGGAAGCCCCATGCCCAAGGCTTCGGTCAAGCAATTCATAGTGTTGGCCGTATACATACCAGAGCAGGAACCACAGGTAGGACAAGCGTCTTGTTCGATTTCATGAAGTTCTGTATCATCCATTTGGCCGGTTTGGTGTTTGCCTACCGCTTCGAAAACATCAGAAAGGCCAACTTTCTTACCGTGGTGAACGCCTGCTAACATAGCCCCACCAGATACGAAGATGGATGGCAAATTGAGGCGGGCTGCGGCAATCAACATGCCTGGTACAACTTTATCGCAATTGGGGATAAAGACCATAGCATCAAAAGGAGTAGCCATAGCAGTTGCTTCGATAGAGTCAGCAATAATATTACGGGTAACCAAGGAATACTTCATACCCACATGGTTCATAGCCAAGCCATCGCAAATACCGATGGTGTTAAATTCAATAGGTACCCCGCCGGCGTTACGGATGCCATCCTTAACGGATTGAACAAGCTCTTTGAGGCCCTTGTGGCCCGGAACGATTTCATTAAAGGAATTGGCAATACCAATAATAGGTCTACCCATTTCTTCGTCTACAAAACCCAAAGCATTTAACAAGGATCTATGTGGCGCGCGAGCGGCACCTTGTGTCAAATTATCACTTCTACTCATGATGGTCTCCTCTTTCACTTGAAGATGATTTGAGGCCGAAGCCCTGTATATAGCTAGAAAGCAGAAAAGGACGATTCCTAGGAATCGTCCTTTTTAAGCTCGCCCGAGAGCGAGAGAAAATCATACTACCTTCAATGCCTAGTATAGTACACAGTGTACCATTTCAAGAGCATTTAGACAATGGTTTCCATGGACTTTTGTCCATTTTCATTAGACATTTATCTTAGAAGGAAAGTTCTACGCCTAAGCGGTAGTTGCGACCTGGCATAGACCACCAGTCCCCTGCGCCACCATAACTAACATTCGTTGCTTCTGCATAATAAGTATCAAAGAGATTATTCACAGCACCGAAAATTTTAACATTTTCATTAGCTTGATAGTTAGCAGACAAGTTAGCTACCGCATAGGAATTACGTGGGAAGGCCGGTCCATTAGCAGATACAGGGCCACGACGGTTAGCAGCGATGCGCATATCAAAGTGAGCATCCCACTTATTGTGTGCATAGTCCACGCCAGTGACAATTTCATGCTTAGGTACATAGCCGTTGATATTAGCAGCAGACTTAGCACCAGCCTTAACATTAGTATAGGTATAGCCTATACGAGTTGCCCAGTTAGCACCTATCTTCTTTTGTAAATCTGTAGAGAAACCGTAAGCCTTCTCATCATTTACATTTTCATAAGCCCCTGCATATGGATTTATTGCTGTAGGATGTGCTACATAACCGATTTTGTCAGTTGTTTTACGGGCGAAGACTGAAGCATTACCGGAAAGACTTTGGTTCCATTTATGATGCACCCCAGCAGACCACTCATAACCTTGTTCCGGTTTTAAATTAGCGTTACCGGAATATTGATCATAGAGTTGGTAGGCAGACGGTGCCACAAAGAAACGGTTATAAGCTACATAGACGTTAGTCTTATCATTCACATCATAGCCCACAGACATATGTGGCGACGTATGGGTACCAAAGGCAGAATGGTGGTCAAGACGAAGGCCTGGTGTCAATGTCCATTTAGGAGCAATCTTATAGGCGTCTTGAATGTAGTAAGCCATATTGGTAACTTTTTTATTATTTACTGTCATAGCCTTATATTGTTCCCATTCAAAGCCGCCTACAGCCGTATGCTTACCTTTTGCATAAGTGACTTGGTCTCCTACTTGCACACCGCGAACCTTAAGGGCACTAGCTCCATAGATTGAATCCTGGTCCCGTGTGTCATATTCATTACGGCCTACATGCAAGGAATGTTTCCAATTATCATTAATCCGATTATCCCAAACAGCTCGGAATGAATCATACTTACGATGGCCATTCCGGATATGGTTCAAATTACGCATACTATCTGCATAAGTCACATTGGCCCGATAAGAATCATAGGCTACTCTAACATCATTTTTCTTGTCGATTTCGCTACCAACCATGAAAGACGCAGTATGAGATTGGTTAGAATTTGTAAATTCTTGACCCCGAGCATCCTTGAAGTCACCCATATGGTCCTTCACATAAGAAGCACGCCAGTAGACATTGCCTTGACGGCCTTCATTGGCAATTCCATATTGTTCTTGGTTATAAGAGCCACCCATGAGACGGACCTTTGTCTTCATCCCTTCTTGTGGCTTAGCAGTGATGACATTAATAACGCCACCCACTGCGTTAGACCCATAGAGGGATGACGCAGCCCCCTTGAGGACTTCTACGCGGTCAATACCTGCTATATTTTGGAAGGTTTGTAGGGGTGTAAAGTAACCAATGTTAGGCATGGTCATAGATAAACCATCTACCAAATATTGCACATTGTTAGATCCATTAATCCGAATCGCATTAGAAGACTCATAACCAGCTGGCGCAGATACTTGTTGGTAGACACCAGGCACAGTACGAAGCGCTTCTTCCATATTTGTTACATGGCGATCTTGGAGTTCTTTACCAGTCACTACAGATACATTAGCAGGGACCTTGGATACAGGTTCCTCCGTCCGCGTACCAGTTACTACCAAGGTATCAAAATCAGGGTATTCAACAGAATTAGCATCAACCGCCCAAATGGAGCTAGTCGTAGCCGCCAATGCTGCTAACGTAGTTATAGCAATGCGTTGTTTCATTGTTACTTTCATAATATTTCCTTTCCATACAATACAATCTCAACCATTAATAGCCATAGAGGTCATGAGCTAGTGTATCCATGGCATCCACCATATATTGGGAATAGGTCATAAGAGGTTTTGCATCAATCTGATAAACCTGACCTTCTCGTACCGCTGTTACATGAGCAAAGGCTGGATCATTCATAATATCATCTACAGTCGTATCCGGTTTATTAGGACTACTATAATCATCAGTTGGAACAATAATTACATCTGGATTATAGGCGATTACATCCTCCCTGGACCCGTTTACATATTGGGTATAGCCCAAGGCAGATGCGACATTCTTAAAGTGTACATAATGAGTCATATCATCAAAGACGGACCCAGTCCCACCCGTCAAGCCCGTCGCGGTCATATAAGCAACAGATTTTTGAGGCGTAAACCCGCTAGTAGATTTCTTAATCGATTCTACCTTGGCATCCATATCCTCAACCAAAGCCTTGCTCTTATCAGTGGCATTGACAAGGTCTCCCAAGTTCAAGATTAACTCTTCTGATTCCTTTATACTGCGGGGTACCACATAGACATACACGGGTAAACCAGAATCCCGTAAGCTTTGAATCACATCAGGCCCCACGTAATCAGGGATAATAACTAGGTCTGGATTAAAGGATACTACCGATTCTACAGAGGACGTAACCCTCCCTTGCACCTGTGCAGATTGATTTGGCACATTATTCGCGGTCCCCGATATAGCCACCACTCGATTAGGATCTACTAATGAGAGGATGATATCATCCGTAGCGGCCCCTACTGAAATAATTCGGCTTGGCGTCTTAGGGACGCTGACATGAGCCCCCGTGTTATCCACTAGGTCACGCTGCCCATTACCACCTAAGCTCGGCAGGCCACATCCAGTTAGCGTAAGGACACAAGTAACCAGCGCCACAAGGAGGGCTAGGGCAAAAGATTTTTTCAACTTCATCTCAAACCTCCTCGTTCAAAATATAGAGGCGGCGATTGCCATGCCGCCCATCATCATAGGCATCAGCCCTCATACCGTAGGCCTTCAGGAGATTATCCCCTGTTAGAACCTCCTTAGGTCCACCATCTGCCAGAACCTGTCCTTCTTTCAAAAGGACTAGGCGATTACAATACTTGGCAGCTAGTTCTAGATCATGAACAACAACTAAAGCGCTTCCTCCCTTTTGGGTGAAGGTGCGCACCTTATTAAACAGCCCTTCCCCATTAACTAGGTCCAAGGCTGATACAGGTTCATCCAAACATAAGAGAGGCGTTTCTTGTGCCAAGGCTTTAGCCAAAAAGACCAGTTGCCGTTGGCCTCCAGAGAGACTCTCCACTAGGCGGTCCCGCAAGTTCCAAAGGCCTAATTTCTCCAAGGTCCTTTTAACAATCTCGCGGTCTTCTGCCCCCTCCTTTTGGTACCACTTGAGATAGGGAGTCCTCGCTAAGAAAACTAACTCTTCTACGGAGTAGCCAACAGGAATGGGAGGATCTTGTTCCATATAAGCCAAGCATTTAGCCAGATCTTGGTTAGATAAGCCCTGAATGGATTGACCATCAAAGGTAATGCTACCTTGGGCAAGCGGTAAAAAACCGCCTATCGCTTTAAGGAGGGTTGACTTACCAACCCCATTAGGACCTACTAGACCCACCATTTCTCCCTTGCCCACGTCCAGGGAGATACCTTTTAATATTGGGCGACCGTCTAGACTAAGGCTTATATCAGTTACCGAAAGCTTCATAGCCTACCTCCCTTCCGCATACCATATAAGAGATAGAGGAAGTAGGGGGCCCCGACAAGGGCCGTAACCACACCTACCCGAACCTCTCCCGCAAAGGGCATAAGGCGCCCCAGTGTATCGCAAGCTACCAAGAAGCTAGCTCCTCCTATAGCTGCGGCCGGTAAGAGACGGCGGTGATCAGGCCCCACCAAGCGACGCATGATATGAGGTACAACCAATCCCACAAATCCAATAGTCCCACTCATACACACAGCCGTAGCTGTCAAGATAGAAGCGAGGAAGATAAAGAGGACACGATAGGCTGTAACCGGTAAGCCTAAGGCTTTAGCCTCTACATCGCCAAGGGCCATAACATTGAGCTGTCGGCCCAAAACGAGGAGGATTGCTCCTGCTACTAGGATAGGCCCCAGGCCCATAGCCACATGAGACCAGTGGCGGGCCTCAAGACCGCCTATCATCCAAAAGAGGAACGTCTTAACCTGTAGGTCTGGAAGGGTCGTCAAGAGACCCGAGGTGAGGGCTCCACAAAAGAGACTGACTGCTAGCCCAGCTAGGAGGAGGATAGAAGGATTGATCCGCCCACCTCTAAGGGTAATGGCGATAGCCACAAGCAATGTGACAAAGGCCCCCACCAAGGCAAAGGCTGGCATAGCCCAGTAGGACAGGGTAGCCACCCCCGTTACCAAAGCAATAATGGCACCTAGTCCTGCCCCAGAGCTCAGGCCCAAGATACCAGGATCTGCTAAGGGGTTAGAAAAGAGGCCTTGCATGACAGTACCCGCCAAAGCCAAAGCACCACCTACTAAGAGGCCTACCAAGATGCGAGGCATACGGAGGTACCAAAAGGCTGCTGTCTGCTCCGGTGTTAAATAGGTGATCTGATCCGAGGCCAAACCCAAAACCTGAAGAAGGCTTTTAAAAGCACCCAGAGCAGGTACATCTATGGTCCCTAGAAGGAGCGAAACTACTACGATGAACAGCATAACAAGAAAGGCCCAAAGATAGATCCAGTTAGATTGTTTATTCATAGCATATCCTTTTTTACATCTATCATTACACACATGAAAAAAGCGCATTATCTTGGGATAATACGCTCCTATAGCCAGCTTATAAACCTGCCTGTGCACCTGGCAGATACCTGCTATAATCACCTATCTATCGCTCGTAGATTAAAACGGAGATTCTTAAATAGGCAGTTCTCCTGGCTTGGCTTCATCGCTTCTCTCCCCTTCTCAGATTGCTCCAATGGTATATTGAGAGTCGCTCGTCCATACAGTGGCGGGACCGCACCGGCTTTACACCGATTTCTCTATTAAGTCGTAGGACACCTATTCTCATGTATGCAATTGCAATTAGTATAAGGTCTATAAATGAGAACTACATGATATTTTAATTTTAATCTAAGCCCTATACAGAAAGCTTACTGTAGGTCAGCTAATCTATCTTGCCTAAGCGCCTTAGCAGGATTCCAAAAAGGCTTTGATTTTAGGATTTTTTCTAAGATCCTCCATCTCTTGATCATTCAAGAGTTTTACCTTATCCCTATCATTGT
>URPV01000041.1 GCA_900549805.1 uncultured Veillonella sp.
AGACTTTTAGTTCACAAAAGCCTCACCTTTGTGAGGCTTTTTCTATACAAGAACTAAGAAAGGATACGCTATGCAATTCCATTCTCTCAAGAAAACTATCTTCGCTACCATGGCTATTACCAGTTTAACTGCGGGGCTCTCTTTCGCAGAGGTTATTCCCGTAACCCAATCGGGGGATTCTGCAAGCTCTGCTAACCAAACCACCACATCCACGACTACTACAGAGTCTAACGACCACTCATCCACCAAAACAAGTGATACAAAAACAGATAAGAGCACAACTAAGGACAGCAAAACCACCACACCAGGCAAAGTGGCTCCACTACCTGGCACCTTAACAGGCTTTCCAACTCGGTCAGTGGTCATCATCAGTCAAGACAGCAATCATAACAAGGCTTTCTCAGATTATATGACCGACCAATTGGCTAATGTTTTCCGTTACCCTTACTACAACACAAGCAAGCGGATCCAAGCGAACAAACTAGGACTTAACGACTTAATCTCCTTAGCCGATCAAGACACTCATAATGGCAAAGGGGCAGACCTCTACTTATCCCCTTATGCAAAGACCGACGAATACGGATCTGGTAGCCGTGGTGGTTTTACGGGCATCTACCGCAAGGGTCTATCTGATAGCGACTACAAGCACACAGAAGTTGAAGGGACCCTCTACTACTACGACACACAAAACAAACGATCCGGAGCTATCACCAAAGGCTTCTATGGTACAGAGGACGCCCTTACCATGCCAAGCCATCAAGGGGTATACAAGGATGTGGTGGACCGTATGTTGAATCAATTACCTTATAAACGGATTCCAACAGACCAACCCACTTACGATTCTAACCAACCAAATCAAAATACCCACTCTACGACGACTACAAAAACAGTAAAAAATCCTGATGGAACCATAACCACCACTACGACCACTACAACTACTAGCACGGTCCCTACAGATACAAAAGGGCAAGAGGACCTAAACCAACTCAATAACTTCCTCAAAAACCCAAAATCTGTCGATGTAAACCAGCTATTCGACCTCTTACAAGGTGATAAAAAGAAGAAGGTAGACCTCTCTTCCTTCTTAACAATTTAATATGAATAATGTATGTACCTTTTATCCAATAAAAGACTATAATAGGCACATAGACCATTTGTAACGACAAAGAGCCTCACCCTGTGAGGCTCTTTTACTAGGGGCATAATGTTACTATGCTGAATTATAATAAGCCCCTATCAATCTAAGGAGTCAACATGATAGAAAAAACCATACTAGTCAGCTTAGCCTTAGCCCTATCCTTACCAGGAACTAGCCTAGCCGCCTCTGCCAACATTACCCCAAATAGCCCTTCTAGCGGTATAGAATCAAGTCGACTATCCACCACATCTTATGGACTTTTACAAGATTTTCCTAGCCGCAAAGTAGTCATCTTGAGACCCTCTAGAAGTAAAGGCGCCGACCTTAATTCCTACCTAGTCAATCGCCTGGCTGATACCTTCCGCTACCCCTACTACCAAGTGTCCTACCAGGAAGTTAATCAGGCTCCAGGCCTAGAACAACTCGAGGCTATCGCTCAAGGCAATCAAGGTACCCCTAGCCAAGGAGACCTCTACCTAGCACCAAAGGTAGAAGAAGATACGTACTACACCATCCACTCCTTAAGCTTAGGCCCCTTCTTCGCTAACGATGATGACGACTTCTATATACGGGCAGATATTCAGGCTAGCCTAGCCTACTATGATAATACTAATCACAAAGGCGATATCCTTAGGGAGAGCTACTACGGGACAGAAGATAGCCTAACTATGCCTAGCCATAGTCAACTCTACCGTCATATTAGCAACCGCCTACTCAAAAACCTTCCCTATAAGCGAATCCCTACCGATATTCCCCGCTACGGCCAAGAAGGCTACCAGGGGATTCCAAAATCCATTAGCCCAGAAGAATTTCTTCAAGTGGAACAACCTAAAAGCACCAAGTATAGGTTGACAGGTGTATCGGTCCTATAACATAAACATAAATATAAATAAAAAGAGTGGCGCAGAGCAAATTGTCTGCGCCACTCTTTTTTAGCAGAACCACCATACATAGGTGATCCATGCTTTTATATTAATTCAATACACTTTCTACCGTTTTAATAAAGATAGCAACGCCCGCATCCAAGGCGGAAGTGTCAAAGGCCATATCTGGATGATGGAGACCAGGCCGTAGGTCGCAACCTAAACCGAAAAAGCCAGCCTTCAAACTAGGCTTATGGAGGGTGTAAAAGAAGAAGTCTTCCGAACCTGGCGTATAAATTTCCTCTGCCAACCCCTGGTCACCCAAGACAGCCTTAATGGACTGGCTCAGGAGGGCCGTCGCATCCTCATCCAATTCAGCTGCCGGTGTCCCCTTTTTAAGGGCCACATGAGCTTTAGCCCCTACAGTCCCAGCACCCCCTTCAATAGCGACCATAAATTTTTCTTCCAAGGCCTCCATCACATCATTGTATTGAGCTCGGGAATCCCAGGTAACCGTCGCCAAATCAGGAATAGCATTGGTCACACCAGAATCGCAGAGAAAACGCGTAGCCTTAACGGAATAATTATCAGTCGGCTTTAGGTGGATAGCATTGACCGCATTAACCGCAGCCGTAGCCGCATCTATAGCATTAATGCCTAAATGAGGCCGCGCCGCATGGGCTGGTTTACCATGAAATTCTACAACGAAGCGACGAGCTGCCGCATAATGAATAGCTGGCGAAGCTTGGCCCACTTGGCATTCCTCAAAAGGTCGTACATGAGCCCCAAAGAGCCAGTCTACATCATCAATAGCACCACCTTTGATCATGCTCAACGCCCCTTCACCAGTCTCCTCTGCCGGTTGAAAGAGTATTTTCAAGACCCCCTTGCTAATAAGACCTCCCTCTTTAATCCACTTAGCGGCGGTCAAGACCATGGACATATGTCCATCATGGCCACAGGTATGGCGTTGAACTTCCTGGCCATCAATGATATGAGTAAGTGAATCCATATCAGCCCGAATGGCCACGACTGGGCCTGGGCGACCCGTATCGTAGATGCCAATGATGCCTGTAGCCCCGCCTACTTGTCTAATAACCTGATAACCAAAGGACTCTAATTGATCTGCTAGAAATTGAGATGTCTTATGCTCCTCTAGAGATTTTTCTGGAATTGTATGGAGATAGTTATAGTAATCCTGAACCTGACTCATGGGGCCTCCTCATGAATAAGAAAATAAATATAAACCTAGAATACTCTTGCTTCCTCCTATTTGTAAATAGTTAATCTTCCCCTTGACCCTCTATATTAATATCCTTTACAATAATACATATGTTTATTCTGAGTGGATATTTATAAGGAGGCCCTTATGGATCAACAAGACAACCAGGTCACTCTTCAAGCACAAGAAGACAAGCAGGCTCAACTCAATGAAATGATGAACCCAAAAGTCACGATAGGTGCCTATATAGCCCTCATCGCCGCTATCATCTTCTTCTCCGGTCTATTAAATAACGTAGCTGGCCATGAATGGTTAAAGGTATTTGACTTCTCTGCCCTCATCGGCAAATACGGAACCATCAAAGGGGCCTCGGACACCTTCGTAGGGCACGGTGGAACTTCTGCCAGAGCGGGGTTCCTCTTTGCCTTGAGCCTAGTTCCATCTATCATGTTAGCCTTGGGGGCCGTAGAAATTTTTTCCCATTATGGGGCCCTAAAAGCAGCCCAACGTTTACTCACACCGATTCTTAAACCTCTACTTGGTATTCCAGGTCTAACAGGCTTAGCCCTTATTACAGACTTACAATCTACCGACGGCGGGGCTGCCCTCACCAAGGAGCTTTACGAAGAAGGATTGGTTACCCGTAAGGAATTAACTATTATCGCCGCTTGGCAATACTCTGGTGCAGGTATGATCAACAATTACTTCGCTATCGTATCAGCTCTTTTTGCTTCCTTCACACTTCCTATTTTGGTCCCTTTAATTTTAATTTTCATCCTTAAGTTTGTTGGTGCCGGAATCTGTCGCCTAGCACTTAATACAGTCTACAGAAAGGACTTCCAATAATGACTACACAAGCAAACAGCCAAAAGAAAACCAACAATCCTTTCGATATCTTTGTCATTGGCGCCCGTAAGGGGTTTACCTTAGCTACGCAAAGCCTTATGCCAAATGTCATTATGGCCTATGTGCTAGCAGAAATTCTCCGTATTTTAGGCGTTTTTGATTGGTTAGGCCTCCACGCAGGTGGTGTTATGGGTCTCTTTGGTCTTCCTGGAGAGGCCTTAACCGTCCTCTTAGCCACTTGGCTCTCTTGTTCCGCTGGTGTAGGCGTTGCAGCAGCCCTCATGGCAGCTGGTACACTAACACCAGAACACATCACCATCTTGGCCCCAGCCTTTATCCTCATGGCCTCTCAAATTCAATATATGGGCCGCCTTCTAGGTGTTACCGATACACCTAAAAAATACTGGCCTATGCTTATGGCCATATCCATCTTCAATGCTTGTGTAGGCATGCTAATTATTCGTCTTTTCGTATAGACACTGCCACATAAAAAAGACACCCCACGATCCTTCCGATCGTAGGGTGTCTTTTTCTTTATGAAATCGATTAGACTAAGTCAACCTCTCCTATAGACCACTAGTGATATCAATCCGTAGGAGGGCCCGTTTCAGGGCCGCCCGTGCCCGTGAAACATCCACATCATCACGGTCAGCAGCTAATCGTTCTTCGGCCCGTTGACGAGCTCGTTGTGCCCGTTCTGGGTCGATGGATTCTGGCACCTCACAGTTTGGTGTAACCAAAGTAGCTTGGTTCTTATCGATTTCCAAGAAACCTCCAAAGATGGCCAATTTATACTTCTTGTCATCTTGGTCTGTTACATCCAATTCAGCTATATCCAAGGCTACCACATGAGGGGCAGGGTTTGGATAGAAGCCAAAGTCACCGTCCAAGGCACGACCAGAGATAAACTTTACCTTTGCTTCAAAGGCCTTATCATCCGGCGTTACCACAGTAAGGGCCATGGGTTTTAAATCTGCCATAGATTATTCCCCTTTCTCAGCCATGTCCTTTGCTTTTTGAACTGCTTCATCAATGGAACCAACCATGTAGAAAGCTTGTTCTGGCAAATCATCGTGTTTGCCGTCCAAGATTTCACGGAAGCCGCGCAAGGTTTCGGACAATGGAACGTACTTACCAGGAGACCCGGTAAATACTTCGGCTACGAAGAATGGTTGACTGAGGAAACGTTGAATCTTACGAGCCCGTGCTACAGTCAATTTATCTTCATCAGACAATTCTTCCATACCGAGGATAGCAATGATATCTTGCAAATCACGGTATTTTTGAAGAACTTCTTGCACGCCACGAGCGACTTGGTAGTGTTCTTCCCCTACTACATGTGGATCCAAGATTCTAGATGTGGAATCCAATGGATCAACGGCTGGGTAAATCCCCAACTCTGCGATAGCACGGGACAATACAGTAGTCGCATCCAAATGGGCAAAGGTTGCTGCTGGTGCTGGGTCAGTCAAGTCATCGGCAGGTACGTATACGGCTTGTACAGATGTAATGGACCCGTTTTTAGTAGATGTGATACGTTCTTGCAAAGCCCCTACGTCATTAGCCAAGGTTGGTTGGTAACCAACGGCAGATGGCATACGGCCGAGCAAGGCAGATACTTCAGAACCGGCTTGGATGAAACGGAAGATATTATCGACGAACAAGAGCACGTCTTGGTGTTTTACATCACGGAAGTATTCCGCCATAGTCAAACCTGTCAAGGCAACGCGCATACGAGCTCCAGGTGGTTCGTTCATTTGCCCATATACGAGGGCCGTCTTGTTGATAACGCCGGATTCTTTCATTTCGTTCCAAAGGTCGTTACCTTCACGGGTACGTTCACCAACGCCAGAGAATACGGAGTAACCACCATGTTCTGTAGCGATGTTATGAATCAATTCCATGATCAATACGGTTTTACCAACGCCGGCACCACCGAAGAGACCAATCTTGCCGCCCTTTACATAAGGGGCGATAAGGTCAACGACCTTGATGCCTGTTTCCAAGATGTTTGTTTCTGGAGACAAGTCATCGAATTTAGGGGCTGGACGGTGAATAGGCCAGTGATCTTCAGCTTCTACTTTTGCTGGATCATGGTCTACGGTTTCACCCAAAACGTTGAAGATACGGCCCAATACTCCGTCACCTACTGGAACGGAAATAGCAGCACCTGTATCGATAACGTCCATATTACGTGTGAGGCCGTCTGTGGAGGACATGGCTACACAGCGCACTGTGTCATCACCCAAATGTTGCATAACTTCAACAACAATTCTGTTTTTGATACCTTCACCTTGAGGTTCAATGTGAAGGGCATTATAAATGGCTGGCAATTGACCTGGTGTAAACTGAACGTCTACAACTGGGCCGATAACCTGTACCACTTTACCAATATTAGTACTCATCTAAGAAGCGCTCCTATTCTATTGCAACGCATTAGCGCCACCCACAATTTCAGAGATTTCGTTAGTAATGCTAGCTTGACGCAATTTATTATATTCAAGGCTGAGTTTGCCAATGAGTTCAGAGGCATTATCCGTAGCGGATGTCATCGCGGTCATACGAGACCCTAATTCACTAGCCGCTGCTTGCAAAAGTCCATTGAACACACTGGATTCAAGGTATTGAGGAAGAAGAGCCGTAAGAACTTCTTCTTCGCCAGGCATATAGAAATATGCGCCACCCTCTTGATCCCCTTCTGGTGGAGTTACTGGAAGAAGGCGTTCTTGTGTAGGAATCTGCGTCATGGAGTTGACGAATTTAGTGTACACGAGGACAACTTCATCCACTTGACCAGCGAGGAATTGATTTTGTGCTTCTCGCATCAAAGCTCGTGCATCGCTGTATTCTGGTTTGTCGGAATAGCCTGTAAACTTAGCGGATACGGTATAACCACGGGAGGCGAAATGATCGACTACCTTGCGGCCAGAGGCGATGATTTCAATCGCGCTCTTGTCCTTATCAGCAAAGGTTTGCTCTGCAAATTTAGCCAAGTTAGAGCTATAAGCACCAGCTAACCCCTTATCAGCACCTACGATGACGTAAGCGGTTTTCTTAATTGGACGAGCATCCAATAAAGGGCTGGTACCACCGGCAATAGAACCAGATACACGGCGCATAATTTGTCCTAGCTTTTCAGCATAAGGACCAACACCTTCGGCACGGGCTTGGGCTTTACGCATGCGGGCAGAAGCGACCATCTTCATGGCCTTTGTAATTTGCTGCGTATTACCAACGGATTTTATGCGTTTGCGTAAATCCTGTGCACTAGCCATATATTACGCCTCCTTAGAAGCCACTAATGTATGGGTAGCACCAAATGCCTTAACGCATTCAGCAATAGCTGTCTTCAATTCTTCTTCTACAGCGGATTCCAATTTGCCAGATGTGTTGATAGCATCAATGATGGATTTGTTATGCATGTTAACATAACGAATTAATTCATCTTCAAAGGCCAATACATCTTCCAATTGGATGGATGCGAGGAAGCCTTTAGTACCAGCATAGAGGCAGATAACTTGTTCAGCTACGGACAATGGGCTGTATTGGTCTTGCTTGAGCATTTCTGTCAAACGAGCACCACGATCCAATTGAGCTTTAGTGGACGCATCAAGGTCGGAACCGAATTGGGCAAAGGCCGCCAATTCACGATATTGAGCCAATTCCAAACGAAGTTGACCCGCAACGGATTTCATGGCCTTGGTTTGGGCAGACCCACCTACACGGGATACGGACAAACCTACGTCGACAGCCGGACGAATACCGGAGTTAAACATATCTGTACCCAAGAAGATTTGACCATCGGTGATGGAAATTACGTTAGTTGGGATATAGGCAGATACGTCACCTGCTTGTGTTTCGATGATTGGAAGAGCTGTAATAGAGCCGCCACCCAATTCATCGGACAACTTGGCAGCCCGTTCCAACAAACGGCTGTGTAAGTAGAATACGTCCCCTGGATAAGCTTCACGCCCTGGTGGACGACGGAGAAGCAAGGACATTGCACGGTATGCGGCAGCTTGTTTAGTCAAGTCATCGTATACGCACAATACATGTTTACCTTCATACATGAAGTGTTCGCCCATAGCAACACCGGCATATGGAGCGATGTATTGAAGAGGTGCCCCAGTAGAAGCAGATGCAGATACTACGATAGTGTAGTCCATAGCACCAAACTCTTCCAATTTTTGTACTACAGAAGCTACGGTGGATTCCTTTTGACCAATAGCTACGTAGATACAGATTACATCCTTCCCTTTTTGGTTGAGAATAGTATCGATTGCGATAGCTGTTTTACCAGTACCGCGGTCACCGATGATCAATTCCCGTTGGCCACGACCAATTGGAACCATAGCATCGATGGCTTTTAAGCCAGTTTGTAAAGGTTGGTTTACAGACTTACGGTCTGCAATACCAGGTGCTGGGTATTCCACAGGACGGAAGTCTGTGGTTGCGATTTCCCCTTTGCCATCCAAAGGTTGGCCCAATGGATCGACAACACGACCAATCAAAGCTTCTCCTACTGGCACTTGCATGATACGGCCAGTACGTTTAACTTGGTCACCTTCTTTAATCAGGTTGCCATTCCCCAAGAGTACAGCACCTACATTGTCTAATTCCAAGTTGAGAACTAGACCATATACGCCATGTGGCAATTCAAGAAGTTCGCCTGCCATGGCTTTATCAAGACCATAGATATGAGCGATACCATCACCCACATCAAGGACTGTGCCTACATCATCAACATTCAAATCCACATCATAGTTTTGAATTTGTTGCTTGATAATGGCAGTGATTTCCTCAGGTTTCATTTTCATAAATTCCCGTTCACCTCTGTCTATTGAGCAACGCCTACGGTAAGAGCCTTTTTAAGTTCTTCCAAGCGACGTGCTACGGAACCGTCAATGCGCATATCCCCAATTTGAACGACTAAGCCGCCCACGATGGAAGGATCAATACGCGTTTGTAAAATAACTGTTTTTCCAGTAATCGTTTGCAATTTTGTAAGCAATTGACTGCTTTGCTCTTCTGTCAATGGTTCTACGACAGACACCGTAGCCTTGATGATGCCACGTGCCTCTTGAGACCGGTCTACAAAAGCTTGCAAGGCTTCACATATATAGTGAGCGCGGTTACGGTGAATCATAACAAAGAGGAAGTGCAATACCGATTTGTCTAATTCATCACCGAAGATTTTGCTTAACAATTGGCATTTAGCATCAGCTGTTAGCAAAGGATTGTCAATAAACTTAACCAAATCAGGTTGCTCATTGAGTGTAGCTAGTACTTGTTCAACCTCGTGTTCGGTTTCTACTAAAGTCTTAGACTCTTGAGCAAGCTCAAATAAGGCTTCACTGTAACGATCTGCTACAATTCCTACGCTCATATGTATCACAACCCCATTGTTTTACTATTCAAATGTGCAATAGCGTCGTCGATGAGTTTCGCGTTAGTTTCGCTGTTCATGTCTTTTTCTACAACCTTGCTAGCCATAGCGACGGACATGGAAACGATATCTTCACGGAGACTCTTCATAGCTTGATCTCGCTCTTCTTCAATTTCACGGCGTGCCTTATCGCGTTCTGTATCCAATTGTTGACGAAGGTCAGACAATTGTTGAGCAGATACTGCTTTAGCTTCTTGTACCGCTTTTTCTACGATTTCTTGTGCTTCTTTACGAGCCGCTTGCAATTGGTCTTCATAGGATTGACGCATTTCTTGCGCTTCTACCTTAGCGGATTCTGCTGCTGCCAAATCATTGGCAATGCGTTCTTTCCGTTCTTCGAGCATGTTGCAAATTGGCTTATAAGCGAATTTTGCCAAGATGAATAAGAGAATTAAGAAGTTGATAATTTGAGCAAGAATTGTACCACTAGTGAGATCTACCAATGGATGTCCCTCCTCTTATTAACCTCGAACGAATACAAGCACAATGGCAATAACTACGGCGATGATTGGCAATGCTTCGATCAAGCCGATAGAGATAAACATAGATGTACGAAGTTCGCCTTTCATTTCAGGTTGGCGTGTCATACCTTCGAGCCATTTAGCGGATACCAAGCCATCGCCCACACCGGCGCCAATCGCAGCACCTGCGATTGCAAGACCTGCACCAATTGCATAAAGACCAGATAAAAGTTCCATAATCAAAAACCTCCATGGAAATAGAAAATCATTTACGCATTAATGTTCTTCTTCACTAGCCCCTTGATTCAAGTAGGCAGAAGTAAGAATTGCGAAAACAAAGGCTTGAATTGTCCCAACAAACAAGCTGAAAGCGAGCCAAATCCAAGTGAGCGGAACCCAAGTCGGAAGCAAGGTATACAATAATTCCGCCATGATTTCACCGGCAATGATGTTGCCGAAGAGACGAACCGTCAATGTAACCGGTTTAGCGACTTCTTCAAAGACATTGAGAATGAAGAGCGCCTTGAACGGTTGGAAAAAGTGCTTGAAGTAGCCAAGCCCTTTTGTTTGGAGGCTAATGCCCCAAACCAAAACCGTACTTACAATGGCCAAGGCCAAAGCGGTGTTTACATCGGCTGTCGGGGAGCTAATATGATGATTTGTTGGCAACAAACCAATCTGATTAGCAATAAAGATGAATAGGAAAAACGTATAGAGGACGGCGCCAGCCTTCTTCCATTGTTTTTCAATACCCGGCGCAAGCTGTGCTTTAAGCCCTTCCAGTACCATTTCCATAAGGTTTTGCACCCCCGATGGTACGAGTTGTTGCTTTCTTGCAGCCAGCAAGGCGATGACGAGAACGATGGCCATAACAATCCACGTATTAATCAACGTGTCTAAGTTAAAGTTCAGTCCTAGCCATTGGACAACCTGATGGTGTCCTGCATGCAATTCCACGGCTATTACCCCTTTCCAATTGTCGCGACATAATGCTACATACAAAACCATATGCACAAACAATGTCTATTTACATTCTACTAATAAATATGCACAAGTGCAATAATCTGAAAGCCCTTTTAAGGCATGAATTATTATGTATAGTTGATAAAAAAAGATTATATTTACCGCATGTATAGATACACATAGGCCTGTGACATAGTTCACAAGAGCAGTTCCCTCTAGTCTTT
>URPV01000042.1 GCA_900549805.1 uncultured Veillonella sp.
ATCCAGAAGTATAAGTACTTTATGGATAGTGAGAATGGCGTTTATATTGAACGTAAATTAGCTGTTGAGGTGAAAGAAATTCGGGAAGCTACGGCCTCCTTAGATGATTTGTTTGCCCGTCAAGAAATTATTCAAAAAACACAAAGTAATACTTTTCAGAAGATTGGTTTTGTTAAATATAATGCCTTTGAAAATATCGGTAACGATTTGTCCTTTGCCCTTACCTTACTAGATGGCAACAATAATGGTATTTGTTTGTCTTCTATTTATGGGCGTAATGAATCCCGTGTTTTCTCCAAGCCTATCTACCATGGCCGGGCCAGCGTAGCCTTGTCCCAAGAAGAACAGGATAGCTTGAACGAGGCACTTAGTAAGGCTGTTACAGAAGAGTCTATGGCACCTAAAGAGGAGCAATAAGAGTATATGAAATTACCAGCTTTTAAAGGCCTCGACCTCTCTAAGATGATTAGCTTCCAAGGGGATCAAGGAACCTTAACCATGTCCCGGAAGAAGTGGAAAATTTTGGGTTTGGTAGGGGCGATTATCTTGCTCTTGGCCATTATTATGACCGTATGGGGCATTGCTCGGCAGGCGGAAGTAGTACAATTACGTCAACAAACCCAGCTGCAAACAGAGCAATTAAAATTATTACAAAAGAAAACGGACGCTTTGGATAAAAAGTTAGAAACTCTTGATCAATTGGATCAAGAAATCCGTAATATGGTTAAAGGGTCCGAACAAGGAGCGCCGGCACAAGGGGGCGGCGAATCTGAAACCCCAAAGTCTCCGAGCAGTGATGATTCAGATAAGGAATTAACACCAGCGCAAATGTCCGCAAAGTTGTCTCGTATGGATGCACAAATTCAACGACGCTTGGCGTCCTTCTACATGTTGCGGTCCGTCCTCAAGGATGGGGTTGGTGCTGACATCGCTGCTATGCAGAGCGTTAATTTTGCCGCTAGTGTGACTGGTTCTAATACGAGAACGCCTTCTATTTGGCCTACTACAGGTGTTATTACATCTGATTTTGGGGCCCGTGTAGATCCTGTTTATGGCGGCCAGTCCTACCATGAAGGGATTGATATTGCTGATGACTATGGCACTCAAGTTGTGGCTACAGCAGCTGGCACAGTTACCTTCGCTGGCCCTACTGATGGTGGCTATGGTAATTTGGTTGAAATTGACCACGGCAATGGTATTGTGACCCGTTACGGTCATAACTCTGTTGTTTTAGTTAGCCCTGGTCAACAGGTTCGCCAAGGGGATGTTATCTCCCTTATGGGGTCCACTGGCAAATCAACAGGGTCTCACTTGCATTACGAAGTAGATGTGAATGGTTCTCCTGTAGACCCAATCGTATTCCTGCCAGTAAAAAATTAATAACCTATGGTTCTATAAAGGGATTGTATCTTATGGTACAATCCCTTTTGCATTGCTCGTAAATGCCCTATAATAGAAGTAGTATATAGTATTTTAGGAGGTATATTATATGACCCAAGGCTATGTACAAGTGTATACAGGTGAAGGCAAGGGTAAAACTACAGCTGCTAT
This sequence comes from uncultured Veillonella sp., assembly GCA_900549805.1. GTDB lineage: Bacteria > Bacillota > Negativicutes > Veillonellales > Veillonellaceae > Veillonella. Next base: position 1,552 of record URPV01000042.1, read on the forward strand.
TGGTTTGGCTATTAGAGCCATAGGAGCTGGTAAAAAGGTTCTCTTCTTGCAATTCATGAAATCTAAAATATATAGTGAGCATAAGATTTTGCCTAACCTTCCTAATATCACCTTGGAGACGGTTGGTAAACCTTTCTTTGTCATCAAGAAGGGCATGAAGTCACCTCAAGAATTATCTCGATGGGGTGATGAGGTAGTTGTCTTTGAGGCAGGTCATCCGCCAAAAGACTATGTAGAACTCATTCAGAAAGGCTATGATTTGGCCCATAGGGCCCTCCAATCTGGGGACTACGATGTAGTCATTTTAGACGAATACAATATGGCCCTTTTCTTTGAACTTATTAGTTGGAGTCAAACAGAGGCCTTGTTGCGAGATAGACATCCTGCTGTAGAGGTAGTATTCACTGGTCGTGGTGCTCCACAGGCCCTTGTTGATGCAGCCGATTTAGTAACGGAGATGAAAGAAATTAAACACTACTACCAACAGGGGGTGAATGCCCGTTTAGGTATTGAAAATTGAGGGGTAATCTATGACCATAGCACTCATTGTGCTACTAGTTATTATTAGTCTTATAGGACTCGTTCTTTGTTCGCCTATTTCCTACTCTTTGAAAGCTTCCGGCCGTCACCCCATGATGGTCGACGTATCCGTCAAATGGCTCTACCGCCTCTTTGCTTTCCACCTTTCCTATGAGGAAGGGGGGCCCTTTATAAAAGAACTCTATGTCTTGGGTTCAATGAAAATGGGCAAGGCTCGTGATTATGACGAGTGGTTGGAGAAGAGGATAGAAAAGGAAGTAAAGGAAGAGGATTTAGCAGAGGAAAAAGAGAAAGAGGAAATTGATACAAAATTAGAAGAGGAGGAAGAAATTTCCTATAAAAAGCGTGTTTCCTTTTCTTCTGATGGCCAGGTATTGGCTACAGAATATGGGCAAGAGCCATCAGAGGGGAAGTCTTCTACAGATAGTCATGTTGAGACTTCCTCTAAAGAGGAGCCATCTGACCATGATAGTAATCAAGGTCAGGCAGAAAAGTCTCATGACCCTAAGGGCCTTTCTCAAGACCAGGAGTCTGAGAAGGAGCGCTTGGATTACTTGTGGTGGAAGCCTTATATCTTGAATCGTGCATTCTGGTCAGCCCTGAGTCGTTTTATGACTTCTTGTTATAACCATTCCAAGCCACGGTCTATGGTAGTGGAAGGTAAGTTTGGCTTACCTAATCCTTACTATATGGGTATATTGGCAGGTATCCTCTATACGCGATGGCCTCAAGCCATAAAAGAGATTGAATTGGATTTTATAGAGACTTCTTACGAAGGATCTGTTCATATCCGAGGGCGTATGTTCTTATTGGCCTTTGCTTGGTACGGACTTCGCTTTGTATTAGCAAAGCCTGTGCGACAATTAATCAGGGCCACTGGGGTCTTTTTCCTCAAGTGGAGAAAGGCTAAGTCCGCTAGTAACTAGTAGTAAAATTTTTATAAAAAGTAAATAATAGTAAATAATTATAAACATATAATAAAGGCATTTCTCAATTAGATGTAGTACAATACTACTAGATAGTCCCGTATGAGACCATCTAATGAGGCCTAGGAGGTTAATCCATGGACAATACAGTATTGCAAGAGAATCTCGACACTATTTTTGAAAAATTCAAAAATATGATTAAGGTTGAGACTGTAGTTGGTGAAGCCGTTCAAATTGGCGACGCTATCCTCGTTCCTTTTGTAGATGTTACCTTTGGTTTTGGTACAGGCACCAATGAAGGTACTGCATCTAATCCAAAAGCATCCTACAGCGGTGGTGGCGGAGGGGCCAAAATGGAACCAACAGCGGTCCTAGTCATTAAAGGCGAACGAATTGAACTCTTCAACATCAAAGGCAGCGCTAAGTACACAGGCTTCGATCGCCTGATTGGTATGGTACCTGACTTGATTCAAAAATTGCGATCTGATAAGTACATTTACTTGAACGATGAGGCCAAATAGGCTTTGTGAGGTCCTTAATTGCCATTTCATAAAGTCTGGGATATAATTGTCATAAGTGATTAATGACGCCTTTTAAGGAGGATATACTATAATGAACTTCAAAAGCAAAGTAGCAACACTTTCTCTTCTTGGTACATTGGCAGCAACTGCTATGGTAGGCGCTAATGGTATTGGTATCATCAACATGGCTGAAGCTATTCATAACTATCCTGGTTATGGTGCTTTGGAACTCAAAATGAAAGCAGTTGACGCTGAATACCAACCTAAATACGAATCCGAAATGAAAGCGATTGAAAAGCTTAACGATCCACAAAAGCAACAAGCTCAATACAATGCTAAAGTGGCTCCTATGATGCAACAATACGAAGAAAAAATTGGTAAACTCCAAGAACCAATGATGAAAGATATCTTCGAACGCGTTGAAGCTGTGCGCGTACAAAAGGGCCTTGATGTAGTTTTGGCAACACCACAAGCTATCGTAGCGCCACTCAAAGCTGACCTCGCTATCGTTACTAAAGACGTAATCGATGGTTACAAAAAATAAGATAAGTTAGCTAGATTTCTTGCTAGTTACATACAAAGAAGACTCCCTTTAAGGGAGTCTTCTTTGTATGTGTATATAATACTAACTAGAGATGTAATTCTCATATATACCTTGTAAAAAGAGCATTGCACCTATGAAAAAGCCCCCAAGTGAACTGGGGGCTTTTATTATTTAGCTTTGATGGCATAGATTGGTTGAGAGCTATCTTGACCTTCTACGATAAATTGGTAGTTGTCAGAAGCTCCATCTACGAAGTATTGGAACCAAGTTTGGTAAGCAAGGGCCATAAACTTAGGATCGATACCAGCCTTTTGCCAGTAAGGCATTTGATGTTGGTGATCACCTACCCATTGGTAGCAGTTTTGAGTGGCTTCCACCAATTGGTCGCCACCATCACATGGCATGCCATTGACATAGAAGTTTTGGAGGAGGTTGTAGATCATTTCTGCATTGTCTTCTGCCATTTGTTCCTTAGCTACAGTGCCACAGGCTTTGCCGTGGGTTGCGAAGGCATCTAGGATAGCCGTTACTGTAGGAAGAGCTTCTTCCCCTTGCGTGGAATCAAGGAGATCTTTGATGAAGGATGCTTCTCGCACGGAGGATACCATGATTTGGTTTTGTAACCAGCCGTGGATATTGCCTTCGTCGATAACCTCTTCAAGAGGAACCTTTGGATCGATAGGAGCTCCGTACGTATCTACAGAAATCTCGTGTAATTCATCAGCAAGATCGCCTACAGCACCGCGAGCTTTCTCGAGGATAAGGTTTTCACGGTCCGCAAGTAATTGGATTTTTTTGTAGAGCCAGAAGTGGATTTGACCAAGAAATTCAGACATGTTGTTCTCCTTTGTGGATTGATACTTATATGAGATAAATTCTGATGTAGGATCGTACCTTGGTGTTAGCAATAGACCTTACATAGTAGTGAGTGGACAATTAAAGGGTATATTAACGGGCTGCGTTGAGCTTTTGTAGTAAGCTATCTACATCTTCACCATGGATGTTGGCTGCTTGCCAGAGTGGTTCCATAGTAGAGGATGGGCAACCCAAGCACCCCATGCCAATGGATTGGAGGACTGGGATGCAGTTCGGATAGGTATCTACGATTTCGCGAACGATGGTATTAGCCGTAATGAGATCGCCTGCTTGAAGGCCTTGGGCTTCATCCAATCCTTGGTTACCTTGACCAGGAAGGACTACTTGCGGTTCAGCTACTGGCGCCTTACTTTCTGTTGGTGCTGCTGTGAGGTCGCCGATAACGGCTTCTTTGAAAGTTTCTAGACCGATACGGTCGATGAATTCACCCATCCGTTCGATTTGAGCATTATCTTTGTAGTAGTTGAAGATGCGGTCTACGAGAGCCAAGACCTGAGCTTCTGTGTCTACGTGGGCGATGAGGTCTGCAATACGTGGATGAGCACCACCAGATCCACCGGCATAGACATCCCAACCTTCTACTTGGCCGATGACACCGATGTCCTTGAGGGCTGCTTCTGTACAGGAGTTCAGGCAACCGGCAACGCCCATTTTAAGTTTGGAAGGGACTTCTAGGCCGATGTATTTTTTGTCTAATTGCATACCCAAATGGATGGAGTCTTGTTTACCTCGTTTACAGAAGGTCATGCCAGGGCAGACTTTCACAGACCGGACACGATTGCGGGTGGTTGGGGCTGGTGTCATACCCAACATATCCCACGCCTTGTCTACATCTTCTGCCTTGAGGCCAGTGATCATAATCCGCTGAGCTCCTGTGACTTTCACAGTGGCATGGAAGGTTCTAGCTACTTGGGAAATTTTATCTAACATCTCTGGCTGAATAAAGCCAGCTGGGATGTGTGGAGTGATTGCATAGGTTCGTTGACCATTGCGGATGCGTTGTAAGTTACCTGCTACTTGAGCCATTTAATAATTCCTCTTATATACACTTTATATACATAATTTTATATATACATTATATAGCAAGCAGGCAGGTAATTGTGTGACCCTGGCTACATAATTTCCTAAACTTAAGGCCTTCTGTGACCAAGGGGCCTCATCTGTGTTAGAATGATAACCTAGATTAAGCGAGGTAGTAATGAAATCCTTATATAAAGAAGTGCAAGCAGGGGCCTTTATTAGGAGGCCCAATCGATTTGTGGTTGTCGTTGATTTAGATGGTCAAGAGACAAAGTGTCATCTACCCAATCCGGGGCGCATGTGGGAACTCCTCTATCCGGGGGTAACCATCTATGTGACGCCACATCCGAAAGAGGGGGCGGCTACCCAACACCGGGTGATTGGTATTGAGCGTGATGGTGTCCCCATCATGTTGGACACTAATTATTCTAATGATGTAGCTCAGTATTTAGTGGATCATAAGCTGATTGAAGGCTGGGAGGAATGGTCTGTCTTACGTCGTGAGTATACCGTAGGTAAGAGTCGATTTGATTTACTATTAAGTAATAATCAAGGGCAAAAATTTCTCCTAGAGGTTAAATCCTGTACCCTATTTTCTCAGACGGGGGCCATGTTTCCCGATGCGATAACAGAGCGAGGACGTAAACACCTGATTCACCTCCGTGAATTACAAGAAGAGGGCTATCATACAGGGGTTCTCTTTTTAGTGCAATGGGACCGAGCCCGATGGTTTTTACCAGACTATCACACGGATTTAGCTTTTGCTCAAACCTTTCAAGAAATTGCGGACCATTTAGATTGGAAGGCCGTATCACTTGCTTGGGATAAGACCTTTACCCTACCTAAGGTCATAGGCCCTTGTCGCTATCCAGCTGATCTCTTAGCTCAAGAAGCCCATGATAGTGGCGTTTATGCCATGGTCTTACAATTAGAAAAGGCCCAAGACTTGGAAATTGGGTCTAAGGGGATCCTGCATTTCAAAGAAGGGTATTATATTTATGTTGGCTCCGCTAAGGCCCATTTAAGTAAGCGTCTTGAACGCCATAAGCGCAAGCGGAAGAAGATGCATTGGCACCTGGATTACCTACGAGGGTCCTGCCATGTTATTGCAGCCCTTCCTATTCGGACAGCGGCTCCTTTAGAGTGCCTATTAGCCAAGGCCGTAGAGGCTGTAGCTGATTGGTCGGTTCCTGGTTTTGGCTGTTCTGACTGTCACTGCCAAAGCCATTTATTCGGCATGGTGGAAAACCCTATTCATTCAAAAGCTTTCATGGATGTCATTGAAGATTTTCGTATGAATCGTTTGGATCAACTCATCGACGAATAAGGGGCTATAGGTCTAGGCTAGCTTGTCTAATTCATGGATTAGTCATAAGAGCCTATAAATGGTATAATATACGTTGAATCTTATTGTCTGAAGAAATAAATGAGGTGACACTGTGGAAGAACAATCCTGGAGCCATGGTAATATCCAGCCCGTTCAGATCGACAAAGAAATGAAGACTGCCTACATCGATTACGCTATGTCCGTAATCGTTATGCGTGCTTTGCCTGACGTTCGTGACGGATTGAAACCGGTTCATCGCCGTATCTTGTACTCCATGCAAGAAACTGGCATGACTCCTAATAAACCATATAAGAAATCTGCCCGCCTTGTTGGTGACGTACTCGGTAAATACCATCCACATGGTGATAGCTCTGTATATGACGCTACTGTTCGGTTGGCGCAAGATTTTAATACTCGTTATCTCTTGGTTGATGGCCATGGTAACTTTGGTTCCATTGACGGCGATAGCGCGGCTGCTATGCGGTACACAGAAGTGCGCATGGAAAAAATTACGCAAGAAATGTTGGCTGATATCGATAAAGAAACAGTTGACTTCATGCCTAACTATGATGAGTCCTTGCAAGAACCTACAGTATTGCCAGCTAAAATCCCAAATCTCTTGATTAACGGGTCTTCCGGTATCGCCGTAGGTATGGCGACAAACATTCCTCCACATAATCTTAATGAAGTGGCAGATGGAATTATCACTTTGATCGACAACCCAGATTGCACCACAGAAGACTTAATGCAACATATCAAGGGGCCTGACTTCCCAACAGGGGCATTAATTTTAGGTCGCGATGGTATCCGTAAGGCCTATGAAACTGGTCGCGGTTCCATTAAAATGCGGGCCAAGGCAACTATCGAAGAAATGGCTAAGGGTAAACACAAGATTGTGGTTACGGAAATCCCTTACCAAGTTAATAAGGCTCGGGTTATTGAAACCATTGCAGCCTTGTCTCGGGATAAGATCATCGATGGTATCACAGCTCTCCGCGATGAATCTGACCGCAAGGGCCTTCGCATTGTTGTAGAATTGCGGGCTGATGTACAACCGGATATCGTTCTTAATAAGTTGTACAAGCACACACAATTACAAGATTCCTTTGGGGTTATTATGTTGGCCCTCGTAGACGGTCACCCACGAATCTTGTCTTTGAAAGAAGTGTTAAACCACTATTTGACACACCGTTTGGGTGTCATCGTGCGCCGGACTCAATTCGAATTGAACAAGGCTGAAGCCCGTGCTCATATCTTGGAAGGCTTGTTAATAGCTCTCGATCATATTGATGAGATCATTGCAACCATTCGTTCTTCCGCTACGGATGAAATTGCGAAGAATGCTTTGATTGAAAAATTTGGCCTTTCCGAAAAACAAGCGGTTGCAATCTTGGATATGCGTCTTCGCCGTCTTACTGGTCTGGAACGCGAAAAGATTGAAGATGAGTATAAGGAATTGCAAGCATTGATTGCAGACCTTAAGGCCATCTTGGCTAGCGAAGACCGTCAACGGACTATCGTAAAAGAAGAATTGGACGATATGAAAAAACGCTACGGTGATAAACGCCGCAGTGAAATCACTATCGATACATCCGACCTCGATGTGGAAGACCTTATCGCTGATGAAGAAATGGTCATCACATTGACCAAACAAGGTTATATTAAACGCATTAATGCTAACGTATACCGTAACCAACATAAGGGTGGGGTTGGCGTAGTAGGCATTAAGACCAAGGAAGACGATTATGTAAACCAAATTATGCATGTTCGTACCCATAATACCTTGCTCTTCTTCACCTCTGATGGTCGTTGCTACCGCTTGAAAGCTTATGAAATTCCAGAAGCTTCTAGCCGTAACTCCCGTGGTACCGCTATGGTTAATGTATTGCCACTCAATGTAGGGGAACAAGTAACTACCATGATTGATTTGGAAAAGATTCAATCTGATGTGAACCTCTTCCTCGTTACTAAGTTTGGTGTGGTAAAACGGACTAATATTGAGGAATTCCGTAATATCCGTCGGTCTGGCCTTAATGCGATCAATCTAGATGAAGGAGACCGTCTCATTTCTGTGAACATCACAAATGGTGGCCAAGATATCCTCATTGGTACTAAGAAAGGGATTGCTATTCGCTTTAGCGAAGAAGATGCACGCCTTATGAAGCGGGCTGCTCATGGTGTGCGAGGAATTAAACTCAATGCTGGAGATATCGTTGTAGGTGCAGGTGTCTTAGATTCTGACGAAAGTGAATGTCAAGTATTTACAATTTCTGAAGAAGGCTTTGGTAAACGTAATGAAGCAGAGGCTTATACCTTGCAAAAACGCGGTGGTAAGGGGTCTAAAAACTTCAAGATTACCAATAAAACAGGGGATGTAGTAGCTGTAGAAGTCGTTCGAGATGACGATGAAATCATGTTAATTTCTGAACAAGGCAAAATTATTCGCTTTAATATGAATGACATCGCTGTTAAGAAGGGCAAAGCCATTTCCGGTGTAAAAACTCAAAACTTAGATACTGGTGATAAGGTTGCATCCATTGCTGTGGTGTCAGCTTCTGAAATGGAAGAAGAAGCTAAGTAACGCGTTTTCCCGTAAGCTAATTACATGATTAATAGCCTCCTGATCTGTATAGTCGCAGATTAGGAGGCTATATTTATATCCAATTTTTGTATCTTCTAATATATA
>URPV01000043.1 GCA_900549805.1 uncultured Veillonella sp.
TTTTTTTTCAAGCAGAAGACGGCATACGAGATTACGTACGGTGACTGGAGTTCAGACGTGTGCTCTTCCGATCTACATGAGAAACAGGATATTTATGATTATCCTGTTTTTCATGTGAATCATGATTATCAGGAATTGTCCTCTGCCTCTGATTACGGCCGATGGGAGACCCTCTTTAAGGGGGTACAAGAGGCCATTCACGCTGGCCGGGTTAAGAAGGTAGTGGGATCTCGTGAGGTGGCTTTCCACTGTTATGGACAAGGCTTGGAAGGAGATTTGGAAAAAAGCGCTAGCCTCCCTGAGGGAGGGGGCTTTTATGTACCGTCCATCCTAGACCGCTTAGTAGAGAATAATCCTGGCTGTTTTATCTTTGCCTATGAAAAGAATGGCAAAACCTTTTTAGGAGCTAGCCCCGAGATTTTGGTCCGCCATAGGGGCCATAGAATTTTATCCTACGCCCTAGCGGGCACATATCCTAAGGATGGTACTTCTACCCATTCAGCTCAAGCCCTCTTAGAAGACTCTAAAAATGTGTATGAACATAATTTGGTGGCAGATCGTATTGTAGCGACCATGGAGGGCCTTACGCATGATGTAGAAAAGGGTGACATGGGCATTTTAGAGTTGAAAAATCTCTACCATTTACGGACTATCATTGAAGCGGATGATGGGGGTAAGTCCCTTATGGAATGGGGCCACATCTTGCACCCTACACCAGCATTAGGGGGGGAACCCCGTCAAGCGGCCCTGCCCCTTATCCACCAGTTGGAGTCCTATGATCGGGGGATGTACGCAGCACCCTTTGGCTTTATGAAAGATATGGGGGACGGCATCTTGGTGGTGGCTATTCGGTCAGCCTTGGTGGAAGGTGACCAGCTCTATGCCTATGCGGGCTGTGGCCTTGTAGAAGGGTCGGATTGCCGTGAGGAATATGAAGAGACCAAGAACAAGATGCGTACTATATTAGAAGCCCTCTAAGGAGACCTATCGATGAATGAATATTTAGCATCCTTTGTGGATGAGTTATATAACTTGGGTCTTGATTCTGTTGTCTACAGTGCAGGCTCTCGGTCTACCGCCCTAGCTATGCTGTTTGAAGCCCATCAAGGCTTTCAATCTTATATGGACGTGGATGAGCGATCAGCGGCCTTCTTTGCGTTAGGTTTAGCTAAGACAGCCCGTAAACCGGTAGCTCTCGTTTGTACTTCTGGATCGGCTATGGGCCATTACCTACCAGCCCTTATGGAGGCCAAATATGCGGGTGTACCCTTGATTCTTTTGACAGCAGATCGGCCACCTGAATTACACCATGTTCGGGCACCACAAACTATCGACCAAATGGCTAGCTTTGGTCCTGATGCGGTAGTCTATGCGGATACCTTGGCCATTCCTGACCAGAATCACTACTATTCCTATCCGCGCATGGTGGCTCAACGGGCCTATTTGCAGGCTATGAACCGAAAAAAGGGTCCTGTGCACATCAATGTACCCATCCGGGAACCTCTTGTTCCCGATTTAGATAGTAAGCATTTCGCTATGGGCCGACGGACTCATGGGGGCTTTCTCCTAGGATCCACCTGTATGCCTATGCCTTCAGTGGCTCTTGATGCAGCTTTAGCCAAAGACAAGGTCTTGATTGTAGCCGGTCCTGATATGGACTTGGACCCTGCCAACCAAGCCTTGGTCATGAGCTTAGCGGAAACCTACATGGCCCCTGTTTTGGCTGACCCCCTTTCCAATATTAGGGCGACCGGTATGGAGTATGTTATGGATACTTATGATGCCTTCTTGGCATATAAAGATCTATGGCAGCAGCTCAAACCGGATACGGTTCTACAACTGGGACAGCAACCAGTATCCAAGCGGGCTCAACAATTCTTGGCCTCCCTAGATCATGTAGATTATATTCAAGTATCGCCTAATAATGACTACCTTGTGCCAGCGGGGAATGTGACTATGCAGGTTCAAGCTGATCTTAATGGGCTCCTTGCGGCAACGCAAGAGGTGGTTAAGGATGACACTAGCTACCTAGATCAATGGATTGCTATTAACAATGACTGGCGAGATAAATTAGAGGCCGTTAAGGAAGAGGAAGACCTCTTCGAGGGGACTATCATCCGCCATTTACAAGATAATGTACCTGCTGGTAGTCAGGTTTATGTGGCTAATTCCATGACCATACGGGATATGGATTACTTTTGGCGGACCGCCCCCTCTGATGTTCGCATCTTGGGTAATCGTGGCGTGAACGGTATCGATGGTCTAGTTTCTTCCGCCTTGGGAGCCTCTGCTAATGGACTTCCCACTGTTCTAGTAACGGGTGACTTGACCTTCTTTCACGATTTAAATGGCTTGGCTCTTGCTAAGACCCACAACCTCAACTTAACGGTGGTCCTCTTTAATAATGATGGAGGAGGTATCTTTGAATACCTGCCACAAAAAGGGACTCCTTACTTTAATTACCTCTTCTCCACAGAGCAGGGGCTTAATTTTGAGGCCCTAGTAGAGGGCTATGGCTGTGACTACCTTTCAATCAGCTCCTACCATCAGTTTAAATCGGTGTTGAAAGATTCTATGGCTGTGCCAGGCCTTCACATCTTGGAGGTTAAGACTGACAAGGAAAAAAGTCGGGCCCTTCATGCTAAGTATTTAGGGTGATTGCTATGATTAAACGTTCTTTAGTACCTCTCTTGCCTGAAGGGGGTCGCACTTATTACAACCGCATAGGGGACCGGACCTATCGATTGACGGTACGGCCTTGTGCCCAAACCTGTATGCCAGGACATTGTGAAAATATGATGGTAACACATCCAGAGTGGTCGATTTATAAGATGACACAAGCTCTTATGGGGCGTGAAAAGGGTCAACAAATTCGAGAACTAAAACCTATCGTCTGCCTCCATGGATTTTCTGAGTCCTCCTTCACCTGGAACGATATTTATCTGCCAGGCTATTTGGTGATTGGAATCGATATATTGGGCCATGGTGGTTCTAGTTCTCCGGATGATCTAGGGGCCTATACTTTTGAAAGTATTCTTAAAGACGTCCATAGTATTATTACTTGCCGTGTTCAGGGGTCGTATGCCCTTATGGGCTATTCTCAGGGGGCCCGTTTAGCCCTTCTCTATGCTTTACAATATGGCTCTGAGATTTCCAAGTTGGTCTTGGAATCGGGGTCAGTTGGTATAGAAGACTCACATCAGCGGTCTGATCGTCAACGGCGTGACTGTGAACTAGCCCGGGCCATAGAAGAAAAAGGCATCGAGTGGTTCGAGGAAAGGTGGTCTCAACTGCCCATCTTTGAGAGCCAAAAGGGTCTGAATCCTAGGGTTCAAAAAGCTATTAAAAATCGGCGCCTTGCCAATGACCCTCGGGGCCTGTCCATGGCCTTACGGGCCTTGGGTCAAGGTTCTATGCCCTATGTAGGTAACCAAATACAAGGATTGACAATGCCATGGCTCTACCTGGCAGGCGGTTTAGATGATAAGTATAAGACCATAGGCCAGACCTACTTCTCTCACAACCTAGCCATCTTAGAAGGCGCTGGTCATAATAGCCACTTGGAGCAACCGGAAATCTTTAGCCAATTGGTGTATGACTTCTTGGAAAAGGACTAGGCTGAGGCCTAATTACATTGATAAGGGCCTTGTGGGCTCTTATAGAATGCCAGGGGCATGCTATAATAGAAACAATATAACCTGTGGCTAGGCCACATCATAATAAAGGAGATACAATGAGCAAGTTTGATTGGAAAGTCCTCGACCGCAATTACGAGGATATTATTTATGAAACTTACAATGGTATTGCAAAAATCACCATCAATCGCCCAGAAGTACGTAATGCCTTCCGCCCTAAAACGGTTACGGAAATGATTGACGCTTTTACCATCGCCCGTGACGATGCAGAGATTGGCGTTATTGTTTTGACCGGTGCTAATCATGGTCAAGGGGAAGATAAGGAAGCTTTTTGTTCCGGTGGTGACCAACGGGTGCGTGGTAATGGTGGCTACGTGGGTGACGACCATATTCCTCGTCTCAATGTTCTCGATTTGCAACGCTTGATCCGCATCATTCCAAAGCCAGTTATCGCTATGGTCAATGGTTTTGCTATCGGCGGCGGTCACGTTTTGCATATCGTCTGCGACCTTACTATCGCTTCTGAAAATGCTAAGTTTGGCCAAACGGGTCCTCGTGTAGGCTCCTTTGACGCTGGCTATGGCGCAGGTTACTTAGCTCGTATGATCGGTCATAAACGGGCCCGTGAGGTATGGTTCCTCTGTCGCCAATATACCGCTGCTCAAGCCTATGAAATGGGCATGGTTAATACGGTTGTGCCATTCGATCAATTGGAAGAAGAAACTGTGAAATGGTGCCAAGAAATCCTTCAATTGTCCCCTATGGCTCTGCGCATGTTGAAAGCGTCCTTTAATGCTGATACGGATGGTTTGGCAGGCCTTCAACAATTCGCTGGCGATGCTACGCTTATGTACTACACAACAGATGAAGCTAAAGAAGGACGCGATGCCTTCAAGGAAAAACGCAAACCAGACTTTAAACAATTCCCTAAATTCCCTTAATGGGCTTGAAAGGACCGCCTAGGCGGTCCTTTTTTCGTGTATAATAGGGAAGAATAGGTACTAGGGTGCTTGAAAGAGACTATGTCTAAGCGGAAAGGAGGATGACTATGTGGTTAAAAAAGCAGGCTCGAATAAATGGGGATAAGGATTTTATCAATGGCCTTAGTTTTAAGGCTGTGTATGATCAAGTAGAAGTTTACGCTGGTTCTTTGGCCGCTAGTCTAGGTGAGGCCAAACGGGTAGCTATATGGGCCCATAATTCGGCTACTATGGCCATGGTTCTCTTAGCCCTTCTTCGCATCCGCAAGGAAGTGGTCTTTCTTAATGTTCATTTGCGGCCTCAAGAGGTTTTGAGGCAAACGCAAGAACTGGCCATTGACTGTCTTTTGTTAGCAGACGATATGATTGATTCTTGGCAAGAATCAGGCCTGTGCGCCCCCTTTGAAGTCCTTACTATCGTGGAAATCTTAGGGGCAGAACCCATAGACTTGCCGGCCCCGGCAGATCCTCTTGACCAAGATATAGCCGTCATTATGAATACATCCGCCACAACGGGTAAGTTCAAGTCGGTTCCTCTGTCGTGGGGACAAATCCGGGCTCATGTGAAGGCTTCCCGCGAGGTATTGGGCTATCAGGAGGACGATAACTGGCTCATGGTTCTCCCTTTATTCCATGTGTCTGGTTTCTCTATCCTCATGCGGTCTCTCTATAATGGGACGGCTGTTACTATCCATGAAAAGTATGATCGATACCGGGTTCTAGAGGCTATTAATGCAGGGTCTGTCAACATGGTCTCTTTGGTACCAACCATCCTTAGGAGGCTTATGCCTAACATAGGTAAAGGGCATAGATTACGGCTTATCCTTTTAGGGGGTGAATTCATTCCAGACCAATTGGTAAATCAGGCTTTGGCCCAACGTTTACCGGTCTATAAGACCTATGGTATGACGGAAACCTTCAGCCAGTGTGTAACCTTTTCCCTCTTGAATCACCCAGATAAGAAGGCCTCTGTCGGCAAGCCTCTGCCAGGTATGACCGTCGATATTCGCCAAGCTGACCCAGATGGGGTAGGCCAAGTATGGGTGAAGGGACCCATGCTTATGGCAGGTTATTTGGGACAAGCCCCTCTAGCGGGTGCATTTAATACGGATGACTTGGGGTATTTGGATCAGGAGGGCTATCTCTATATCGTCAATCGTCGCAAGGATATCATCATATCTGGCGGTGAAAATATTTATCCCAAGGAAATAGAAGATATCTTATACGGCCTCCCTTTTATTAAAGAATGTGCTCTTATTCCTGTGGAAGATGCCAAGTGGGGGCAAGTACCAGCTCTCTTTGTGACCATTGCCCGAGAGGCTTGGGAATCCTATGTAGGAGGGTCTTTATCGGCCTTTATCAAAGAGGAGGACTCTAGCTTGGATTCTGGTCATTTAGAACGTATTGAGGACTTGGTCCTAGGCTATTTGGAGACTTTCTTACGAGAACGCTTAGCTTCCTACAAAATCCCTAAATATTATCGTTTGTTAGAGACGCTCCCCCGTAATGGGATGGGCAAGATTGTCAGGAAGGACTTACATCTATGAAGCCAACATTGCTGGCCTTGCCACGCCTGATGGAGGATACGGACCTAGCTTATTTCGCTATGCGACGGGTCCATTTACCCCTCAAGTTTGAGTTTAAAACAGCTAAGGGTCTTGTGAAAACGAGGGAATCCTTGATTATAGAGGCCCATGGGTCCGATGGGGCAATCGGCTATGGAGAGGATGTAGCCTTTACAGAGCCTTTTTATACGTCTGAGACCCTTGATCAGTCTGAAGCCTTTATACGAGACTTAGCTGTTCCTTACCTCTATAAGGTCCGTCATGAACTTCGTAGGCAGGGCTTGCGACGTAATATAGCCCAAGGCATTAATCCCTATAGTCTTGTGGAGAATATGGATGCGCCGGAAGCTATGGCTGCTTTTGAGATTATGGCCAAAGAATTTCCTATGGCCCTTGCAGGAATAGAAGCTGCCCTACTAGACTTAGCGGGCCAGCAACAGGGGTGGAATGCAGTGGAAAAGGTCATGGGTCAGCCCTTACAAGACACCATACCGGAGGGGATTGTATTGGGAGATATGCCCCTTGACCAACTGATTTCTATGGCACAAGACCATGTGAATCGAGGTTGTAGGCGTATAAAGCTCAAGGTTAAACCTGCTGATGGGGTGGCTCGGACGCGGGCTGTACGCAATGCCTTTCCTCGTATAGACTTGGCTGTAGATGCTAATGGGTCTTATGACTTAACATCCTGGCATGATTTAGAAGGTTACGACGACCTTGCCCTTAAGTGTATTGAGGAACCCTTCCCAAGTCATATGAAAAAAGCTTTTCAAGAGGTTCGGCGCAAGGCGGACTGGAATTTGCGGACACCGATTTGCTTGGATGAGTCTGTTCTGTCACTAGAAGACCTCAAGGAGGCTCATGACCATGGCTGTATAGACGTACTCAATATAAAGCTAGGTCGTCTTGGGGGCCTTCATAATGTGAAGGAGATGATTAGTTATTGCCGCGACCACCATATAGCCTACTGGGTAGGATCTATGGTGGAGTCGTCCATATCCAAGACCATGCATACCCAACTGGCTGCCTTGGGAGATTCCTATATGGCGGGGGATTTATCTGATTCGACCCGTTACTTCCCTCGTGATTTGACACAACCACAGTTGACCTTTGTCAATGGGATGATGTCCATTAGTAAGGACCCGGGATTGGGCGCTACAATTAATGAAGAACAGCTAGACTTTTGTTCCTATACGCATACAGAAATGTCTTGGTAGGAGGATCCTATGCCAAATATAATGGATTTACTCAATATTAGAAACACGCATTTAACAGAAGAGGGCATGGGTTTTTACAGTGAGATGCATGTCAATGATTTTCATAAACAACCCTTGGGTTGGCTCCATGGTGGCGCCACTATGGCCTTTGCAGAGACCGTAGGGTCTTACATGTCCTACGAGCTTGTGAAAGATAAGGGACTGGTGGGAGTTGGTCAGGCTATGTCCTGCCAACACCTTCATCCCTTTGCAGGAGATGGAATTTTAGTGGCCAAGGGTACACTCCTCCATAAGGGGGCTAAGACCCATGTGTGGGATATGCTTTTCTATGATCAAGGAGAGCACTTGATTGCTCATATTAATTTTACCGTAGCTATCATCCAAGCTCGGCCAGATCAAATTCCCAAGGACATGAAGGTTAACTTCTAAGATCAAATATTCAAAAATCATTCATTGGGAATAGTTGAACCGATAATGGCATAGAGAGGGCCTACATACAATCAAATGCATACTTCGATATATTTCCTACTATAAGTTGATTTTTTTATATAATACATATATAATTATGAATACATTATTTTCATAATTAATTCACATATAAGAAAAGTGTAAACTAGAGTGCGAGCTTAGATGTGAACTAGAGGGATATAACTATTACTATGTGTAAAAAAATATTATTAAAAACCCTAATTTGTAGTGCTTGCCTATGCAATATAGGTATGCTAGCTCTGGCTGTAGATGTTAGGGCTCATACAGACAATATGGGAGTTTCTGAGACTAGTTGGATGGATCGCACGGATATAGGTGTGGGCTTGCAAATGAGTCAGACAGATACCTATCATGATTATAAGGAAGCACTTAATCCAGGGCATTTGGGTACACCGGTAGTTGATCATAGTGACCACACATCTAAAAATGATACAAGAGCCCACTATTTTATCGAAACCCTACAACCAATCAAGCATTATGATGGACATTCTAAGTCTGTCCTATTCTGGCAAGGAAAGCTAGACGGTAATGGAGGAGAAAAAATTACCCGTACAGCCTACTGGAATGGTCGTGAAGGTAACTATGAGGGTACAGATCCATATTGGTTAGCTATCGATCAAGCTTTGCGACAACCTTATTATTTTGATAAGGGGGAAAGCATTGCGCGTGAGTCTCTTGGCCTAGTAGGAAGTCTTGGGATTGGCTATCGCCGTCTTAGCCAGCATGAACATGCTTATGTTGGTGCTAATGCTTTTTATGACCATGCCTTTAAGGATAACATGGGGCGACTTGGCTTAGGCTTAGAGTATGTGTCTGGCTTTAACACACTTAGCGCCAATTTTTATCATGGCTTGTCAGAAAAAAAGACTGCCCCTTATAAGTTTGCCACTGGTTTGGACCATACGCCACGGTCAGAAGAATTCCATGATACAGCACCTGATGTAGGTTATCCTGATACACCTAATGGTGTGATAGGCTATCGATCTGCTTATGAGAATACCTTAGGTGGCTTTGATTTACGGTATACAAGAGATTACAAAAATGCTCGTTGGATTTCTACCTATGTTGAGGGCTATCACTGGAAAAATAAAGGCTCAAGCGAGCATCCTTTAAAGATGATTTATATTGATCAACATAAGTGGAAGTCCATTCATGGTGTAAAACTAGGTGCTAAGTTGAATGTAACTCCACATCTATCTGTTGACTTAGGCTTAAATAAGGATAATAGGAGTTCCGCCAAACCGTATGTATCTGTCATGTATACCCTCGGCAAGTCTCCTTATGCTTATTTTGGTGGTAAGCACGGTGAAGATGTTATGACCAATGCACGTTCTAAGATGCTTGATAAGATTAAACGCAGTGATATGATTGTCGAGTCCTATTGGGAACAAAATTACCGTGAACACCCATGGGATCATCTATAAGATATACTGTAAGGACCTTCAATACAGGGGCCACATTCCAGTCATAAATTTTAAGAGACTGGCTGTTTATAGTAGGTCAGTTCATATAAAGAAACCCCGGCGAAGAAGTTTCCTCGCCGGGGTTTCTTTATTTTTGTTTGTATGACTTAGTATTCCTTTAGTTGGAACCAATCTGGATGTCACGGATATTAGTAATATTGGGAATGTCATAAATTTCCCAGGTGCCATCATCCAATTGACGTGCCAGGAGGTCGATTTTTGTGGATTGGCCTGTTTTAGGGTTTTCTAGGCTTACTGTGTAGGTGCAAATATTATCCTTGTCCACATGGATGTTGAGGTCCTTAACCTTTATTTTATCTTGGTCCTTGTAGGAGGCTGTCAAGTCTTGAAGGGCGCTGACTGCACCATCAGTAATGGTTGGATCTAATTTACTATCCTGGCCGGTAATCTCTTGGACTGCTAGTTCTTTAAGCGCTGATTTGGCTACTGGTTTTAAGAGCTTTACTAGGCTGCGTGCTAGTGGGTCATTGGCCGCTTTAGAATCCTTTAATTCTCGGTCAATCGCGTTATCTACGATGGCGTCAATATTAACTTGTTTAAATACAGCAGCAGGGTCTTT
>URPV01000044.1 GCA_900549805.1 uncultured Veillonella sp.
GGATGCAGGAAGTGATTATGCGTAAGGGGCAAATTTTAAGTTCTATCAATCAATATTATGGGGACGATATTATTAAGGATATTCGGGTCCTTATAAAAAAAGAATCCTTTATTAAGGATGAAGTGCAAGCTAAGAATATAGACTTATCGTATCAGCCTAAAGGGAAAATTGATTTTTCTAAAATTTCCTTGCCCAAGGAAATTTTAGACTCTATTGATGCTTCTTTGGAGACTATAAAAAATCCTAATTTGAAGGCCATAGGTCGTAAGGTACAGGTACAAAATTGGAAAAAAAATCAATTACTTTCTCAGAAAGGCTATGTACGCTGTAAACTCTGTGGTAAGTGGATTGAACCTCAAGATGGTAGGAAAAGTCCTAAAGGACTGATTTGTGCTCAGTGTCATCATGGCCGTTACCGCGCCCATGTGGGTCAGATTATTAAGGTGTTAGAAGAGCATCCTACCCTTAAGTATGATCAAATGAAACCTTATATGCGCTGTACCCTAGCGGGATTTAATCAGGCTCGTAAGGAATTAATCTATTACTATATGGATAAGGTTCACTTTGGGTCCAATGACCCCCATCATATGTATATGTTAGCTCAACTTATCACCTTCAAGAGTGTAGACCAGTTAGAGCCGCAATTTGTGGCCAATCTTTGCGCTAAGTATAGGTCTAAGTTTTTACCGGAAAGCCAGACTAGAGAAAAGGTAAAAGAAAATAATAGGAATAATTAGGTCTTTAGGAGTTAGCTAGGGACTCATAAAATATTCAAAGAAGAAAATCTATAGTATAATAAAATTTAGGCAAAAAATAATGTTAAACCATACAATACCTAAGTGTGGTTGATTTTTATAAGGAGGAACAATGGCTGAGCAAAATTACGGAGCCCAGAATATCCAAGTTCTGGAAGGCTTAGACGCAGTTCGTAAACGTCCTGGTATGTACATCGGGTCTACTTCTATCCGTGGTTTACACCACTTGGTATACGAAGTAGTCGATAACTCCGTGGATGAAGCCCTCGCAGGCTATGCGACACATATTGAAGTGTCCATCAACAAAGATAACTCCATTACCGTTGTGGATAATGGCCGTGGTATTCCAACAGGCATGCATGAATCTGGTATGTCTGCCGTTGAATTGGTATTAACTAAACTCCATGCAGGTGGTAAATTCGGTGGTGGCGGTTATAAGGTATCCGGTGGCCTCCATGGGGTAGGTATTTCAGTTGTAAATGCCTTGTCTGAATGGACCAAAATTCAAGTTCATCAAAATGGGATTATTCAAGAAATCTCTTTTGCTCGTGGCCACAAAACATCCGAATTGCACGAAATCGGTAAGACTGACCATACAGGGACAACCGTTTTGTTCAAACCAGATGCAGAAATCTTTGAAACCACTGTCTTTGATTTCGATACTCTCAAAGTTCGCTTGCAAGAGTTGGCTTTCCTCAATAAGGGTCTTAAAATTACCATTTCTGATTTGCGTGGTGAAGAGCCTCGTGTGGAATGCTTCCACTACGAAGGTGGCTTGTCTGAGTTCATCAAATTCATGAACGAAAACAAGGAAACCATCAATAAAAATATCATCTCTATTGATAATGAAAAGGATGACGTTGTTGTAGATGTAGCCCTCCAATATAATGATGGTTACTCTGATAATATCCTCTCCTTCGTCAATAACATTAATACCGTTGATGGTGGTACCCATTTATCCGGTTTCCGATCTGCTTTGACTCGGACTATCAATGATTATGGTCGTAAGACTGGTCTTATTAAGGAATCTGAGTCCAATTTGACCGGTGACGATGTGCGGGAAGGTTTGACAGCTGTCGTTTCTGTTAAGGTGTTGGAACCACAATTCGAAGGGCAAACCAAGACTAAATTAGGCAATTCCGAAGTTAAGGGGATTACCGATGTAATCGTATCGGAAGGGCTTAAGATTTTCTTCGAAGAAAATCCTGCAGATGCTAAGAAGATTATTGAAAAGGCAACTATGGCTAATCGGGCCCGCGAAGCAGCTCGTAAGGCTCGCGATTTGACTCGTCGTAAGAATGCCTTGGAAGTCTCTTCCTTGCCTGGTAAATTGGCTGACTGCTCTGAAAAAGATACCTCCATGACTGAAATTTACTTGGTCGAAGGGGACTCTGCGGGCGGTTCTGCAAAATCCGGTCGTGATCGTCGTTACCAAGCTATCTTGCCATTGCGCGGTAAGATTCTCAACGTAGAAAAATCCCGCTTGGACAAGATTTTGGCAAATAATGAAATCCGGTCCATGATTACCGCTTTTGGTACAGGCATTGGGGAAGAATTTGATATCACTAAATCCCGCTATAACAAGATTATCATCATGACTGATGCCGATGTGGATGGAGCTCATATTCGGACTCTTCTTCTCACCTTCTTCTATCGCTATATGAAGCCTTTAATTGAAGGGGGTCACGTATTCATTGCACAACCACCTCTGTACCAAATTAAGAAGGGTAAATCTCATTGGTATGTGTACTCTGATGAACAATTGACGGCTAAATTGGATGAAGTGGGTCGTGAAAATATCACTATCCAACGCTACAAAGGTTTGGGTGAAATGAACCCTGAACAATTGTGGGAAACGACCATGAATCCTGAAAATCGGACTATGTTCCAAGTATCCTTGGAAGATTCTATTGAAGCGGACCGTATCTTCAACGTACTCATGGGTGACAAGGTAGAACCTCGTCGTAAGTTCATTGAAGACAATGCTAAGTACGTTCGTAATTTGGACTTGTAGGAACGTGATAGCATGGTTGAAGAAAGAAAATTACGACGTAGTTTAAAATCTCGCCATATGATGATGATCGCCTTGGGTGGTTCCATCGGGACAGGCCTCTTTGTGGCTGGTGGGGAAACTATCTCCACTGCTGGACCTGGTGGTGCTCTCGTAGCCTATGGCCTCATCGGTCTTATGGTTTACTTCCTCATGACAAGTTTAGGTGAAATGGCTACCTACTTGCCAACATCTGGTTCCTTTGGAACCTATGCCACTCGCTATGTGGATCCAGCCTTTGGATTTGCCTTGGGTTGGAACTATTGGTTTAACTGGGCTATTACCTTGGCTGCAGAAATTTTGGCGGGTGCCCTAATTATGAAATATTGGTTCCCTGATGTGCCTGCCTCACTCTGGTCAGCTCTCTTTATAGGGGCCCTCTTCCTTATCAATATTCTCTCCACCCGGTCCTTTGGTGAAAGCGAATACGTATTCTCTTCTATTAAGGTTATTACAGTTTTCGTATTCCTCTTTATAGGGACTCTCCTTATTTTAGGTATTGGTGGGACTTCTCCTGGATTTGAAAACTGGACAACTGGCGAAGCTCCGTTCGTCGGCGGTTTGGGTTCTATTTTAGCTATCTTTATGGTGGCTGGTTTCTCCTTCCAGGGGACAGAACTTATCGGTGTGGCTGCAGGTGAATCAGAAGACCCTGAAAAGAATGTGCCAAAAGCTATCAAATCCATCTTCTGGCGGATTTTGATGTTCTACATCGGCGCCTTTATCGTCATTGGTTTCCTGATTCCTTATACGGATCCAAATCTTCTCAATTCTTCTATTGAGAATGTATCTATATCTCCATTTACCTTGGTATTTGATCGTTTTGGCTTTGCCTTTGCCGCTAGCTTTATCAATGCTATTATTTTGACGGCTGTTTTATCTGCTGGTAATTCTGGTCTCTATTCCTCTACGCGTATGCTCTATGCATTAGCTAAGGAAGGACAGGCACCAAAGGTATTCCTTAAGCTCAATAAGCGTGGTGTTCCTGTACCAGCCCTGTTGGCAACAACCGCTGTGGGTCTTTTTGCTTTCCTTACATCCTTTATTGGTGAAGGCCAAGCCTACAACTGGTTGGTCAATATTTCTGGTATGTCTGGCTTTATCGCCTGGGTGGGGATTGCTATTTCCCACTATCGTTTCCGTCGGGCCTTTAAGGCACAAGGACGGGATCTTAGCGAGTTGCCGTTTACAGCCTCTCTCTTCCCATTGGGTCCACTCTTGGCCTTGGCTATGTGTATTTTTATCATCGCTGGTCAAAACTACTCGGCCTTCTTGGGTGATGAAATCGACTGGTATGGCGTATCTGTTGCCTATATCGGAATTCCAGCCTTCCTCCTTCTCTACTTTGGTTATAAGTTGAGTCGCAAGACTAAGCTAGTACCACTAAAAGAAGTAGACTTAAGTAGAGAGGAATAAAATTACATAAGTTAAACAAATAAAGACCACTAGGAAACCTTCCTAGTGGTCTTATTTATTTATTATCTTCTATATTTTCTTTTGGTTGATAGGTAACGAGGATCTTATCAATTCTGGTATTATCCATATCCATAACTTCGTAGATATAGTCTTCCCATATGACCTTGTCCATCTCCTTTGGAATACGACCAAAGAGGTAGGTAAGAAAACCACCTAAGGTCTTGTAGAGGTCATCTTCTTCGCCAGGAAGGGGCTCTTCCATATGGAAGTATTCCTTGAATTCGTCGATGTCTAAGAGGCCATCTACTAGCCAGGAGTTTTCACTGCGGGAGACGATGCGGTTTTCTTCTTCCTTTCGTTCTTCTTCACCGAATGGCATGAGACCGACGATTTCTTCCATGATGTCGTGGAGGGTAACGAGACCGGAAAAGGAACCGTATTCATCGAGGACGACTGTTTCGTGAACACCTTCTGTACGGAAGGTATCGATGAGCTTCATGAGGGAGAGGGACTCAGGGACCATAATAGGATCCTTGAGGCATTGGGCGATAAGATGTTTAAGTGGCTTATCTTCATCGTTCTTAAGTATTTTACCTAATACATCAGATACAGTGATAAGACCTTTAAGCTTATCCAAAGAATCATGGGCTACTGGAATACGATAGTTAGAAGAATTGGAAAGAACTTCCATGATGTGTTCTTCTGTGTCATTGAGGTCAATCCAGCTCACCTGTGTACGCGGTGTCATGACGTCACCTGCATTCATGTCAGCCAAGTGGAAGATGTTATCTACCATGATTGGTTCTTCTTCTTCGTAGGCACCCTTGGCAACACCTTCTGTGAGCATTTGATTGATTTCTGATTCTGTAACTGCCTGTTCTTCATGGATTTTAACGCCTAAGATTTTTAGAACTAAGTCTGTAGACCAAGCTAAAATGGCTACAATAGGGCGGAGAGTCAGACTAAGTACATAGATAGGGCGAGCAATCCAGATAGAAATGGTTTCCGGGCTGTTAATAGCTAAACGCTTTGGCACCAATTCGCCAATAATCAGAGTCAAATAGGTGATAAGTACAACGATGAGAATAGAAGAGATAGATCCTGCATAGGAGCCTAACCAAGGCATAGCTTCTAAGAGCACCTCTTTTAGAGGATCTGCGAAGGTATCGCCAGAATAGAGACCAGTTAGGATAGCTACCAAGGTAATACCAATTTGTACAGTGGAAAACATTTGGTTAGGATCGTCTGCCAATTTGTGGGCTAGGATAGCCCGTTTATCACCACCTTCAGCAAGTTCTTCTAACTTGTGCTTACGGGCGTTGATAACGGCCAACTCAGACATGGAGAACCAGCCAGAGGCCACGATGAGGATAATAATGATTATAAAATCTATGATTAGGGTAGAGTCCATATACATATCCTTTGATAAAAAAGTTTAGGTAAACATTAAAATTATACCATAAAGGGCTTATAAATAATGTGGTAGACCCCGAAATAGAGTCCTAAATGTGGTATAATTAGGCATAATTACATGGATTTTAGGGGGTCTCATGAAACGATTTGATCGATTATGGAAAGGCTTACAACAAGAAGGAAAGGCCTTTATTTTTTTTGTAGTTCTCTTGACCATTTTTCGCATCGTATTTCTAGGCATTTTTGCTAATACCCTAGCAGATGTAAAGTTCCACGATATATGGATGACACTCTGGTACGGTTTTAGAATTTCTTTGAAAACTATTGTGGTTATTTGTCTAGTACCATTTGTTGTTGCCACCCTAGTGCAAACCTTTAGGACTACATGGCCAGCGCAAGCCATCCGTCGTATTTGGTACTCTTTGGCAACCATTGTCATGACTCTCTTATTTATCATTCGGATTCCTTATTACCATATTTTTGAATCTGGCTATAATCTTATGTTGGTTAATGGTGCTCACGATGATATAGGGGCTATTATCAATACGGCTATTAATGAGTATCATGCTATACCCTATTTGATTGTGGCTATTGTAGCTTGTGCTATTTTAGTTAAGGTCATCAATAAAATCCTATCTAAGGAACCAATCTCTTGGGAACCTAAAAATCCTGGGCAATTGTGGGTGCGGACTGGGGAAGTCACCATTCTTTTGGTTATTATTGCCATATTCTGCCGATGGGGTGGGGCCTTTAGCTATACCCATTCCATTAACTGGGAAAATGCGACTCGCATGTCTTCAACCCTTCTCAATGAAACCATTTTGGATGATGCGCAAGCCCTCTATCGGGTGAGAACTATTCATAAGCGGATGCAACAATTCCATAAGGTGGACTTAACAGAGGCGCAGTTGAAAGAGAAAATCGTAGCTCTTGGTGGTAAGCCTGCTGGGACTATTGATGAATCCTTTAAGCACACTATTGATAAAGAAAAATTGCCGGTTCAACCGCAAACGGTTACCTTTATTTTGGGTGAGTCTTATGGACTATGGCCTATGTTGCCACAATACGCATCATTCGGTGATTATGTGGCTCACGAAGGTAAGAGTCTTACCCAAAAGGGGATGTCTGCAGATTATCTCTTAGCCCAAGGGAC
Organism: uncultured Veillonella sp.; assembly: GCA_900549805.1. Lineage (GTDB taxonomy): Bacteria > Bacillota > Negativicutes > Veillonellales > Veillonellaceae > Veillonella. The sequence continues at coordinate 6,788 of URPV01000044.1, forward strand.
AGGGACTATGCCAGCAGTTAACGGTTTCCTTACAGGGATGCCTGATGTAGGTCTTTTCCCTAACTATGAACCAACCAGCTACCAAGCTTCTTATGGCATGGGTATTGCTAGTGTTATGAAGGGCCTTGGTTATAAGACTGTCTTCTGGTATGGGGGCTTTGGGTCCTGGCAGGATGTAAAACGCTTTGCCTTGTCTCAAAACTTTGACGAGTTCCACGATGCTTCTGACCTTAACTACCAAGGGGGTAATGCTTGGGGCGCGCCTGATAAGGACCTCTTTAAGGGTATCGAGGCCTATACAGAGGCCCATAAGGGAGAAAAAATCTTTAACTTCGTTCTTACTACGACTAACCATCCTCCTTATAATATGGATTTGGCTCAAGAGGGCTTTGATCAAAGCAAGCTGGGTACTCTTCCGGATGATATTGGCAACAAGCCAGATACCATTCAAGAAATTGGTACCTTCTGGTATGCGGACCATACGATGGGTCAATTTGTGAAGGCTATGCAAGCTCAAGATCCTTCTGGTCTATTTATCATCACTGGCGATCATAGCGAACGCTTCAATTTTGCTAAGGAAGTGAGTCCTATGGTGCGCTCTACCATCCCAGCTATCTTCTATGGGCAAGGATTAGAAAAATCTTGGATGCCTGACCATCAATTTGGCATGGCCATTCAATTGATTCCAACTATTGCGCAATTGGTCGGTCGACCTGGCCAAAGCTACGAAGCTATGGTACCAAGTTTGTTTGATAAGCAATCCTTTGCTTTTAATCATGCCTTGTGGTCTGATGGCAAAACGATTCATAGTCTAAAGGATCCTATGAATCAAAACGACAAGGATTGGATGGATACCATGCGGCAAGTGAGTGCTTGGCGGATTATTAAAGGGAATAATTGGTAAGTATTGTGAAGATGTAAATGAAAGGGGTATTTATGTCAAAAATTACTGCGATTATACTTGCCCGGAATGAAGAGGAACATATCGTAGATTGCATCCAAAGCATTCAATGTGCTGATGAAATACTAGTTATTGATGATGGTAGCACGGATAAAACGGTAGCACTAGCAGAAGAATGTGGTGCCAAGGTTATTCCTCATGCTCTTAATGGCGATTGGTCTCAACAGCGGCGATTTGGTATCAGTCAAGCATCAGGTGATTGGATTCTGTTTATTGATTCCGATGAGCGTATATCTCCAGAATTAAATAGTTCTATTCGAGAAGCTGTAGAGGATGGAGAGAAAAGAGCCTATTGGTTATGTCGTCATAATATATTCCACCATAACAAGGCTAGTCATGGATCTATGCGGCCTGATAAGGTTTTGCGTTTAATGCCTAAGGAAGGAGCTAGTGTAGAAGGTTTCGTACATGAAGCTTTTATCAGTCCTTATCCACAAGCTACTTTGCAGGGAAAATTATTCCATTATACATATGATAATTGGACACAATACTTTAATAAATTCAATAAGTATACATCTGCGGCAGCAGAAAAATATCATGAAGAAGGAAAGGGCTGTTCTTTTTGGAAGGATATTATTATTAGACCGCAGTGGGCATTTTTTAAGATATATATCTTACAAAGAGGTTTTCTTGATGGGAAAATAGGATTTATATTGTCCCTATACCACTATATGTATACGGTGACAAAGTACGTTAAGCTGTACTATTTAAATCAATCAAAGGGCAAACTATAATAGGGATAGAGTGTGTAATGAGAACCATTATAACGTAGGAATTAATCAACCATGAGCGAGCAATTTTTCTTATCCCTACAACAAAATATTAAATTGATGATTTGGGCTCCTATTTTGAGTACCATATTTCGGTTTATCTTCATGCGTGTATATAATCCATATCCTTCCTGGCAGGGGCGGTGGGCATCTGTTTTGGGTGCATGTAAGTATGGATTTTGGTGGGGCATGGATTTTGATGCTTATGTATTTCTGGTTCCATTGGTATTTGTTACCATACCTGCTCTTTGGATAGATGCTTACCATCAGTATGAAGACTTGGTGCGGTTAACTGCTCTAACCTTGTATTCCTGTGTTTTGTATGCGGCCTTTGCGGGCAAGATGATATTCTATAAGCATTTTCATGACACTTATAATTACATGGTTCATTATGGAAAGCATGCAGAAAAGAAGAATTTAGTAGATGTGTTCTTTAATCAGGATCATGGTGTATTAGTATTACTTGGTTTCTTACCAGTTGCCATCCTATCTTGGTTTATGGGACATGTGTTTCTATCTTTACCATCTATTGCCTACCCTGGATTTGATGATACTTGGCAAATCATTCTATGGAATATCTTTTTGATTATCCTATCAGTACTAGGTTTTTATTGGTTTCGCTATGGTGGGAGCTTATCTCATGATGATAAACCAGAATGGGATACAGTTCCTACCGTAGTGAAAGAAGATATTTTCTTCGCCCGTGCAACAGTACCTGATTTATGTGCTTTGGAAACGGTCTATAAGCATCCTTTACGGTTGGAATTCCAAGCATCAGAAGAAGATGTTGATGAGGCGATTAGTCGTCTTGTGCCAGAGCAATATAGGGATAATTGGCATGACTTAAAAAATCCTTTATATGCGTTTAAACGTGTGGCTAAGGGTCCAAGGATTAAGAAGCCAAAGCATATCTTTTTAATTGTTGGTGAAAGTATACCTCAGTGGTCAATCGATAAACCCTATGAGTTATTAAATGTTTGTCCCGGTCTATGGAATTTTAAAGAGGACAAGCATACGGTTAGCATTCCCAACTTTTTGCCTGCTGGGAATGTTTCAAGACCGTCTATTGTAAGTTTAATGAGTGGTCTCTATGATGCGGGCCTTGAGATTAATGAACGAGAATCTTTTTGGCAAGGTGCTTTTCCTACATCTTTTGCCAATCAAATGAAAGCCTTGGGCTATCAAACTATTTATTGGTATGGAGGGAATGCCTCCTATGGGAATTTTAA
>URPV01000045.1 GCA_900549805.1 uncultured Veillonella sp.
CTCCTTCGGTGGTACTGTTTCTTACTATTATTATACGCTATTTCTCGTCAAAATCAACCATTTGTTGTGACAGAGCCATTTATTTTATATGACTCCAGGACTCTTCTAGGCTTTTATCCTTGCTAGCTGAGCTGTTCTTTCTAGGAAGGCTAGCTCCCAGTACTTATTTATTGGCATACGCCACTGGTTTACCCTCCACATCGGACACGGTAGTCTTACAGCTAGACCGTTTAGAGCAAATCCATTGTTGATTGTTTCCTTTAGGGACTGGGACTAGGTAGCCTTGCTTGCAGCGAGGACAACGATAGAGCTGTTGATCTTGAGGCACCTCAATATCTTCAACAAGAGGCTCAGGTTTCTGTGAATCAAATCCCACTTGCGGATCCGGCAGGCCTAAAGCTGAACCTCTGCTCTCCTCTAGGGGCTTTGTATAGTGGCACTTAGGATAGTTAGTACAACCATAAAATTGGCCGAACTTACCCTTGCGAACCAGCATTTTACCCTGCCCACATTCAGGACAGGTTTCGAGCTTGTCTAACTGGTCTGGAGGCAAACCCAGGGGCCGACCACCCTCGTTTCGCTTAATAGTCCGTGTAATGTTAGCTTGCATGCCACCAGACGCAATGAGAGGAACCTCAATGGCCAACTTTTCAATCAACTTACGCAAGAAAGCAATTTGATCATCCAAAAAATCTTGCAAGGTGTCTTGGCCTTCCGACATATTAGCTAACCGCTCTTCCCAAAGAGCTGTTTCATCCGGATAGATAAGTTCTTCTGGCAAAGCATCCACCAAGAGATAGGCATTTTCTGTAGGAGTGAGAATTTTTTTCTTCCCTGTTTCCTTCATAAAGCCACGAGATATTAACTCTTCAATTATGGTAGCTCTCGTTGCTTCCGTTCCAATGCCAGAAACAGCCTTCAACTGCTTCTTTAGATCCTCATTTTTCACAAACTTATGAATTTCCTTCATCGCTTGCAAAAGAGTAGCTGCAGTAAAACGGCTAGGTGGCTTAGTCGCCTTCTTATCGATTTGCTTATCAATCGCAGTAAGGGGGTCTTTTTTCTTAACTTGAGGAAGATTATCAGATTCTTCAATCGCTTCTCTTTTATGGATAATTTCCGCCCCTCGGTCATCGGTCAAATCCGCTTCATCCTCTCCCTCTAAGGAATCAGTCTTAACCTGATCTTGACCACTATCAGTTGGAAGAGCAGTTTTTTTCTTACGAGCATAAAGGGCTTTCCAGCCAGGTTCAATAACTACACGTCCAGAGGCGGCGAAAATTTCATCTTGCTGAACAACTTCAATCTTAGTTTGTTCATAGACATGTTCAGGATAAAATTGAGCCAAATAAGCCTGAGCTATTAAGTGATAGATGTTGCGTTCATCTTGAGAAAGACCATCCATCTTAGCTGCTACGGTTGTAGGTATAATAGCATGATGGGCAGTGATTTTCTTATCATTCCAACACTTGGACTTGATAGTCAAATTAGCCCCTCTAGCCCATGCCTCCACCTTTTGATCTCCACACTTAATCAAATTGCGGACCACAGCCCCTCTATCACCATACTGGTTGGTAGGTAAATAGTCACAATCAGACCGTGGATAGGAGGTCAATTTTCGTTCATAAAGCCGTTGGGCCACATCCAAAACAGTCTTCGGGTCATAGCCAAAGGCCTTGCCAGCCAAGACCTGTAAGGCCGACAAGGAAAGGGGCAAGCGTTGCCCTTCCTTCTTTTTACTCTTAGTCACCTTATGGACTAGGGCTTGTGGATCAGCTAGGAGTTTAGTGGCCAGTTCTTGAGCGATGTTTTCATCTAATAGGCGACCATCGGGATCCAGCCCCTTCTGCTCGTCCTTAGGTTGCCAAGCAGCCCAAAAGGCGCCATTGGCATGATCATAACGTATTTTTAGAGTAAAGTAATCTATAGGAACAAAGGAATCTAATTCCCGTTCCCGGCGCACAACAATGGATAGGGTTGGCGTCTTTACCCGGCCAATAGGGAGGGTTACCTTATGACCCTTGCGACGTTCTGCCAAGGTATACGCCCGTGATAAGTTCATCCCCATGAGCCAGTCAGCCCTAGACCGAGCCAAGGCCGACTGTTGCAAGTTATAAAAATCCTTATTATCTCGTAAATCATTAAGGGCTGCCCGTACGGACTTTTCATCCAATGCATTGAGGAGAATCCGTTGAACGGGCTTATCCGTACCCACATAGTGTAAGATTTCATCGATCAAAAGCTGTCCTTCCCGGTCCGGGTCACCAGCATTGACGATGGTATCAGCCTTACCAATCAACATCTTAATGGTTTCAAACTGAGCCTTCGATGATTCAGTAACTAGGAGTTTCCATTGATCAGGTACAATAGGCAGGTCCTCAGCTCGCCAACGCTTGTACTTTTCATCGTAATCACCTGGTTCAGCCTGTTCCAACACATGACCAAAGGCCCAGGTAACAATGTCATCCCCTTGTACGATAAAGCCGTTGTTCTTCTGTATCCGCTTTTGTTCTGGCAAATATTTAGATATTTCCCGCCCCATAGACGGTTTTTCTGCAATAAACAAACGCACCTTATCCCACCTCCATCATAAACACGCGCTCCTAACATGTAGAACTATTATACATGATTCTATCATTCTTCGCACAAAATTCCCTACTCACCGCCTCCTCCCATATGGTCATAGAATGGCAAATCCTATATAATATAAAAGATATATATTATATAGGAGTATCTCAATGACATTTTTAGATCAAGTTAATCGTCGCCGGACCTTTGCCATCATCTCTCACCCAGATGCTGGTAAAACTACCTTAACGGAAAAACTCTTGCTTTACGGTGGGGCCATCCACTTAGCAGGATCTGTTAAATCCCGAAAAACCAATAAACATGCCGTATCTGACTGGATGGAAATCGAAAAACAAAGGGGTATCTCCGTTACCTCCTCCGTCCTCCAGTTCGATTACTCTGGCCATCGGGTTAATATTCTGGACACCCCTGGTCACCAAGACTTCTCGGAAGATACCTATCGAACCCTCATGGCTGCGGATTCTGCAGTCATGCTCATCGACATTGCCAAGGGTGTGGAAGCACAAACCAAAAAGCTTTTTGCCGTTTGTAAGGAACGAGGCATTCCTATCTTTACATTCGTTAACAAATTGGACCACTTCGGTCGTAACCCGCTCGATCTCATGGAAGAGATTGAAAGTGTATTGGGTATCCGATCTGTCCCTATGAACTGGCCCGTAGGGATTAACGGCGACTATAACGGCATATACAACCGTGAAAGTAACACCGTTGAACTATTCGCAAAGGACGAAACCCATGGTCAAGAAAAGTTAGCCTCTCAAGTATGGGATGTAGATGATCCCGCTTTTAGAGAGCTCATCGGGGACCAAGTCTACCAAGCCCTCAAAGATGATATTGAACTCTTAGATATAGCTGGCGACCCCTTCGATTACGACCGCGTACAAAAGGGCGATCTCACCCCTATGTTCTTTGGCTCTGCTATGACTAACTTTGGCGTTAAGCCTTTCTTGGAAAAATTTCTAGAACTGGCCCCAGCCCCAGCCCCACGCCAAGCCCTAGAAGAAGTGGTCGACCCCCATTCAGAAGACTTCTCTGCCTTGGTCTTTAAAATCCAAGCCAACATGGATAAAAATCACCATGACCGCATTGTCTTTATGCGTATCTGCTCTGGAAAATTTGAAAAGGGTATGACTGTACTCCACCAACAATCGGGGAAGCAAATTCGTCTATCCCAGCCTCAACAATTTATGGCTACAGAGCGAACTATCGTAGAAGATGCCTACCCTGGCGATATTATCGGCGTCTTTGATGCTGGCACCATGGGGGTTGGCGACACCCTTTGTATACCTAAACACAAGGTAACTTTTGGCGACTTTCCGGTTTTCCCTCCTGAATTCTTCGCCCGCATCTCTCCAAAGGATACGATGAAGCGCAAACAATTCATCAAGGGCATGACCCAGTTAGCGCAAGAGGGGGCCGTACAGATCTTCGAACAAGCCCATGCTATGGACTCCTATATTGTAGGTGCTGTCGGCATGCTCCAATTTGAAGTGCTAGAATACCGTCTTAAAAACGAATATAATGTAGACCTCTTAAACAATACCCTTCCTTATTCTGTTGCCCGTTGGATTGACGAGGATATAGACCCTAAAACCCTCAAGGGCTTAGATAATGCAATGGTGGTTAAAGATAATCGTGGGCGTACGGTCATCCTTATTGCCAACGAATGGCAAATGAATTGGGTGGTAGAACGAAACCCTGATGTTACCTTCCTCACAGCACCACGTATTCATACAGGACATGGCGAGTAATCGCATGTATGCAAACTTCCAAAAGACCTCCTCTAGGAGGTCTTTTTTACTGAATTCTCCAGGATATACATCCTTACCTTTTAGTGTGCATATAAGTCCCTTATTGAAGTATCTTGTATACATACTAATTTTACTGCATTTTTTTAGATTCTATAGTATCTTTTTCTAAGTCTCTATGCTATGATAGTCACATAGCTAAGATTCTATAGTTTTTATTAGGAGTGTGATTCTTATGCCTCTTATCGACCTATCTATGGTTAACGGTGTGTGGACTCTTAAATTATCCATGATCCAAACCGTTGGCTTGGCCATTATTACCTTGTTTATCGGTACTTGGATTAACAAGCATGCTAAAATTTTGCAAAAGCTCTGTATCCCAGCACCTGCCATTGGGGCTCTTCCCTTTGCCTTTATCAATGCCTTCTTGGCCTACTTTAAAATCATTAACATAACCTTTGATTCCCAGCTACAAACTGTATTGATGTTGGCCTTCTTTACCACCATCGGCCTCATGGCCTCCGTCAAAGTCCTCAAAAAAGGTGGTATCGGCATCCTCGTATTCTTTATTCTCTGCTCCATCTGGATTGTAGTACAAAATGGGGCTGGTATTATTACAGCTAAACTCATGGGCATCGAACCAATCTTCGGCATTATCGCTGGTTCCGTTTCTATGATGGGTGGTCTTGGTACGGCTTCTGCCTTCGGTCCGCACTTTGAAGAACTCCTTGGCGTTCCTGGTGTTTCTGCCGCCGCTATTGCAGCCGCTACCTTCGGTATGGTGGCAGGTACCCTCTTGGGGGCTCCTGTAGGTGAACGAATTATCAAACTTCACAAGGTAAAAACCCCATACGAAGATCCTTCCGCTATGGATGATACTGATATTTCCGTCATCGAAGATAAGGTTGTAGCAGGCAAACAATTCTCCTCCCAAGACCTCCTTACCATTACCATGTGGATTGGATTGGCTCTTGGTTTGGGGACTATCATGTCTCAATTCTTGAGTGTTGTCCTTGGCCCATTACCTATTTATATTGGCTCTATGATTGTTGCCGCTGTTATTCGTAACTTTGGCGACTATACCCACAAATATAAAATCAATGACGTAGCACTCGATGCGGTATCCAATGCAGCTTTGGCTCTCTTTGTAACCATGGCTATCAATTCTTTGAAATTAGTCCAATTGATTGACCTGGCCCTCCCTCTCTTAGTAATCTTGGCAGTACAAATGGTTCTTATCTGCATCTTTGCCTACATCATCTTCTGGGTATTCAGACGCACCTACACTTCCGTTATGCTCGGGGCTGGTGCTATCGGCTTTGGCTTAGGGGCTACACCAAACGCCTTAGTAAACATGTTGTCCTTGGCATCCAAACACGGTCCATCCCCACGGGCTTGGCTCATTGTATCCTTGGTTGGTGCCTTCCTCATCGATTTTGCCAACGCTTTCTTAATTACCTTTATGGGAAAACTCTTCTGTTAATAGTTTAATTACCTTACAAGTTCTTCTTGAATGTATACAGGTCTCGAGTTCATTCCTAATAAAATCTTACAAAAAGGTCCATACTAGCAAAGCTAGTATGGACCTTTATTTATACATTTTATCAGATATATCACCAACACATAAAAAAGCCAATATAACCATATACAACAGGGGCTCCTAGACATTACTTAATCTAGGAGCCCCTATTTACACTTAACGAACCTTTGGCAGGTGCCAATGGAAATAAATAGCCATAAGGCGAATACCCAAAACAGTCAAAAAGGAAATGATTACGGCCCAAGCAGAGAAGTCACCCTGAGCTAAGAAGCAATAGAGTGTCGCACCAACAATAGCAGGCAAGGCATACACCTCTTCCCGGAGAACAGAAGGTATCCGTTGGGCTAACACATCCCGAATCATCCCACCACCTACGGCAGTTACCGTCCCTAGAATAATAGAGAGAACCATATAGTCTGGGAAATTAGCTAATCCTACGCTGACACCCGTTACCGTAAAAGAAGCTAGGCCCAAAGCATCCGCCATCAAATAGGATCGGCGGACCCAAATCCCCGCGCGGCGCCGTCTGTAGTGAGTCTTATAGAGAGCAAAGAGAGCTAGCGTAACCAGTATGGTTAAAACCACATAGGTTCCCGTTTGTAAGGAATGAGGTGGTATTTGCCCCACCAAAAGATCCCTAATAACGCCGCCTCCAATAGCTGTCACCAGAGCCAAGACGACCATACCAAAAATATCCATGTTCCGGGACACCCCTATCAGGGCACCGGATATAGCAAACGCTACGGTTCCAATATATTCAAATACATACCATAAGAGGTCCATTGTCTACCTCATAGAAGGAAAGGCCCATAAGGGCCTTTCCTTTACTTATACAATTGACACCAAACATTAGCTAGGTCAGCAAATTCTTGTAAGCCTAAGGTCTCTCCCCTTCGTTGCCCATCAATACCTGCTTGCTCCAAAATAACAGCAATCTGTTCCTTGGATAAGCCTGTGGTCTTCATCGAATTGGAGAAGGTCTTACGCCGTTGAGCGAAGGCAGCTTTTACCACACGGAAGAAAATTCTTTCATCATCTACATGTACAGGCGGTTTCTGACGTAGCCGGCAGCGAATAACTGCTGATGTTACTGCAGGAGCCGGCATAAAGGCCTTAGGAGGCACCTCCAAAACGATATCCGGCTCAGTATAGTATTGTACGGCTACAGATAAGGCCCCATAGTCTTTAGTGCCCGGTTGGGCCACCATGCGGAGTGCCACCTCTCGTTGCACCATGACAACCAAACGCTCAATAGGAAGCTTGGCCTCCAAGAGTGACATGATAATCGGCGTCGTGATGTAATAGGGTAAATTAGCTACAACCTTGAAGGGTTTATGGTCCATAATTTCAGGTACATTGAGTTGTAAGACATCTCCATGGATAATATCCACGTTATCGTAAGACTCTAAAGTCGTATCCAAAACTTCCAAAAGGCGCTGGTCTAATTCAATAGCTTTAACGCGGGCTCCACTTTGTGCTAAGCCTTGCGTCAAGGTCCCAATACCGGGACCTACTTCTAACACTTGGTCATCTGGACCTAGGTCAGCAGCTGCTACGATTTGATCGACTACAGTTCGTTTAATCAAAAAGTTTTGCCCTAGCTTTTTTGACATAGTGATGCCAAAGCGTTTACAAATATGATGAACTACCTCAGGGCTCGCAATAATTGGTTCTAGCATAGGTCTCCTATTTCTTTACTTCTAAGCTATGTAGGGCCTCTTGCGCAGCCCTATGAAAGTCATCTTTACTAATCCCATAATGATTAAGGCGGTAAACAAACTGCTTAGCATTACCATAACCGATGCCCAAGGAAGCACCCACCGCAGCCCGTAAGGCAGCGGATTTAGGATAGCCCGTCAAATCATAGGCCACCATATCGGCCATAGAAAATTCCTGGGATGGTTCTAAGGATTGAACATGGAGGACGGAAAGTGCTCGACGTATAGCTTCTGGTGATGCCTGTTCTATGCCAATATCATCATTGGCGAAAGCTTGGTCACGAGGCACAAAAGCCTGCTTAGCCTGCGGAAATTTCTTAGTCAAGAAGCGACGAATCCGCTCACCAGCTGTATCAGGGTCAGTCAAAATAATGATTCCCCGTTTTTCATAGGCCACACGAATTTGGTCAATGACACCCTTGCGAAGGGTAAAGCCTTCTGTAGCTATACAATCAGCTTCTAGGGCCTGACTAACCCGTTGAATATCTGATTTTCCTTCCACTACGATGACTTCTTTTAACATGGGAACTCCTCACTTAAATTCTCCTTATTTTACCATATGTAATTCATTTGGACAAAAAAAGACCCCAGTCTTAAGACTGGGATCTCTAGTAATCGACCTAGGTCTTAGTAGCCCAAAATGTAAACCGGTACATCCTGACGCCCAAAGTCCATAGCTTCACCATAGGAATCCATCAAGAGATCGATACGATTACCTACGATAGCCCCTCCTGTATCGGCAGCGATTGCTTCGCCGTAGCCAGGAATGAAGAGACGAGTGCCTAATGGAATAACATCAGGGTCAACGGCAACTACACCGCGTACCGCTGGAAGGCCAGTCGCTGTAATCCCTGCTCCATCACCATCACCAGCTAAGTAAGCAGATGCTTCCATGTAGATAACTTGTTGTGCTAGCTTAGCAGGGTCATTAGTAACTACAGCTCGAGTTCCTTCCTTTACAATGGTTGGAATCATAGCTTGCTTTACTGTTGTACCCTTATCAGCAGTTTTGATGACATTACCATTAGCATCGTAGTAAACCTCTTGTTTTACGGTCTCTACACCTGGTGTGCCTTGCTGAGCCACTACCGTTTGCCCCATATCCATGGAGTCATCTTGTTGACGAGTTTCTGTAACGGCAATGGGACGATCGGCTTCTTTTACTTCGTGCTTAGCCACTTTTACGATAGTAACCGTCATATTAGCTACCACAGCTGCTTTAGAATCTTCTTTAGTCGTATAAGCAGGCTCTTTATAACCTAACTCTTGAGCTAGATCACCTACCGTTTGACTAGCCGTTTTCACAGTTTTCGTCTTACCATTTACGGTAACCGTAACTGGTACTGCTCTTACTACAGTCAAGGTAGTACCTTCTTGAATTGTATTCGTATTAGAGATAACTTGGTCCTTAGGATCTAAGGTAAGACCAGCATCTTGTGCAATGCCTCGCGTAGAGGTCAAGTGCGTTTTAATTGTATGGGCAGAACCATCTGCCACAACTGTTACTGTTTTGTCGTTGAAAGCAAAGCCAGACGTTGTCAGAGCTAATACCATCAAACCGGATGCCACAAGAGATGCATATCGCTTGTGAATCTTTTGCATTTGTATCATTGTATCCCTCCTGCTGTAGCAATTCTACCACAGCAAGATACAACCAGTCAAACACGAAAGGTTAACAATAGGAAAATATCACCGTAATTGCTGCATTATTAAACTTTTTATTTCATAAATAAACTAGTAAATGTCCATTCCATAAAAACATATAGATATTTTTCAATGGTATACTAGATAAGCTAATTATCAATCCTATCTAGCAATCAACTACTAGATATTGTGTTAAGCTTATTTTTATACGTTAAATTTTATAAAAATTCGTTTTTGCTATTGTTAATGCCTTTTTGATTTTTTATTGCAAAATCAGTAAATTACTGGCTTTGTTGATATTTTAACGCATTTATATGCTAATATTTTATACATACAAATTTCATTTAAATTTTAATTCTATTAATTTATGACTAGGTCTTAAGACGATCTAAACCCACCTATTTTCTGAAGGATAGAACATATCCCTTTTTTGGTCATAAAATCCTGTTTATATTTAAAATGACC
>URPV01000046.1 GCA_900549805.1 uncultured Veillonella sp.
GATAGGAGCGTCCGTAATGGGTGGTATACCGATGCGGATAGAGCCTTGTTCTAAGCGGAATTCATTTTCGAAGTCCGCTTTTAAATGCTCAAACATAAAGACAACGCGCTTGGAGTGAGTGAGGAAGATGGTTCCCCCGTCGGTCAGTTCTACGGACTTGGCATTACGAATAAAGAGAACCACTCATACTTCATCCTATAGGGCGCGGATGGTCCGGGAGATAGCGGACTGGGAGATGTGTAAGTTGAGAGCTGCTTTTGAGAAACTTTTTTGTTCAGCAACTTCGACAAAATATTTTAAATGATGGAAATCCATGCAATACCTCAAATCTTTTTTTACAAGGAGGAAAAGGGGTGAGCTCTATTTAAGAATAATTATCAAAAATTGTATAATTATAACTTAATGTAATGGCTCTATAGCGTTATTTTCATATGAAAAAGAGACCACTAACCTTGCCACTCCCTAGCCTAGCTTGTATAATTAAATCAAAGCTATGCTAATTAAAATTATTATATCGGAATGGATACTTATCCATGTCATAAGTGAAGGTATATGATATTTATATATACATTCTTATATTATGACATTCTTTTGCTGTGTATGCAATATGGTAACGTGTCTATGCAGGATAGGAATAATTCAAAAGGCGAGCAAATTTATTTATACGTCATGCTTAAGGAGGCTATTTAACATGCGTAAATTTAAAACTATGGACGGCAATGCTGCCGCTGCACATGTATCTTACGCGTTCTCCGAAGTGGCTGCGATTTACCCAATCACACCATCTTCTCCAATGCCAGAACATATCGATACATGGTCTGCTCAAGGTCGTGAAAACATCTTCGGCCATACTGTACAAGTAGTAGAAATGCAATCTGAAGCAGGTGCTGCTGGTGCTTGTCACGGTGCGTTGCAATCCGGTGCACTCGCTACTACATTTACCTCTTCCCAAGGTTTGCTCTTGATGCTCCCAACTTTGTACAAAGTTGCTGGTGAATTGCTTCCAGGTGTATTCCAAGTAGCAGCTCGTGCTTTGGCATCCCATGCATTGTCCATCTTCGGTGACCACCAAGACGTTATGGCATCCCGTGCGTCTGGTTGTGCTATGCTTGCTGAATCTTCCGTACAAGAAGTAATGGACTTGGCTCCTGTAGCTCACTTGTCCGCAATCAAAGGTCGCGTGCCTTTCGTTAACTTCTTTGACGGTTTCCGTACATCCCATGAAATTCAAAAGATCCAAATCTGGGACTACAATGACTTGAAACCATTGGTTGATATGGAAGCAGTTAAAGCTTTCCGTACACGCGCTTTGAACCCTGACGCTCCTGTAGAACGTGGTTCTGCTCAAAACCCTGACGTGTACTTCCAAAACCGTGAAGCATCCAACCCATTCTATAACAACATTCCTGACATTGTTGAAAACTACATGAACGAAATCAACAAATTGGCAGGTACTAACTATGGTTTGTTCAACTACTACGGTGCTCCTGATGCTACTGATATCATCGTTGTGATGGGTTCTGCAGCACAAGTAGCTACTTCCACTGTTGATTACCTCAACAAATTGGGCCGTAAAGTTGGTTTCATCAACGTTCACTTGTTCCGTCCATTCGCAGCAGATCGCTTGATGAAAGCTATTCCTGAAACAGTTAAACGCATCACTGTACTTGACCGTACAAAAGAACCAGGTGCTATTGCTGAACCTCTTTGCCTCGATGTACAAACTGCAGTAGCTCAATCCGGTCGCAACATCTCCGTTGTCGGTGGTCGTTATGGTTTGTCTTCCAAAGACGTTATCCCAGCTGACTTCGTTGCAGCATTCGATAACATGGCTTCCGCAGAACCTCGCAAACACTTCACTTTGGGTATCAACGATGACGTGACATTCTTGTCCTTGGATCGTCCTGAAAATGTTGACATCAAAGTTGAAGGCTTAACTGAATGTAAATTCTGGGGCTTCGGTTCTGATGGTACTGTAGGTGCTAATAAATCCGCTATCAAAATTATCGGTGACCATACTGATATGTATGCACAAGCATACTTCGATTACGACTCCAAAAAATCTGGTGGCGTAACAATGTCTCACTTGCGTTTCGGTAAAACACCTATCAACTATCCTTACCTCATTACTGAACCTGACTTTGTTGCATGTCACCGTCAATCCTATGTAAATGAATACGACTTGATTCGCGGCATCAAAAAAGGTGGTACATTCCTCTTGAACTGTACTTGGACTCCAGAAGAATTGTCCCATTATTTGCCAGCTAAACTCCGTCGTCAAATCGCTGAAAAAGAATTGAACTTCTACACAATCAACGCAGCTAAAATCGCTCGCGAAATTGGTTTGGGTGGTCGTATCAACATGGTAACACAAGCTGCCTTCTTCAAATTGGCTAACATCATCCCTATCGATGACGCTATTAAATACTTGAAAGAAGCTGTAGTTACTTCCTATGGTAAAAAAGGTCAAAACATCGTTGACATGAACAACGCTGCTATCGACCAAGGCGTTGATGCTCTCGTTAAGATCGACGTTCCAGCTGATTGGAAAAATGCTGTTGACGAAGGTCCTGCAGAAGTTAAACCTGGCTGCGAACATTGCCCATCCTTCGTAGAAAACATTGCTAAACCTGTTAATGCACAAGGTGGCTATGATCTTCCTGTATCTACATTCGTAGGTCGCGAAGATGGTACTATGGCTGTTGGTTCTGCGGCATTCGAAAAACGTGGTCCAGCATTGTTCGTTCCAAAATGGATTCCAGAAAACTGTATCCAATGTAACCAATGTTCCTTCGTATGTCCTCACGCTACAATCCGTCCAGTATTGGCAACAGAAGAAGAAATCGCTAATGCTCCAGAAAAAGCAAAAGCACACTTCGAAACAGTTCCAGCTATGGGTTCCCAAGATGGCTTGCAATTCCGCATCGCTGTTTCCCCATTGGACTGCTTGGGTTGCGGTAACTGCGTAGATATTTGCCCAGCTCCAAAAGGCAAAGCTATCGTGATGACTTCCATCGATACAGAAATCGAACAAGCTGATGCTTGGGCTTATGCTGTATCCTTGCCAACTAAATCCATCCCTGCATTCAAGAAAGAATCCGTTAAAGGTTCCCAATTCGAAAAACCATTGTTCGAATTCTCCGGCGCTTGCTCTGGTTGTGGTGAAACACCTTATGCTAAATTGTTGACTCAATTGTTCGGTGACCGCATGCAAATCGCCAATGCAACTGGTTGTTCCTCCATTTGGGGCGGTTCTTATCCTGCAACACCATACACAACTAACGAAGAAGGCCACGGTCCAGCTTGGGCAAACTCCCTCTTCGAAGATAATGCTGAATATGGTTACGGCATGATGATTGGCGTTAATAAAATCCGCGCTGACTTGGCAAAAGTTGCTGCTAAAGCAGCTGAAACTGCTACAGGCGAATTGAAAGAAGCTCTTGATCAATGGCTTGAATTCGCTAACTTGGGCGCTGGTTCCCGTGAACGCTCCGCTCGCTTGCTCGCAGCAGTAGAAGCTGAAGGCGCTACAACTCCTGAGTTGAAAGAAATCCTTGCTAAGAAACAATTCTTGGTTAAACGTTCCCACTGGATCTTCGGTGGTGACGGCTGGGCTTACGATATCGGTTTCGGTGGTGTTGACCACGTTCTCGCTTCCGGCGAAGACATCAACATCTTCGTATACGATACAGAAGTTTACTCCAACACTGGTGGTCAAGCTTCCAAATCCACTCACACTGCAGCAGTAGCACAATTCGCAGCAGCTGGTAAGAAGACTAAGAAAAAAGACCTCGGCATGATGGCAATGTCTTATGGTTATGTATACGTAGCACAAGTTGCTATGGGTGCAGACAAGAACCAATTGCTCAAAGCGGTAACAGAAGCTGAAGCATATCCAGGGCCTTCCTTGATCATCGCTTACAGCCCATGTATCAACCACGGTATTAAAGCTTCTATGGGTAAAGCTCAAGAAGAACAAAAACGTGCTGTTGAAGCAGGTTACTGGGATCTTTACCGTTACAACCCAGCTCTCAAAGAAGAAGGCAAAAATCCATTCTCCTTGGATTCCAAAGCTCCTGACTATGGTAAATTCCATGACTTCTTGATGGGCGAAGTTCGTTACAACTCCTTGCAAAAGGTTAACCCAGAAGTAGCAGCTCAATTGTTCGCTAAAACTGAAGAAGATGCAAAAGACCGTCGTTTGTCCTACGTTCGTTTGCAAAAAGGTTTTGAAGACGTTAAATAATTTTAACTATCCTTCTTAAACTGAAAGAAAAGCCCCCTCGAAAGAGGGGGCTTTTTATATGCCGAAATTTAGTTATAAAAAAGCACTTAAAGTACATGTAATAAAAGAAATAGGGCCCCTGTCCTTTTGAGCTGACATTCGGTAACGAGTCATGGCAAAAGGATAGGGGCCCTGTTTAGAATACTAAAGCTGTGAGGGCTTTTAATAAAGTTTTATAAGATATGCATTTCTTGTGCTCTATCAAATTCTTCTAGCACTTCTTTAGGTGGTTCTTTGTCGAGTTTAGATACCACATAAATGGCGATAGTAGAGAAGATAAAGCCAGGGAGCAATTCGTAAAGGCCAAACCAGGCGAATTGTTTCCAGATGATAACGGTTAAACCACCAACGATGATGCCGGCTAGGGCACCATTGCGGGTCATCCGCCGCCAGAAGAGAGAAATCAAGATGGCTGGGCCAAAGGCTGCACCAAAGCCTGCCCAAGAGTAAGCCACCATGGTTAGGATGTAAGAATTAGGATCCAAGGCTAAGAGAATAGCGATGATGGATACAACCATAACGGTTGCACGAGAAATTAGAATTTGTTCCTTTTCGGAGGCATTCTTGTGGAGGAAGCCCTTATAGAAATCCTTGGAGATAGCGGAGGCTGTTACCAAGAGTTGGCCAGAGGCCGTAGACATAATAGCCGCCAGAACAGCAGCCCAGATAAAGCCTGCTATGAAGGAAGGGAAGAGGTCTTGGTTCATGATGAGGAAGACCCGTTCTACATCGGTACCTGTCAATGGTGTAGTAAGGAATACATGGCCTATCAGGCCTACGAGAACGGCAGCGGTTAAGGAAATGATAACCCAGACCATGGCGATGTTGGTAGACTTTTTAAGATCTTTGGCATCGGAGATGGCCATGAAGCGCACTAGGATGTGAGGTTGGCCAAAGTATCCAAGGCCCCAAGCTAAGGCGGAGATAATACCGATGACCATGGTGAAGGTGTCGGTGCTAGATCCGAAGAGGGCTAAACCTTGTGGAAACTGACTTTCAATCAGGTCCACTGTTTGGATAGGGCCACCTAGAGCCCAGGCACCAGCTATTGGTACGGCTAGGATGGCGAAGAACATGAGGGTTCCTTGGACAAAGTCCGTGGAGGATACCGCTAAAAAGCCACCCAAGAAGGTATAGAAGACAACTACACCGGCCGTTATGATTAAGGACCAAGTATAGTCGATACCGAAGACGGTATTGAAGAGTTTACCACCAGCTACAAAGCCAGAGGAAGTATAAATCAGGAAGAAGAAGAGGATAAAGAGCGAAGCGATAACCGATAGGGCAGGGCTCTTATCATGGAAACGGTTCTTAAAGAACTCAGGCATTGTGATAGCATCACTAGCGGCTTCCGTATGATTGCGCAATCGCTTGGATACGAAGGTCCAGTTGAACCAGGTCCCTATGATGAGGCCTACTGCAATCCAGAGGCCTGAAATACCTACCGAGTAGGCTAAGCCAGGAACCCCCATTAGCATCCAACCGGACATGTCTGATGCCTCTGCACTGAGGGCGGTTACCCAAGGACCCAACTGGCGGTCACCTAATATATAGCCACCAACAGAACTGGCGGCCTTTCGATAGTAGTAAATGCCGATGCCCATCATCAGTCCCAGATAGAGGGCAAAGGCTAATATAATACCTACATTTTGGTGCATACTATGACTCCTTTAGAAATGCATAAAGAGTGTTTATAAAGAATATTTCTATTATAGCATTAATACTAGTGTGAACATAGGGTTTTGTGACTCTAATCACTGGTAATGCAAGGAAGACGCCATGGTGGAGGAAAAAGAAAAGTGATTGCTTTTTATGGTACAATAAACTTATCTTAGAGACCCTTGGGGTCTCTTTTCTTGCCTAGGAGAGGGGGGATATGTATGGACCGACGGGCGCTTGATGTATTACAGCATTACTGGGGTTATGATGCCTTTCGGCCAGCCCAAGAGATCCCTGTATCCACTCTTTTAGCAGGTCAAGACTTGGTGGCTATCATGCCAACAGGAGCGGGTAAGTCTATCTGCTTCCAAGTGCCAGCCCTTTTGCAAGAGGGGCTCACCATTGTCTTTTCACCCCTCATCTCCCTCATGAAGGACCAGGTTGATGGCTTGCGCCAGCAAAAGATTCCAGCGGCCTTTATTAATTCGACCTTAGACCAGGAGACCTTTAACAAAACCCTCTACTATGTGCGGATCGGGGCTGTTAAGATTCTTTACATTTCGCCGGAACGCTTGGCTAGCCAGTTCTTCCGCAACGTTTTGCAGACCCTCAAAATAAGCCAGATTATTGTAGACGAAGCCCACTGTATCTCCCAATGGGGGCATGATTTTAGGCCTGCCTACCAGTTGATTGGGCAGTTTTTGAAGACTATGCCACATCGACCTGTGGTAGGAGCTTTTACAGCAACGGCTACTAAGGCTGTAGAAAGAGATATTAAAATACTCTTAGGTCTAGAAAATGCACAAGTTCACATTACGGGATTTGATCGGCCTAACCTCCACTTTGCTGTGGCCCGTCTCTCCCAACGGATGGACTATATTGTGGATTATGTTAAGGCCCACCAAGAGCAGTCTGGTGTCATCTATTGCATCACCCGTAAGGATGTTGAGAAGGTCTACCAAAATTTGGTGAAAGCGGGCATCGCTGCTGGTTACTATCACGCTGGCCTACCTGACCAAGTTCGCAAGGATATGCAAAATAAGTATGCCTTTGATGAAATCCAGGTTATGGTGGCGACCAATGCCTTCGGTATGGGAATAGATAAGTCTAATGTGCGCTATGTCCTCCACTACCAGATGCCTCGCAATATGGAATCCTATTATCAAGAAGCGGGGCGTGCTGGTCGTGATGGAGCGCCAGCCGAATGTATCCTCCTCTACAATGGGCAGGACGTACAGGTTCACAAGTACCTCTTAGAACAGTCACAACTAGAGCCAGCCCGCCTGTCTATAGAGCAGAGAAAACTCCAGGCTATGATTGATTATTGCTTTACTAGCCAATGCTTGCGCAAGTATATGCTAGCTTACTTTGGACAAGAGGTTCCTTGGAACAAGTGTCATAATTGCTCCACCTGCCTCCACCAAGGGCAGGTGCAAGATATGACAGCTGAAGCAAAGGCTATCTTCCGGGCTATCAGGGGAACGGATGAGCGCTTTGGGACGACTATGATTTCTGCTATTGTACGAGGCGAGCACAATGATCGGATTCGACGGGCTGGATATGATGCTTTGCCTGTTTTTGGCGCCTTGTCGTCCTATAGTGCGCAAGAGGTAAAGGGGATGATTCAACAGTTTGTGGCCTCTGGTTATCTCCAACAATCCATGGGTAAGTATCCCATCCTATCCCTCCAAGCAGGGGCGGAAGAGGTTTTAGCTGGCCATAGTAAAGTGCAAGAAATCAAACAAGAAGTAGCACGACCACGGGCTAAAAGGTCTGGTGACCACAGCCGAATTAGTATGGGAGACAGTACTAATAGTCTCTTTGAAGCTCTTCGCCTCCACCGTAAGCGGATTGCTCTGGCCCAAAAGGTGCCGCCTTACCTGGTCTTTACCGATACGGTTCTTATAGATTTAGCCGCCTTAAAACCTAAAACACTGGCAGATTTTGCCAATATAAAAGGCGTTGGGGAGGCTAAGCTCAAAAAATATGGCACCTCCTTCTTGGCGGTCATCGCTCAATACGAAAGTGACTCGGGTAGTGTATAATACTACTATTAGTAGAAATTTAGAGGAAATTATCATGAGTTCAGCAGATACGCAATATTTAGAAATCGTGGCTAATATTTTAGATCACGGCACCTATGGGCAAAATCGAACTGGTATAGCTACCTATAAGTTGCCCCACCAAATTATGTCCTTTGACCTAGAGGAAGAATTCCCTATTTTGACCACCAAGTTTGTTGCCTTTAAAACTGCCATTAAGGAACTTTTGTGGATTTGGCAAATGCAATCCAACGACGTGCGCAAGTTACAAGAGATGAACGTTAAGGTTTGGAATGAGTGGATGCGCGAAGATGGTACCATTGGTAAGGCGTATGGCTATCAAATCGCCAAGTACAAGCAGTTGGATAATCTAATTAAGACTCTCAAGGAAGACCCTGATTCCCGCCGTATGATTGTCACCCTTTGGAATATCGAGGATCTACCTGATATGGCCTTGCAACCATGTGCCTATGAAACCCTGTGGGACGTAGCCGACGGCCGTCTCAACTGCATGTTGATTCAACGATCTGGGGATATGGGCCTTGGGATTCCTTTTAATATGGCTCAATACGCGGCCTTGGTTTGCATGATTGCACAAGTGACAGGTCTAAAACCTGGTCGCTTTACTCATGTCATCAATAATGCTCATATTTACGCCAACCATCTTGAGGCTATGAAGGAGCAATTGGCCCGTCGAGACAAAGCCTTGGCTGCCCCTAACATTCATATCAATCCAGAAGTAAGGGATTTTTATGACTTTAAACCAGATGACATTAGCCTAGAAGGATATGAACACCTAGGCAAACTGTCCATGACTGTAGCTGTATAATGACTACCGTCAAGCAGTGGGGCATGTCCGTTGGTACGCATCCTAGTTGTGAGACTAGCCCCTCGTGAGCTAGTCTCGTCGTGTTTAAGGAGGAATTATGTTAGCCTTAATCGTAGCCAAGGCCAAGAACCATGTCATTGGCAGAGATAATCAACTCATTTGGCACCTGCCCAAGGATTTGGCCTTTTTTAAGAGAATGACTACTGGCCATGTCATCATCATGGGACGGAAGACCTTTGAGTCTCTCCCTTTTCTCTTGCCTAACCGGGAACACTGGGTCATTACTAGGGACCATGCTTTTACAGCACCAGAAGGTGTAAAAGTCTTTACCTCCCCTGAAGAGGCGGCTAAGGCCGCTAGGGACCTAGAGGTAGCCTATGTTATCGGAGGTGCTCAAATCTATGAGGCTTTTATGCCTTTCGTAGATACTCTCTATGTCACTGAAATTGATGAAGACTTTGAGGGGGATGCCTTTTTCCCACCTATTGATTCCAAGCAATTTGACCGCCTACATGTGGAAGAGGGGGTCATGGATGATAAGC
>URPV01000047.1 GCA_900549805.1 uncultured Veillonella sp.
CTAGTGTAAGCTTCATTAGTTTGGATAACCGTAATTCCAGCTAAATTTGCTTTGTATTTAATCATATTAATCATTGTTTGATGTGGAATACCAATAAAATTCTGATTATTTCTTTTACCTAAATTACTTGATTTCTTCCAAGTTTTTATCTACTTGATCCTTGGAATAGGATTCAGTTTGGAAGAGGATAGCAGAGGTCCCTTCTGGAATGTCTCGGACAAAGTCAGGAACCGCTTCCAATTGTTGTACGGATTTGAGGGATTGATAGTCCATCATTTCCGCAGCGATAACCTTTTCACGGCCCATACCTGCGAGAGCAACAACCGCTTCAGAAGCATCATTCAAGGTTGGGAAGAAGGCCAAGCCACAACCCTTATTAGGTACATCTTCTACGGTATTGTAAACAATGGAGGATACGAAACCAATGGTCCCTTCGGAACCAATGAAGATGTGGTTCAAGATGTCTACAATTTCATCGAAGTCAACCAAGGAGTTGAGGCCATAACCAGTGGTGTTTTTGATTTTGTATTTCCGTTTAATCATGTCCACCAATTCTTGGTCTTCCATGATATCTGCACGGATTTTATTAAGTCCTTCTACGATATCAGGGCGAGCTTGTAAGAAAGCCTCCACAGACTTGCGGTTACCTGTGTCGAGGACGGTCCCATCTACCAAGATAACCCGCAAGGATTGAATCGTTTGGTAGGAGTTTTGGGCAATACCACAGCACATACCGGAGGAGTTGTTGTTAAGGATACCACCAACAAGAGCTGTTGTAATAGTTGCAGGATCTGGACCCAATTTACGATTAAATGGTTTCAAAGCATCGTTAGCATCAGACCCGATAACGCCACAATCCACGCGAATAGCTTCGCCATTGCCAAGAACTTCAATGCGTTTAAATCCATCGTTAGCAACAATCAGCACATCCTTACAGGAGGATTGACCAGACAAAGAGGAACCAGCGGCCCGGAAGCTAACAGGTGTGCCACATTGGTTAGCTAGGCGAATCAGCTTAATCACTTCTTCTTCGCTATTAGCCTTAACGACTACTTCTGGCACATAGTGGTAACAGGATGCATCAACACCATAAGCATAACGGCGCAAATAGTCCGTGTAGACGCGGTCTTTAACAATATGCTTAGCTTCCTGAGCAAAACGTTGGTAATCTTTTTGAAGTTCAGTACTCACTTGAGGACCTCCTAATTAAAATAATAGCTCATTTATATTTAGTATACCCCTATTCTCTTAGGAAATAAAATAAACCACCTTGATAATTTTTCATACCAAGGCGGCTTATTATTCCTATACGTTTTTTGAGTCCGCTTCCCCTAAAAGCAAAATTTAAACCTGTTGCACTACTTATTTCATATCGAAGAGAACGGAGTTCTCTAAAAAAATATGTTCATGGAGACCTTCTTCCAAGGCCTTCATAGTCTTGAATACATACTGGTAAGTAGCACACCCATCCGCTGGTGCTGTATAGTGGTTAGTCAAGGCATCTAGGGATTCTAAGATTTCCCCAGCCCCTTCGTGTTCCCGACGAAGCTCGTCAAAGTCTACAGGCTTACCAGCAATAAAGTCAGGGAAATCCACGTGTTCTTCGTGGCGGAAGTGAGGAACTAGAGCTGATTTCAATTGTAAGAAGGTTTGGTAAATTTTAGTTAACTCTTCCCCGTGATGGGCATAGTGAACATTAAGGAGCTTTTCCAAACCTTGGTCGATATCATCAATCATCACCAATTGTTCCCGATGGTAGTTATGGACAATATAGTCAATCAACTGATCCTTAGAATAATTAAGGACATCAGCGCGGGTGGATTTTTGGGCCACTTTAACCTGATTGAGCATATCTATGTATTGATCTACATCCTTGCCCTTTTCTGCAATGGCCTCAGCTAAAGGATGGTTACCACCACAGCAAAAATCAATGCCGTCCTTGGCAAAAACGTCCATTACCTCTGGGTTTATCTTAACCGCATCAGCAACGGTCATGGATTTATTAATAATTTGTGCACTCATAAGGAGCCTCCTCCTGCTAGACTAAGCTAGCCAATCTATACCTAGTTCTAAGATCATAAAATAATCCCTAAGTCCTCCCTAAGGGATCTTTCCTATGACCTATCTTTTTTCTTTATAGATATACTATAGCGCTTATGAAAGACCTTGTCTGTTGCTCTAGCTACATATATCTAAGATGGCTAACTCCTGAAAAAAGAAAAGGCTGAGACTTATGTCTCAGCCTTTTTTACATCTCTGGACTATCTTCTTTCACTAGCAAGCTAGGATTCTAGCTAACTACATTAACTGGTTGACCAGCAAAGAAGCCCTTTACATCATCTGCGATAATGGATACCAAACGTTGGCGAGTTTCTAGACCCTTCCAACCCATATGTGGGGTTAGGATAACATTAGGCATATCATATAGAGGGTTATCTTGTACAGGTGGTTCAGATTCTTGTACATCTAAACCAGCCCCAGCAATAGTCCCTTCTTGAAGGGCCTTAATAAGAGCCTTTTCATCGATTAGGCCACCCCGTCCTGTATTCACGATAAAGGCAGACTTCTTCATGAGGGCTAAGCTATCTTGGTTAATCATGTGCTTGGTACTGTCCTTGAGAGGGCAGTTAAGGGATACAAAGTCAGACTCTTTCAAGAGAGTATCTAAATCCACAAAGTGAACGCCCCCTTGATTAGGACGAGCCGTATGGGTATGGCAAATCACCTTCATCCCCAATGCTTGGCCCACCTTGATGACCTCTTTACCAGTATGGCCGTAACCAATTACGCCCAAGGTTTTGCCGTTTACTTCCAAGTGAGGCACAGCAAGGTGGTCTGTAAAGTTAGACCGATCACCCTTAGCTAGACTACGGATTTGCGCTCCCATGGAAGAGGCCAAATTGAGAATGAACATAATGGCCGTATGAGCTACCCGCTCTGTGGAGTAAGCAGGGATGTTACAAACGGTAATCCCCTTAGCCCGAGCTGCATCAAGATCGATGTTGTTATAGCCCGTACCCGCTTCTACGATGAGCTTTACAGAAGCTGGAAATTGATCCATCAAAGCCTTTGGCACAGGGTATTCCTTGGTAACTACCGCATCAGCCCCCTGGATGCGAGCGATGAATTCTTCCGGTGTGGAATCATCATAGACCTCCACAGAACCACCTAAGCTAGTGAAATCCAATTGGTGATCATAATTCATTTTAAATGCGTTTACAACGACAACCTTATAAGACATACTCTTACCTCCTATATAATCTTCTTCGTATATAGTTATGGCGTACTCCCTAAAGAAGTATCCATTTCCTACTTATCTTGGTTCCTAGCCGTCATCCAACCAGCGGCTTGATGGTTAGCCATGATAGTCATATCGGATACCTGCATCCGTAATGGTGTATTGGCCGCAAAGACCAAGGCCGAAGCAATATCTTCAGCTAATAGGGCATCAATTCCTTGGTAAACAGCTTTAGCCTTAGCCTTATCACCGTGGAAACGCACTTCAGAGAAGGGGGTCTCTACCAAACCCGGTTGGATATTAGTTACCTTAATATCCGTAGCCATAGTATCCATACGAATCCCATCAGACAAAGCTTTCACAGCCGCTTTAGTGGAACAATAAACGGCCCCCTTTGGATAGGCATAGATGCCAGCTGTAGACCCGATGTTAAAGATATGACCTGTATTTTGCTTAATGAGGAAAGGTAGGGTTACTCGACTCACGTAAATGAGCCCCTTTACGTTGGTGTCTACCATGGTAGCTGCATCATCCAAGGAAGAGTCTTGGAAGGGATCCAAACCTTGGGCTAAGCCCGCATTATTGACCAAAATATCAATGCCTCCAAAGCTTTCAATAGCCTTAGGCACTTTCTCTTCAACCGCCACTCGATCGCAGACATCTAATGGGAAGGTTGAAACTGTAACAGAATATTGTCCTTCTATATCATTTTTAATAGCAGCTAGCTTATCTGTCCGCCGGGCACAAAGAAGGAGGTCATCCCCTTCTTTTGCAAAGGCATAAGCGATGGCTTTACCAATACCAGAACTAGCACCAGTAATAAAAACCTTTCGTTTCATATCCAAAACTCCTTATTGGACTATATATTAATTGTAATGTGTACTATTTATTATAAGTGTAACACTCAACTAGCAGTTTGGTAAGCCTAACCAAGAGTTATCACAAAAGCCTATGAATAATATAAATAAGGCTTTCCTAATAACTTTCTCTATCGTATAATGAATAAAACATTATTTTATTCTTTATATTTATGTAAAGGAATGGTTTTATTATGTTAGGATTTTTGAAACCTGGCGCTCCTAAACCAATGGTCCCTAAGGAGCAAATCATGTCCGTTTACCATAGTAAACGGTTCTGGGCCCTAGCTGGTGTCTTCCTAGGCTACGCAGCCTTCTACATCGTGCGTAACAACTTCGCCTTGTCCACACCATATTTACAAAGTGTTTTGGAACTGTCCAAGACCCAAATCGGCTTCTTAACGAGCTCCATGCTCATTGCCTATGGTATCTCAAAAGGGGTTATGTCCTCTATTTCAGATAAATGTAGTCCTAAGAAGTTTATGGTCTTCGGCCTTATCATGTGTGCTCTCATGAACTTACTCATGGGCTTCGCTGATAGCTTGACTATGTTCCTCATCCTCATCGTCTTGAATGGCTTCTTCCAAGGCTTTGGGGTTGGCCCTTCATTTATTACCATTGCTAAATGGTATCCTAAGTCCGCCCGCGGAACCATCGGTGCAATCTGGAATATCTCCCATAACATCGGTGGTGGTATTATCGCTCCTATCGTGGCAGCTGCCTTCTTCTTCTTATCTCAAGACCATTGGCGCTTGGCCTCCTATGCGGTACCAGCCGTTATCGCCATCGTCATTGCTTTAATCATCTATCAAATGATTAAGGAAAGTCCAGAACTCGAAGGGCTTCCTACAACCAGTGAAATCACAGGTGAACAAAACGATAAAAACGATACTACTGAACAAGCGAAAGCAGCCGCTAACCTATCTGCTGGTCAAATCTTCTATCGCTACGTATTCAAAAATAAGAATGCTTGGTTCGTATCCCTCGTTGATACCTTCGTATACCTCATTCGTTTCGGTATCCTCACATGGATTCCTATCTACCTCTTACAAGTAAAAGGTTTCTCCAAGGCTGAAATGGCCATTGCCTTCCTCTTCTTCGAATGGGCAGCCATTCCTTCTACCCTCTTCGCTGGTTATATCTCCGATAAACTCTTCAAGGGTTACCGGATGCCACCAGCTATTATTTCCTTGATTATCATCATCTTCTGTATCTTCGGTTACTGGCAATCCACAACATTGACTGCCGTAACCATCTTCGCAGCCATCATCGGTTGCTTGATTTACATCCCTCAATTCTTGGCGTCTGTACAAACCATGGAAATCGTACCTCCATTCGCTGTAGGTTCTGCTGTTGGCCTTCGTGGCTTCATGTCCTACATCGTAGGTGCATCCGGTGGTACTAGCCTCTACGGTATCATCGTAGATAAAGTTGGCTGGGATGGTGGTTTCTACCTCCTCTTCGCAGGTGCTATCCTCTGTATCATCTTCGCCTTGCTCGCTCACCGCGGTGCTAAGCAATTGAAAGCTGAAATGGAAGCAGCCAAACAAGCTCACTAAGAAATAGTAAGCTTACCTATAAAAACTAAGAAAAGGCCTCACCACTATGTGGTGAGGCCTTTTTATTTCAATCTTAGTCATTATCCCGTTGTGCTTCATACTCTCTGAAGAGTTTAGACAAAAGTACAGGGGCAAGCCGTAAAACATCTGGATTTTCACAGAAGGACAAGCGCAACTGGGTCTTACCAGGGTTGTCTTCAGGAGATGCACCTGAATAAAAGCCCTTCATAGGCGCGATTAAGAGTGTGTACTCCTGACCATCAATCATGACATGCCCTTTTTCAGCGCAATAGATAGCAAAGTCATCGCAATCAAAGCCAGGCTTAGCAACCTTTCTCACGTCGATAACAAAGTAAATGGAGGCCTGTGGGTTGGAGACAATAAAGTCTGGTTCTACGGCCTGTAGCTCTTCATGGAGTTTATAGATCATTTCTCGGTAATAAGTACGCTGCTTATTATACCAAGCCCGGAGATCTTCAAAGCTTTCATGGGCCAAAGCCCCAAAGATATATTGGCCAAGAGTATTGGCAGACAAATTAGAGGTATATTCAGCGACGAACTTACTATAAGCTTCGTCATTATCTGTAATAATAGCACCGATGCGAAGGCCACAAGCATTCCAAACCTTAGAAGCGGTTTCTAGAGAAATCCGACGACCCGTAATACCCGGTACATCCTCTTCGGTCAGGCCCCAAATAGAGGTGGATAAAACCCCCTTTTCATAGGCTAATTCTCGGTAGGCTTCATCGGAGATAATCCACATGTTGTACTTAACACAGAGGGCCGCATATTCCTTAAGGGTTTCATAGGTAAAAAGCTGACCCGTAGGGTTATCGTAAGGAATGACCAAGAGAGCTCCTGGTTTTTCCTCTTGAATCTTCTTCTCCAACTCTTCCGTAGCAGGCAATTCAAAGCGCCCATCCTCATTGAGGCTGCGGCCAATAGAAACAGTCTTACGACCAATACGTCGGCCTACGGCAGCATAATTAGTATAGGTAGGATCCAACATGAGAAGAGGTCGTTCATCCTTACCTGCGCCACCGCAAACGCCCAACATGGAAATCTCCATAGCCATAGAGGCTCCGTCAGTTACCAAGACGTTGAGCTCTTCCGAATCAAAACCTTGAGATTTTAAAATAACCCGAAAGGCTTCTTGCGCCTCTGGTGTACCCGCAGTCGCCATATAAGGGACAATGCCTGTACGGAAGGGGCTATTAGGATCCCCTAGATTAAAGAGCCGGTCCTGCATGGCAGGATACATAGGCATCATAACGTTACCAATAGCCCCATTAACAAGGTTAGGCCGCTCTTCTCGAGCGAGAAATTTAATTTGTCCTAGACGAATCCCCGATGGGTTGCGCTTACTCATATAAGGGGATAACATTGGTTCTTGTCTGTCCATAAGGACCTCCTAAAGTGGATCCGGATTCTAAAAGCTTATAAATCTATTAAATTATACTACACCAGACCAAGAAAACCTATGGATACACAAGTACAAAAAGAGGGCTTCCTATTAGGAAACCCTCTTTATTTAAACAATCAGAGTGTAAGAAAACTTCTATCAAACCTTAAGCTTAACAGGACGGCTCACATCATGATTAGCATGACTTGTGCTCGCCTTCTTAGTTTGTGATTTAGAAGCAGACTTCTTGGTGTTTGTATTGGCATTAGATTTAGATGCCCCTTTGCCGTTTTTATCCTCTGGAGCTGGTTTAGCAAAGGCCGTATTCAAGTTATTAGCCACCATGCTAGCAACATCAGCCCCTGGTGTGGTAATAACGGAAGTACCTGCTACAATGACACTAGGACCGCTATAAGAAGCTGCGCCGGTATAAATTTGTCCTTTGTGATACATCTTAGCCAACTTACCCGCCATGAAGTAGGCCCGTTCCTCACCTGTGTATTGGCCAGAGGCAGCAGGTGTATAGATATTGACCCCATTTACATAGACCGTTTCACCAGAAACGGATACGTGGTTGCCAGAGTATTCATACATATATTGGTTATTCGTAGTAACACGACCAGATGTCTTAGGATGGTTATTAGGATTAATAACTGAAGCCAAGCCTTCGCGGTAGTGATCACCATAGGCATTGCGGAGAACCACCATAGCCGCTGGTGCACCACCAATGTTATAGTCCGTATCCGCCAAGATTTGGAAGCCCAACTTATCAGCATTCTTTTCTTGGCTCATAGTGAATACCTGATTATTAATGTAGTTACCAGCAATATTAGCTAATAGGTTATTACCACCATCTACAGCGGATACAGCCGTAGCTAGGCCTACTTGCTTCTTAAGGCCATTAACGATATCCTTATGCTCGCCATGAGATAATTCATGGGCCATAACATAAGCTAACTCGCTGTCATCCAACTTATCCAAGGCACCCTTATTAACAGACATAACGCGACCAATGGTCATGAAAGCGTTAAATTCATTATCCGGATTTACATAGACCGTATAGCCCTTGCGTTTCACCAAAGGAGATTTTTCTAAGTTAGCTAAGATTCCTTTTACACGAGCTTGAGCTGCTGGGTTATCATAGTAACCAGTTTGCTTTTTAGCGTTCTCCAAAGATTCTTGTTGCCCTTGATCTGTATTATCCATCTTGTTAATAGCAGAGGATACATAAACCATAGCCAAACCACCAGAAAGAAGGGATTCAGCCGCTCCTGCTGCCTGTACTGGAGGAGTTACAGTAGTAGCAGCAAAACCTGTCAGCATGGTACAAGTTGTTGCCATAAGAAGGCATTTTTTAAGTGTTGTATTCATAGCGCAAAGCCTCACGTAGAATTAATAATTTACTAAGAGTACTATAACATAGTTTCCTAACAAATGTATAAATTAAAGGCCAATATCATATTTTAGTTAATAGACCTCTTGATGACATAAAATCGCCTGTAATGTAATATGAATACAGAAAGAACATTGCGTAGATTGGAAGTGAATAGTATGCGTATAGTCATAAACCGAGATCCTGTTTGTGCCGCTGACGATATGAGTCACCATATTGAAGAGTTTATCGTGCCAGATGATATCACGATTGCTGGTTTATTTGAATTTCTTGATTTTAAATACATCCCTTTCATCACTGGAGACAACGTAGTCTGGGCCCTCCACAATCACGAAGGTGAGCAAGGAGCCTATTTTACTAAGGAACATAAATTTATACATGGGGAGATTTTACTATCAACAATTATCAGTGATTCAGAAAGAAACAATGAATTATATCTACGATATTATAGCGATCCGTCTAGATACCAAAAATAAACTATTGAGTTATCAGCGACTTCCTATCACTCCTCGCTGGAGATTTCGCGACGCGAAATCTTACGCTCGGATGAAAGCGATGCAGTGAATCTGGTCGTCGCTCTGCTCCTCCAGCTCCTACTGCCCTGCTTTTCCCAGGTCCCCTGGTCGGACTCTACATGCTTGTATATATAATAAAAGAGACACACCTTTTGGTGTGTCTCTTCTGCTTAATCAGCGACTTCCTATCCTCCCAGGCCGTCACCAGCCAAGTACTTTCGGCGTTTACGAGCTTAACTACTGTGTT
>URPV01000048.1 GCA_900549805.1 uncultured Veillonella sp.
TCATTTTAGCCCAAAGAGACTCTATTTGTCATGGTCTGAAATTTAAGGCTTGCATATAACATAAAAGTACCCTATAATAGGCGTACATGCTGTCGTAGCTCAGTCGGCAGAGCGCATCCTTGGTAAGGATGAGGTCGCCAGTTCAATCCTGGCCGTCAGCACCATATGTGATGACTCAACTCGTCATCTATTACCAATAAAGAAGCCAAACTCTGAAGAGTTTGGCTTCTTTATTCCCCCCCCTATTTATCGAATAGAAAAGCCCTAGCATATGCATGCTAGGGCTTTTCTATATAAATTTAAAGGTCTTACATAACACGCTTAGCGCCTAAATAGCGCTCGCCCCAGTAGCCACTCATAAGGGATGCTACAGCTACGCCACGAGAGCTAGTAGCGGATATGAATTGACCATTACCGATATAAATACCAGAGTGGGATGCACCTGGTTCATAGGTTTCAAAGAAAACTAAGTCCCCTGGTTGCAAATTAGCTTTGGATACAGATTTACCCATCATATATTGTTCATCTGCCAACCGTGGTAAATTGATACCAGCCTTGGCGAAAACAAAACGAGTATAGCCTGAGCAGTCAAAACCGCTCGGTGTAGTGCCACCAAACACATACGGCACACCCTTGTATTTGCCCGCTTCTGCTAAGATGGCGTTTACATTCGCCTTAGACATGATAACGCCACCATTGTTGCTACGGGTCACAGCATGAGCTACAGGCGCCCCTGTGGTAGACACGCCCAACTTCTTCAGGGTCTCTGGTCCAGCAATACCGTCAACAGGAAGGCCATGATCTTTTTGGAAGAGCCGGACAGCCCATTTAGTTTCCTTGCCATATACCCCTGTCTTATCAGTTGCATGGTAGCCTTGCTTAATCAATTGCTTTTGAATTTTACTTACATTCGCTCCTTGGTCACCATACTGATAGGTATTGGCAGAAACAAGAGCTGTAGTAGATAAGGTCAAGGCTAAGGCCATTGTAATAAACTTAGATTTTTTAAAAAGTTTCATCTGTATCCTCACTTTTATACGGTCGAATCAATCGTTTCGTACCAAACTATGACGTAATTCTTAGGTATCTTCGTTAGATACTCATCATTTCTTCTGGTCTAGGTTCATGGTTTCTTTCACCCAATAAAGAGGTCGGTGTTTGACCTCTTCAAAGACCCGGCCTACGTATTCGCCGATAATGCCAAGGCCAATGAGTTGTACCCCACACAAAAAGAAGATGGCAATTCCCAAGGTGGTCCAACCGCTGACAGCCTCACCCATAAGGTAGACAAATAGAATGTGAAGGATCATGAGCAAGCTCAGGAAGCCACAAACCACACCTACGTATAAAGCCATCCGCAAGGGAGCTCGGGAAAAAGCAGCAATACCATCAAGGGCAAAGCGTATCATTTTTCGAACACTAAACTTGGACACGCCCGCAAAGCGTGCTGGTGCCACAAAGTGTAGGTCCACTTGTCGGTATCCTAGGTCGCCTACAATACCGCGCAAGAAACGTCCATGTTCTCGGAATTGCTTGAGCGTCTCAAGGGCCTTCCGATTCATGAGCCGGAAGTCTGAACCCCCTTCAACAATGGGAACTTCAGACATTGCATTCATTAATTTATAGTAGTATTTGGACGTGAAAGACTTGGACCAAGACGCATCTTCCGTGGAATCACGAATGGTGCGGACCACATCATTTCCCTCTTCCCAGAGCCTAATCAATTCTGGAATCAGGGTTGGTGGATGTTGCATATCACCATCCATGGTAATTACCGCATCACCCTTGGCGTAGTCAAGCCCACAAGTTAAGGCTAGCTGATGGCCAAAGTTACGGGCCAACAAGAGAACCTTAACATGCTGATCATCTTGGGACAAAGCTTGCAAGATAGCTGCAGACCTATCCTTAGATCCATCATCTACAAAAATAAGCTCATAATCATAGGTACCCTGCCTCATAACCTCTGTAACAGCATGATAGAAATTCTGAATGTTGTCCTCTTCGTTAAAAACAGGCACTACAATTGAAATGAGCATACGTCCCTCCTAATACCTTATATATTTTACTCCAAATTCATAATACAAGGCAAATTATAGCCTCTGAATCCAGTATTTACGGGCCTTTATTTTTCTTGTAGAATAATTATAGTTTTGTCAAGTTCTAAATGTTGACAATGAATTTCTTATAGGAGGTCTCATGAACATATCTACCCTCATATTCGACTGCGATGGCACCCTCTTGGACACCTTTGAGGACCTAAAAAATGCGGTTAATTATGCCTTGGCTACATCATCCTACCCCCTCCATGAGGACGATTACGTCCGACTCCGCATCGGTAACGGAGTTTCAAATCTAGTGAAATGGACTATGCCAGAGTCCGCTAGCCCTGAAGAACATGCAGCCTGCCTCAAACTGTTTGAAGACTACTATGACGCCCATATGCAAGACTACACCAAACCCTACCCTGGCATGCTAGAACTCTTGCAAAATCTCTTAGACCGTGGCTACCAAATCGCTATCGTCTCCAACAAGTACCAAACAGGCGTAGATGTTCTCAACAATCAATACTTTAAGGGCCTCTTTAAAGTCGCCATCGGAACCAGCCCTCATATTGAGCGTAAGCCTGCCCCAGACATGGTCTTCCAGGCTATGAAAGAGCTGGGCGTAAAGCCAGAGCAATGCATCTACATAGGGGATACTGAAGTAGATGTAAAAACTGCTAAGAATGCTCACATTCCTTGTATCGGTGTCACTTGGGGTTTCCGTGATCAAGCTACCCTCGAGGAATTGGGTTGCCAATACATAGCCCATAAAACAGAAGACATCCTTAGCATCATGGAAGCTATTAATAAGAATTAATAGATATCTTATTTATGATGTAATTCCCGCCAGTAGACTAACCAAGCCGCTAGGATAGCCAAGCCCACACCTACGAACGTATCCACTACGCGAGATATGATAAGAGGATTCATCTGAGACATATCAGGGATTGGTGTCATGATGAGGACAAAGACTGTAAGGCCTATAGTGGACAAGGTGTAGTTATGGGGACCGAAGTATTCTAGACTCCAAATTCCCAAGCATTGAACTGCTAGAACGGCGACCATAGGCCAGCCCTGATTCATAATCCACCAATAAAGAAGAGCCCCTATAACAGTCCCCAAGGACCGATGAACCGCCCGATACATAAATTCTCCCTGCGGTTTATTGAGGTGGATAACGGATAAGACAGACAAAATAATCCAGTAAGGCTTATCTAATGGGAATATAACATAGCCTAGTAGGATAGCGAAAACAGTCCCTACGGTTACACGAAGGGCCGTAAATCGGGCATCAGAACCTGGTGCTAAAGCTACTTCAAACTGTCGTTTAATAGCTACGATGCGAACATTTTGTTGATGGGCCGTAAAACCAATAAACTTACAGCCCCCTAGCCATGCTAAGCTCCAAAATAAAAATAATACCCCTGCCCCTACCGCTATAGATGACAAGTTGGCCTCCATGAGCATGCGTGTGGAGTAACCATGATCGATCATAAAAGCATTAAAAGGGACTACAAAAAGGGTATTAAGTGGTCCTGGTGCCCCGATATCCAACGCATGCCAGGTAAAGATAACCAGATAGGTCCAAGCCACCAAGAGCGGTGCAAAAACCAAGGGCATGTGGGATATGCCAAAGCCCAAGAGCTGCCCCACCATAACACCAGCAGCCACTAAAAAATAAAGCCAATAACGGCGCACTTTAAGGGCCTGCCAACCACTGAGAACGGACAAGGACCCTAAGAGGCCATAGGCGGCATAGTCCGCACTGGTCAAGAAGGTCATAATAATAACAGACACGATAACCGGTAAGGTGGAAAAGGAAACCTCACGGGCCCGCCCCGGTGATAAGCGCCAGGAAAAAATAGATTTCAGTGCAGCAACAAATTCTAACCAATGCTCTCTCATAGATCCTCCCACTTGGGCATATCGAAAATTGTCTAACTCTTATCCTATTGTATATCTATGCTCTACTACTGTAAATATATCTATCGTTAGGAGGTCCGATGAAAGCTTTAATTCAACTCACCCTCCCACCAGAGGCAAAGCCTACCTCCATTAACCACTGCATCAAGCAGGCCCATATTTCCCAACGGATGCGGCGTAAACTTCGGTCCGAGGGTCTCATCAAGGTGAATCAGGAAGAAACCTCTTGGAACACCCTCCTCAAGGCTGGTGATCACCTAACTATTAGCTTGGCTCCTAGTCAGGACCTAATTCCCTACCCCCTCCCCTTGGATATAGTCTACGAAGACTCCTACCTCCTTGTCATTAATAAACCTGCTGGCCTTCTCATGCACCCTACCGCTAAAGAACGCCATAAAACCTTAGCCAATGCCCTGGCCTACTACTATCAAGAAAGTGGACAAGCCTATGACTTTCATCCGGTACACCGCTTAGACAAGGATACATCAGGCCTTGTCATCATTGCCAAGACGGCCCTAGTCCAACACGCCTTTGAAAAGCAGGGATTAAAATTTCAAAAGGTCTATGACGCCATTGTCCAGGGCATCTTACCGGCCAACGCCTGCCTCCACTGGCCCATTGCTCGCAAGGACGGATCTATCATTGAGAGGACGGTACATTCTTCTGGCAAAGAGTCTCATACAGATGTTCAAGTAGTAGCGCATTACGAGCGGAACTATAGTCATATACGCTGTCTACTTCACACAGGCCGGACCCACCAAATCCGCGTCCACCTATCCCACTTAGGCTATCCCCTTCTAGGTGATGATATCTATGGTGGCCCCCTGGACCGAATTCAACGACAGGCCCTCCATGCCCGATTCCTAACCTTCACCCACCCCATAAGTGGGCAAAGAATTCACCTAGAAGGCCCCCTGCCAACTGATATGGAGTCCCTCCTTCATGAAACCTAGGACTTACAAAATTTAATGAGAATATTCCTATATTTCTATTAGTCTTAATAGGGTAATAATGATATATTATTAGTATCTAATAGTTTGTTTTTACTAGGAGGCCATCATGCCACTCGTTACAACAAAAGAAATGTTTAAAAAAGCCTATGAAGGCGGTTACGCTGTAGGTGCTTTCAATGTAAACAACATGGAAATCGTGCAGGGGATTGTAGACGCTGCCAAAGAAGAAGAATCCCCATTAATCTTGCAAGTATCCGCAGGGGCTCGCAAGTATGCCAAGCACATCTACTTGGTTAAGTTAGTAGAAGCTGCCTTAGAAGATTCCAACCTTCCAATCGCCCTTCACCTTGACCATGGCGACTCCTTCGAAATTTGTAAAGACTGCGTTGATGGCGGTTTTACCTCCGTTATGATTGACGCTTCCCACCATGATTTCGAAGAAAACGTTAAAATCACCAAACAAGTAGTGGAATACGCCCATGCACACGGTGTTGTAGTAGAAGCCGAATTAGGTCGTTTGGCTGGCGTAGAAGATGATGTCAACGTATCCGATAAAGATGCTCGCTTTACCGATCCTGAACAAGCAGCTGAATTTGTTGAACTCACAGGGGTTGACTCCTTGGCTATCGCTATTGGTACCTCCCATGGAGCATACAAATTCAAGGGCGAACCATACCTAGACTTCGATCGCCTCAAAAAGGTTGGGGACCTTCTTCCTAACTTCCCTATCGTCTTACATGGTGCTTCCTCTGTCCTCCCTGAGTTCGTAGCTAAATGCAACGAATACGGTGGCGACATCCCAGGTGCCCAAGGTGTACCAGAACACATGCTTCGCGAAGCAGCTAAAATGGCTGTCTGCAAGATCAACATCGACACAGACCTCCGCTTGGCTATGACCGCATCTGTTCGCGAATTCCTCGCCAAAAACCCTAGCGAATTCGACCCTCGTAAGTACTTGGGCCCTGCACGTTCTGCTATCAAAGGCATGGTACAACACAAGATTAAAGACGTGCTTGGCTCCTCTCACAAGCTATAATCAATGGCTAACGGATTATTAAAGGGAACACTTATCTTAACGATTGCCGGCTTCGTGGTGAAAGCCATAGGTTCCATTAACTGGATTCTTCTCTCCCGCATCTTAGGTGGTGAAGGGATTGGTATCTACCAAATGGCTTTCCCAATTTATTTGTTACTCTTACAAGTTTCGAGCGCAGGTGTGCCAATTGCCATCTCCATATTGACGGCAGAACGACTAGCCCTCAGCGATTATACAGGGGCTAAACGGGTCTTCAAGCTATCCTTTATCATGCTCACCATTACAGGCCTCATCGCTAGCTTGGCTATGTACTTTGGTGCGGATTGGCTGATTACCTCAGGTATCATCACAGAAAGTCGTTCCTACTACTCCATCATCGCTTTAGCGCCAGCGGTCTTCTTTGTCACTTGGATTTCCTGTTTCCGGGGCTACATCCAAGGCTACGAATTAATGACCCCAACGGCAGTCAGCCAAATCGTGGAACAACTCCTCCGGGTTATTGTCATGCTAGGGGCCGCTGCCCTCTTACTCCCATATGGTCTACCTGCAGCAGCGGGTGGTGCTAGCCTAGGGGCTGGTATAGGTGCCTTGGGGGCCTTCCTAGTTCTCCTCTACTACTATTACAAGTTGCCTAAGGCCCCTGCCACAGGCACAAATTATAGTGGACCAAGAGAATCGGGCAAGGATATACTCAGTCGATTGGTAGGCTTAGCCCTACCAATTTCCTTGGCCTCCATTATGTTGCCACTCACGGCCAACCTAGACCTCATCATCGTTCCAAGACGACTCTTGGCGGCTGGTTTCCCTATGAATGAAGTAACCGAACTCTTCGGTTATCTGACGGGCATGGCAGTGCCACTCATCAACTTGGCTACCATTATAACAGCAGCCTTGGCGACTAGCATCGTCCCTTCCATCTCCCACGCTTTTGCCAAAAGAGATAAAGAAGGGATTTTAAACCGTACTGCAAATTCCATGCGGCTCACCTTTATGGGGACAGTACCATTCACAATTTTGCTCTACGTCTTAGCTGGGCCAACAGTAAGCTTAATTTACAATGCACCTAAGGCGGAGTTGGCTACCCAAATCACTGCCTTCTCCATCTTCTTCTTAGGCATTCACCAGGTTACTACCGGCATTCTACAGGGTCTTAATAAACCTCGTATCCCAGTTATTAACATGGCTATTGCTTTGATCATCAAGGTCATCCTCAACTGGAACCTGACGGCCATCCCTTGGTTGGGCATCGGTGGTGCTGCTTGGGCTACAGTAGCGGATATAGGCTTTGCAGCCCTCCTCAATCTCATTTACATCAAGAAATATACGGGCTATTTCCTAGACCTATCCCTCCTATGGAAGAATGTGGTTTCGGCTGGTATCATGGGCATCCTCATCTACCTGACCTACCACTACCTCCTCAGCGGCCTACCTATGTGGATCAACTTCATCCTCACTGGCCTAGAAGGGCTCCTCTTATATGTCATCATCATGGTTCTCTTAAAGGGCCTCAACAAAGATGATGGAGCTAATATGCCTATGATTGGACGCTTCTTCCGATAACAAGTAACAAAAAGAACTTCTTTCCCATTGGAATAGATCCTCTGGAAAAGAAGTTCTTTTTTTACCTACCCTAGAAAAAGGAGGACCTACTGGCCTATAGCCAGCAAGTCCCCCTTAGCCTTTACATCCTAGTTTGAAAATTATTTATCCAATTTATCCATATCCAAACGATTTAAGGTGCCTGTGTAGGAATTGTATCTATCAATCATATGGTTGTAATGATCATCGGTTTGAGCATTAAGGAAGTCACGAATAGCCCCAACGGTAGTATTTAATTGGTCTTTGCCAGAATTATACTCTGGGCTAGAAACGCTAGAAGAGAGATCTACAATAGCTTGCAACTCTTGGTTGATTGCATTAGCGTCAATTGGTTTGCCACTTTCAAAGCCATCTAATACAGCGGTCAAGCGAAGATGAGCCTCTTGTACGGCTGCGGCATTCTTCTTACCAGCATCCTTCATAGCTTTCAATTCTGCTTCTTGGTTTTCCGTATTGTGCTTATGAACAATATCATTCAATTGGCTATAAGCAGCATCGAATTGGTCATACAGTTGTACATATTTAGGACCCAACTCAGCTTCCTTAGCATAGTTATCAGTTGTATAGGCGTTGGTAGAGAAGTAGGTATTCAATTGATCTGACACAGGAATGATGTCGTTCAAGGATGCCAAAACCTTATCCAATGGTTCCTTCATATCGTCATAAGGAACGCCAGCTTCCTTAGCCTTAGTTAACTGTTCTTGTAATTGCTTAAAATTAGGGGTTCCGAAGCTAGTAAGGTGTTCTCCATTCCGCAAGTGCTCAAGGGTTGGCCCATAACTAAAGTTAAAGGTTGCTAGGTTACCATTAAAGGCTCCAATCGCCTTAAGGTATTGGTTAAAGACCTTAGAATCTTGTTGTTGCCCCTTTTGTACGCCCTGTTGCACACCCTTTGCCACATTGGACAGATTACAACCTGTAAATAAGAAGGTCGATGACAAGGTGGCAGCACACAAGACAGCAGTTAGTACTTTTTTACTCATGATTTTCATACTAGTTCAATCCCTTTCATCACTATATATGAATATATCTATAACATAATTATATATTATATAAATAATTTATTAAAGATATATTCCTATATTTTATGAAGGTATTTCTCAAAAAGAGTCTAGCTATAAATTTGGATTCAATTTATGCCTAACTACATAGGCTTATTATTAGATTATTAAAAGGAATGGTGCATCTAAATTCAGCGTCCTTGCCGTAAATAGCACTAATATGAAGATTATTTCTAATAGTTAAAATTTGAAACCGCATTAATTTTATTCTGCATATCTAATGAATCAATTTGATCTTGAAGATCAGCAATATCGTCACTTAAAGACCCATAATCTAAATCTAAATCACTAATCTTACTATCAATATCTTCCAATTTAGTATTAATTGAATAAGTATCGATATGTCCCAATTCTTGGTCTAACCGATTAATAGCTTCATTTTGTTTGAAAATAAAGACACCTTGTATAATTACAATAACTACTAAAATCATAGTAATAATTTTATAACTTGAAT
>URPV01000049.1 GCA_900549805.1 uncultured Veillonella sp.
ACGTATCTCACTCTCACATCCGCACAAGAAAAACTTGGAAACCTAACATTCAAAGAGTACGAGCAGTAGTCGACGGTGAAACTAAAAAAGTAAATGTATGCACTCGTTGCCTTCGTTCTGATAAAATTACACGCGCGTAAAATAGAACAAGTACATGTACTCTAACAAAAAAGGAGCTCGAAAGAGCTCCTTTTTTGTTTACCCTCGCCCCTGTTTTCAAATTCAGAGTTAAGGACAAAAACAAGAGGGACATAGGCTAATGCCATGCCCCTCTTTTCTTATATGTTCACATCTTACTTTGCCTATAGATTCGTCATCTCCTATATATTCCAGGTTTTAGACATTCCACATCTTAGGAATAAAGAGTTTCTTGAATAGTTCAATGGCGTAGTTATCAGTCAAACCCGCTACGTAGTCCACCACATCTTGCGTCGAATAGAAACCATTAACATGAGCAGTCTCTTCCATTTGATCTGGATGTTCCATAAAGTAGCCAAAGAGATGTTTTACTACATAAGCCCCCTTGTTTCGGTCTGGAATAAGATCTGGTGCCATATATACCTTTTCAAACATAAAGCGGCGGAAGAGGTTCATGGTGTCTTCCGTTTGCTTAGACATAGATATCCTATCTTGGTCCATAGAGGACGCAACCATATCCATAACCATAGCCGTAATTAATTGAGACGGCGTTGTGCCAAAGTGCTGGCGCACTTCTAAGGGCAGGTCTTTTACATCGAGCATACCTGCTCGTTGGGCATCATCAAAATCATGACAGAGGTAGGCGATGCGGTCTGCAGTCCGTACGATTTGCCCCTCTAGGGTCTTAGGGATATGAGGACCAGTATGGCCTAAAATTCCATCCCTCACTTCTGCCGTCAAATTAAGGCCAGCCCCATTATTCTCGAGGACTTCCACCATGCGAAGGGATTGTTCATTGTGGTTAAAGTGCCCCACCACATCCCTCAGGGCATACTCCCCTACATGGCCAAAGGGTGTATGGCCAACATCATGGCCCATGGCGATGGCTTCAACTAGGTCTTCATTGAGGTTGAGGGCCCGTGCAATGGTCCGAGAAATTTGACCAACCTCTAAGGTATGGGTCATACGAGTCCGGTAGTGGTCCCCTGGCGCAATGTAGACCTGAGTCTTGTGTTTGAGCCGGCGGAAGCACTTGGAGTGGATGATTCTGTCCCGATCTCGTTGAAAGGCCGTCCGCAAAGGATCTGGCTCCAATTCATGATCCCGTACAGCCA
The DNA here is from genome assembly GCA_900549805.1 of uncultured Veillonella sp. Taxonomy (GTDB): domain Bacteria; phylum Bacillota; class Negativicutes; order Veillonellales; family Veillonellaceae; genus Veillonella. Next base: position 1,254 of record URPV01000049.1, read on the forward strand.
AACGACTCTTAGCTGCCCTAGGAGATAAGATAGCTTCTTCCCGTTCCTCAATTTGTTGGCGAATCGACATAGGCCCTCCTCCCAATGAAATGATATATAGGACTAAAAAGGCGTCCCTAGGGGCGCCTTTTTATAAAAACGAGTACATCTTATTGTTCTGCAGCGATTTCCTCTTCTTGCATCTTGTTGCGTTCGACAATTTGCATAACCAAAGAAGCTGTTTCTTCGATAGACTTGTTGGACACATCGAGGACTTGGCAGTGGCAGCGGCGCATCACTGCCTTAGCGTATTCCAATTCCTGTTGAATCCGCTGCATGTTGGCATAATTGGCTTCATCTTCTAGGCCCATAGACTTGAGCCGTTCTGACCGTATATTGTTAAGCTTGAATGGGTCGATAATAAGGCCCACCATCTTTTTAGGTGGCACCTTAAAGATTTCTTCTGGCAATGGCACTTCTGGCACCAAAGGTAAGTTAGCCGCCTTAATTTTCTTATAGGCCAAGTACATGGACAAAGGTGTCTTAGATGTACGAGATACGCCGATGATGACGATATCCGCCTTGGAGAAACCAGCTGGGTTCTTACCGTCATCATACTTAACGGCAAACTCAATAGCTTCCACCTTTTTGAAGTATTCTTGGTCTAGTTTATGGACCATACCAGCGGTAAGGCGGGGCTTTGTATCCGTTACCTTGCCTACTGCATTCATAACAGGCCCCATAATATCTACTGTTTCAAGACCGAGGGACTCAGCCTGCCCATGGAGATAGTCCCGAAGTTCTGGAGATACGATGGTATGGCAAATTACATCAGACCCAGGATGAGCATCACGGAGGACGTCATCGATTTGCTTTTTCGTTTCTACATACGGAACGCGTACAATATCAAAGCGCTCCTTATCATATTGGCTAGCGGTAGCACGAACCACAGACTCGGCGGTTTCACCGATGGAGTCAGATATGGCGTAAATGGTTTTATTAGTCATCTTGTACCTCAATTACATACGGCTTAATTCAAGGAAAACTTTCATAATGGTAGTCTTGGAAATACGGCCTACGATGCGAAGGACCTTCTTGCCATCCACCTTTTCTAGGTTAACAACCGGCACACAGTCCACTTCAAAATCATCCATCTTCTGTGCGGCCTCGACTAAGCTAGCAGATGGTTCTACGTACACTACCTTAGAGGTGGGTGTCATAATCATGGAAATGGGAACGGCATGAGGATCGGTTTTACCCACCGTAGCTCGCAAGAGATCCTTGCGAGACACCAGGCCAGCTAAGATACCATCGTCCCCTACCAGGATAGTCCCCACATCCTCTGTAAAAATGGTAACGACCGTATCATAGAGGCTAGTAGTAGGCCTTACCACGATGGCCTGCGATACCACTTGCCCCACAGTATATTGATTAATCAGTTGGGCCGTTTGCTTCTCCGAGCTGGAACCTATATAAAAATAGCCTACCTTAGGACGGGCGTCCAAAATCTGGAGCATGGTCAAAACCGTCAGGTCAGACCGCAAGGCGGACCGGGTTAGGTTAAGGCGCTTGGCAATGGCCTCCCCCGTAATCGGCCCTTCAGCGCGCACAATAGAGACAATATCCTGTTGTCGTACTGAAAGATTCACTCCTATCCCCCCTTTATAAAAAGAGGAGGCCATAAGAGCCTCCTCTTTTTGTACGCTCACAATTAGCGTAATAAAACTAGGTCACTATGTCAATTACCATTCCAATTCTTCGGTTTCTTGACGACCGCGACCGGTCAAGGCATCCATCATCATCCGTTGTTCGATTTGCGCAGCCATTTTCTTAGTTGCTTTAACTGCATCCGGATTTACAGAGATAGAGTCGATACCAGATTTAATCAAGAATTCGCAGAATTCAGGGTACACAGATGGTGCTTGTCCACAGATAGATACGGTCTTGCCGTCCTTATGAGCCACTTCAATGAGGTGACGTACAGCACGACGTACAGCCAAGTTGCGTTCATCATAGATATGTTGAACAGTTTCGTTATCACGGTCACAACCCAACACCAACATGGTCAAGTCATTAGAACCAATGGAGTAACCATCAACGAATTGGTTGAATTGGTCAGCCAAGATGATATTGGATGGAATTTCTGCCATCATCCAAATCTTGAAGTCTTTAGAACGAGCCAAGCCTTCTTGAGCCATCAAGTTGGTTACCAAACGAGCTTCGTCAACCGTACGGCAGAATGGAATCATAACTTGCAAGTTTTTGAAGCCAAATTCGTTACGTACCTTTTTGATAGCTTCCAATTCCAATTTGAAAGCTGGCAAATACTTAGGATCGTAGTAGCGGGATGCACCACGCCACCCCAAGAGTGCGGAAGATTCATGTGGTTCGAATTTATCGCCACCCTTAAGATCACGGTACTCGCTGGACTTAAAGTCTGACAAGCGAACCACTACTTGACGAGGTGCCAAGGCTTCGCACACCTTACGCATACCTTCTGCCAAGGTGTTAACAGCTACATCCCCACGGCCAGTTTCAATCAAGTGCAATGGATGTTCATGAATGAAGGTAGTCCAGATGAATTCTTCCCGCATGAGGCCGATACCATCACAAGGTAATACACCGTATTTTTCAGCCATATCAGGGTTGCCAAGATTCATGTAAATCTTAGTGCCTGTCACAGGAATGTATTCAGTTGCTTGGGCTGCTGCTGCAGGTGCTTCAGGAGCTTTCACAGCGTCTTCTAAGATACCATCGTATACGATACCATTAGATGCATCAACGGTAATCATTTGGCCATCTTTAATGGATACAGTTGCTTCTTGGGAGCGGGATTTAGTACCTACGATACAAGGAATCCCCAACTCGCGGGATACGATAGAAGCATGGCAAGTCATACCGCCCGCATCTGTTACGATAGCTTTCGCCTTCTTCATAACTGGAACCCAGTCAGGTGCGGTCATAGTAGTAACGAGGATTTCTCCTTCTTGGAAGCTATCAATATCTGCTGGATCCAAGATAACATGGGCCTTACCGGCAGCTTTACCAGGGGATGCAGGTAAACCTTTGACAACGATTTCACGATCTGTTGTCGTAGCTGTTGCTTGAACCACTTCAGATTTATCCTTACGGGACCAAACTGTTTCAGGGCGGGCTTGCAAAATCCAAAGTTTACCATCCCGTTCATCTACGCCCCATTCCATATCCATATAGCAACCGTAGTGTTTTTCGATAGCTTTTGCGTAAGTAGCCAATTCCAATACTTGCGCATCAGAGATAACCTGTTGTTTTGCTTCTGCTTCTGGTACCACTTCTTCCACAGTGTCACCGTCAGCCTTACGAACCAAGCGGATGTTTTTATCATTGATCATACGATCAGTGATTTCCATTTTAGTCTTATCAACGCGGAAGTTATCAGGTGTTACAATACCACCAACTACATATTCACCAAGGCCATAAGCACCTTCGATGAGGATGTTGTTATCGTTACCAGTTACGAGGTCAACGGTGAACATAACGCCAGCCGCTTTGGAGTACACCATCATTTGAATAGCAGCAGACAAGGCAACAGCCATGTGGTCAAAACCTTGTTTTACGCGGTAGTAAGTAGCGCGATCAGTGAAGGTGGACGCATAGCATTCCTTTACTTTTTGGATGATAACATCAGCGCCTCGAACATTGAGGTAGGTATCTTGTTGACCAGCAAAGGAAGCATCTGGCAAATCTTCTGCTGTAGCGGAGGAACGAACCGCTACGAAAGGATTTTCTTCCCCTACTTTTTTACCCAATTCTTCGTAAGACGTACGAATAGCATCAGCCAAAGCTTTTGGCATTTCTGCGTCACAAATCATTTGACGGATATTAGCACATACTTCACGAAGCAAGGCAGAATTATCCACGTCATCAAGGTTATCAAGAGCCTCTTTAATCTTAGCTTCTAGACCTGTTTCGCTCATAAATTGACGGTAGCCATAAGCAGTTGTAGCAAAACCGTATGGTACAGGAACATTGGTAGAAGAAGTTAATTCACCAAGGGAGGAAGATTTACCACCTACGATATCCACATCTTCCCGTTTCAATTCATCAAACCAAAGTACATAAGCTGTTTCGCGACTCATTGTGAGGTCCTCCTAGTTGCATATAAGCAAAGAAACTATTTCATGAATAAATAGTACAACACAAATATTTAGTAGTCAACACTTATTTATATATGTTGCACTATATAAAAGTAGTCTAAGCATGTGAGGTCTCACGAACTTGGCTACTAGTGGCTTGCCCTATAAGGAATTAACTTTTCTCTTATTTAGCCCTATATAGATAACCAAAAAGGACTTAACCGAATGGTTAAGTCCTTATCTTGTAGCTAAATTTTAAATGGCCAAAATCTTTTAAATAGCTTAAATCAAAGTTAATTGAATTTAATCTTGAGGAATTTACGCTTCCCTACTTGTACGATCATACCTTCTTCGAGGGTAATATTTTCTTCTTGGTATTTTTCGCCATTGATTTTGAAAGCTCCAGCCTTAATAGACCGACGCGCTTCCCCATTAGAGGCAGTCAGGCCTGCATCTGTACAGAATTGAGGAATAAAGATTTCCCCTTCTGGTTTATCCATGACATATTCTGGAATATCCGTAGGCAAAGCCCGTTTTTGGAAGACCGTTTTAAAGTGTTCTTCCGCAGCAGCAGCTGCCTCTTCCCCATGGTAGAGACGGACGATAGTGCGTGCTAATTGCATCTTAACATCACGAGGATGAACCTGATTAGCTTCTAATTTAGCCGCTAAGTCTTCTTGGTCTTCGATGGACATATCCGTTACGAGCATGAAGTAACGCATCATCAATTCATCCGGAATGGACATGGCCTTACCATACATTTCGTTCGGCTCTTCATCAATACCAATGTAGTTGCCCAAGGATTTAGACATCTTTTGTACACCGTCAAGACCTTCTAAGATTGGCATGAGCATAGCCACTTGTGGCTCCATACCATCTTGCTGTTGAAGATGACGCCCCATGAGAACGTTAAAGGTTTGATCTGTACCGCCAAATTCTACATCTGCATGAATCTCTACGGAATCTTGCCCTTGCATGAGTGGATAGAAGAACTCATGAACAGCAATCGGACGCCCTTCTGTGTAGCGCTTGTGGAAATCATCCCGCTCCATCATACGAGCTACGGTATATTTAGAAGCCAACCGCAACACGTCGGCAAAGTTATACTTGGACAACCATTCAGAGTTATCCCGAACAATAGTCTTGTCTGGGTCCAGGATTTTAAAGATTTGGTCTTTATAGGTAGCCGCATTTTGTGCTACTTGTTCAGCTGTCAACGGCGGACGAGTGGTAGACTTACCAGAAGGGTCACCAATTTGAGCGGTAAAACCACCGATAATGATGACAACTTGATGGCCCAGGTCTTGGAAGGCTTTCAATTTACGGATAGGTACGGTGTGACCTAAGTGAATATCAGGTGCTGTAGGATCCAGGCCCAATTTAACCACAAGTGGTTTATTTTCTTTTACAGATTTTTCGAGTTTCTTGAGCAAGTCCTCACGTGGGATAATATCCGCTACACCGTGAGCGAGAATGCGCATTTGTTCTTGAGCTGAAAGCATAATCGTCTCCTTATCTTCTAGACCCTGGGGCTATCACATCTATTACATTATGTTATTATATAAAACCTCTATTAAGGGGGTCAACTACTGGAAAGTGGCTAAATATGCTATAATACTATAGATTAATATACATCAAACAAGGTATTATATGCCTTTATTCATGGTAACAACGAGGTATTCATGAGTACACAAAATAAGCCTACAAGACGGTCTCGTAGCAGCCTAAGAGCTTCTAAGCCTCCTAAGGGAACGCCGGTGAAGCGCCTCATTTGGATTATTTCCATACTCTTTGTTTTGATTGTAGCTGGTGCAGGTTGTGGTTTTATTTCCGCCACCATGCAAAGCTTGCCTGACGTAGGAAATGTAAAACCCCCTGCTTCATCGCAAATCTATGATGTGCATGGCAACCTAATCACCACAGTGCACGCCACAGAAAATCGTTTGCCTGTCCCATTGTCACAAATTCCTAAGAATTTGCAAAATGCCTTCATAGCAACGGAAGACTCCCGCTTCTACTCCCACCACGGGATTGACCCGATTGGCGTCCTCCGTGCTGTTGCGGTAAACGTTGTTCGGTCAGGTGTATCAGAAGGTGGTTCTACCATCACCCAACAGTTGGCTCGTAACGCCTTCCTCAACCAAGACCGAACCTTCAAGCGTAAGATTTCTGAAGCCCTCTTGGCCCTACAAATTGAAAAACGCTACTCTAAGGATGAAATCCTTAACATGTACATGAACCAAATCTACTTTGGTCAAGGGGCCTATGGGGTTGAATCCGCTGCCCACATCTATTTTGGCAAGGACGTTAAGGACCTCAACCTGGCTCAGTGTTCACTCTTGGCCGGCCTCCCACAAAGTCCTAACTACTACTCACCTTTCAACAACCTAGAAGCAGCTAAGACACGTCAAGCTACAGTATTGAGCCAAATGGTAAAATATGGCTACATCGATCAAGCTACAGCTGACGAAGCTAAAAATGCTGACCTAAGCCTCATTTCTAAGGACCAAGCCGAACAAGTAAAAGACAACAACAACGCCTCTTACTTCACCGACTATGTCATCCAAGAAATCTCTGAAAAATACGGTGATGATGCTATTTACAAGGATGGCCTTAAGATTTATACCACCCTTGATATGGATGCCCAAGATGCAGCTGTTCGCGCTATGCGTAACCTGCCTAATTTCTACACAGATGATCAAGGCTTGACCCAACCACAAGGGGCTTTAGTTGCTATCAATCCTCACAATGGTTATATTGTAGCTATGGTGGGCGGTCGTGGTAACGACTCCTTCAACCGGGCTACCCAAGCCTACCGTCAAACGGGCTCTGCCTTTAAACCATTCGTTTATTTAGCAGCTATCCAAAAGGGAATGACCCCTGGCACTACCATTGTGGATGATGAAGTCAACTACAATGGATGGACGCCTAAGAACTATGACAAGAAACACTATGGCAAGGTAACCCTCCGCTATGCCCTCGCTCACTCCATCAACATCCCAGCTGTTAAGTTGGCAGATGAAGTGGGCATGAGCAAGGTCATAGACCTAGCTAAGTCCATGGGTATTTCTACCCTTCAACCAGAGGATAATAACTTATCCTCTGCACTGGGTGGTCTCACAAAGGGCGTATCTCCATTAGATATGGCCGTTGCCTATGCAACCCTCGCTAACGGCGGTGTACATGTGAAACCTACGGCTATCACCAAGATTGTTGACCGCAATGGCAATGTCTTGGAGGAAAACACCATTGAAGAAAATCGTGTTGTAGATGAAAAAGATGCCTATGTTTTAACGAACATGTTGGAATCCGTAATTACCGACGGTACTGGTGGTAATGCTGCTATCGGTCGTCCATTAGCTGGTAAGACAGGTACTACTGATGATTCTAAGGATGCTTGGTTCGTAGGCTACACACCTGACCTGGCAACGGCTGTTTGGATGGGTGATGACTATGGGTCCCAAACCCTCCACGGTATCACCGGTGCCGATACACCTGCCATCATCTTCCGCGAGTTCATGGCCCACGCCTTAGCTAATACACCAGCTAGTGACTTTAATGTTCCACCAGGAGCTGCTGACATAGCCAACCAAGGTTACCACCAACCTGCTGCCAAGGAAGCTCCTAAAGAAGAAGTCAAAGAT
>URPV01000050.1 GCA_900549805.1 uncultured Veillonella sp.
AAGCTCCTAAGGCCATTATGGATTATGTCATTTATAAGGGGTCTATAGCTATTGATGGTATTTCTCTTACCGTTATGAGGCGGACTGATTCCACATTTTCTGTATCCATTATCCCTCATACCTTAGGCGAAACTATTTTAGCCTATGCAAAGATGGGAACCCAAGTCAATTTAGAAAGTGATATAACAGGCCGCTATATACGCCATTTTATGAAGCTGGGCGCAGAGGAAAATAAAGAGACAAAAAAAACAAAAGATATATCCACCTTGTTGGTGGAGAATGGTTTTATGTAAGGAGTTATAAGTATGGCAAGCCAATTAAATACAATTGAAGAAGTCCTGCAAGATGTGCGTCAAGGTAAACCAGTAATTATCGTAGATGATGAAAACCGTGAAAACGAAGGGGATATAGTTATCGCCGCTCAATTTGCCTCCCAAGAGACCATCAATTTCATGGTTAAAGAGGCGCGTGGGATTGTTTGCACACCTATGCGGCGTGAGGCCCTAGCTCATTTAGATATTGGACCTATGGTAACCCATAATACCGATAACCATGAAACCGCCTTTACCGTATCAGTAGACCACGTGGATACTACTACAGGTGTGTCTCCAGCAGAACGGTCTTACACCATGCAAAAGCTCATCGATCCTGCATCCAAACCAGAAGACTTCCGTCGACCAGGCCACGTATTCCCCCTCATTTATAAGGAGGGAGGGGTCTTGGTTCGCAACGGCCACACAGAAGCATCTCTTGACCTTTGTCGCCTAGCTGGTCTCAAGGAGGCGGCGGTGATTTGTGAAATCACCAAGGACGATGGCTCTATGTCCCGTTTGCCAGATCTTTTAGCCTTTGCTCAAAAGCATGGCCTTAAGATTGCCTCTATAGCTGATCTTCAAGACTATCGAAAAATCCATGAGCCCCTTATTGAATTAGGGGCTAAGGCAGGACTTCCAACCTGCTTTGGGGACTTCCAAATTCTAGTCTTTAAAAATTCCTTAGATGATAAAGAACACTTGGCTATTGTGAAGGGGGATGTTAAAGGCAAGAAGGATGTCCTTCTTCGCATACACTCCGAATGTCTCACCGGTGATGTCTTTGGGTCTAAGCGCTGTGACTGTGGTGAACAGCTTCACAATGCCCTCCACCGGATTGAAGATCAAGGGGAAGGGGTAGTTATCTACATGCGCCAAGAAGGACGCGGTATTGGCTTAACCAATAAAATTAAGGCCTATGCCCTTCAAGAAGAAGGCCTAGATACAGTAGAAGCCAATGAAAAATTAGGCTTCCCTGCAGATATGCGGGAATACCATCTAGCGGCTCAAATTATCCGCTACTTGGGCATTGAATCCATCCGCCTTATGACCAATAATCCAGCTAAGACTCATGGCCTTGAAGACTTGGGTATCAACATTTCTAACAGAGAACCTATTGTCATCGAAGCTAATGATGTTAATAAGGAGTATCTTCATACTAAGGCTGTAAAGATGGGCCATCAACTGGATGAGTAATAAAATTAGATTTGTAGGAGTATAAAAATGAGCAACACAATTTCTCTCGTAAAAGAAGGTAAACTAGTTGGTACTGGCAAGAAATTTGCTATCGTCGGCTCTCGTTTTAATGAATTTATCACTTCCAAATTGATTGGTGGTGCCATGGATGCCCTTACCCGTCACAATGTATCCCCGGAAGATATCACCACCATTTGGGTACCTGGGGCTTATGAAATTCCTTTGATTGCTCAAAAGGCCGCTAAATCTGGCAAGTATGATGCAGTTATCTGCGTAGGAGCTGTTATTCGAGGTGCCACTAGCCATTATGATTATGTATGTAACGAGGTGGCTAAGGGAATTGCTCATGTATCCTTAGAAACAGGTATCCCTGTTATGTTTGGTGTGGTTACAACAGAGAACATCGAACAAGCTATTGAACGGGCTGGTACTAAGGCCGGGAACAAGGGCTTTGATGTAGCGGTAGGTGCCATTGAAATGGTTAACCTCCTCGAAACCCTCTAAGAGCATAGACCTTTTCTAAGATGATATAATATCTATATAGGGCCTTGAGGATACCCCTCAAGGCCTTCTATTTGTAAAAGGAGAACCTATGGATTTCATTAAACGATATACAACAAAAGAAGGGGTTCGTTTGGCAGTGGCTGTAACAACAGCTACCGTTGAAGAGGCGCGCCAGCGTCATGATTTATGGCCAGTTGCTACGGCTGCTCTTGGTCGGTCTATGACAGGAGCCCTTCTCATGGCAGGGGACTTTAAAAATCATGAAAACGTATCCCTTCGCATTCAGGGGAATGGCCCCTTGGGTGTCATTCATGTTGATGCCTTTTTCGATTCCACAGTTCGGGGGTATGTGGACAATCCCCATGTGGATGTTCCCCTTAAGCGGGCGGGTAAGCTAGATGTAGGGGCCGCTGTTGGGAACCAAGGGGAAGTTAAGGTTACCCGTTTTACACAAATGGCTCAGGACTATACCTCTTCTAGCCCTATTCAATCAGGCGAAATCGCGGAAGACTTGGCCTACTACCTCTACACATCTGAACAAATTCCTGCAACTATTTCCTTGGGAGTTCTGGTCAATACAGACAACAAAACCCAAGTAGCAGGTGGTTTCTTGGTACAAGCACTACCAGATGCAACCGATGAGGCTTTGGCCCAAGTGGAAGAGAACATTAACAACTTAGGTCCTATTACCCAATACTTAGCAGGTAATCCTGATGGTAAGGGCTTAGCTGAACACGTCTTAGCCGGCTTATCTATGCAAGAAGTATTTGAGGCGCCAGTTGCCTTCAAGTGTACCTGCTCTCGAGATCGCTTTGAAGAGATTCTTATGACATTGTCTGACGCCGACAAGGAACACATCTTAGAGGACCCAATAACAGAGACCGTATGTCACTACTGCAATGAAAAATACACCTTCCCACGGCAAGAATTAAAAGATTTGTTCGAAGCTACTAAGAAGGCTCACTAAGTTGATCTCGAACCTATGAATTTCTAAGAGTGATAGACGAATCAGTAGCTAAAGTAGCCGATAGGTAAACCTATCGGCTTTTCTTATGCACCTAATGACTTAATTAAGTGATGGACAGAGGCTGTCATATGGTAGAATAAGGTATATCCATTGTTTGTTCTGACAAGGAGAGAAGCATGAATAAAATCGCAGTTATTGGTGGCACTGGTGTGTATGATCCATCAATGTTTGAAAATATTTCTGATCATTCCTTATTGACTCCTTATGGAGAAATCCATTATACAGAGGGGACTTATAAAGGAAAATCTGTAATCTTCCTTGCTCGTCACGGTAAGAGCCATTCTATTCCTCCTCATAAGATTAACTACCGAGCTAACATTTGGGGCCTAAAAAAATTAGGTGTTACCTTTATCGTCTCCACTACTGCAGTAGGATCCTTGAATCCTGAATTTAAGCCAGGGCACTTTGTATTAACTGACCAGTTTTTAGACTTTACCAAGAGCCGCATCACCACCTTCTACGATGGGGAAGGTCGACCAGTGGCCCACTTGGATGTAACTAATCCCTACTGCCCAGAACTACGTGATATGATTATGGCCGCTGCTAAGGAACTGAAACTCAATGTCCATAATGGTGGTACCTATGTCTGCACGGAAGGCCCACGCTTCGAAACACCTGCAGAAATAAAGATGTTCCACATGTTAGGTGGCGACACTGTGGGCATGACCAATGTACCAGAAGTTAACTTGGCCAATGAAGCGGAAATGGCCTATGTTACCATCTCTATGATTACAAACTTTGCTGCAGGCATTTCCCCTGAGGCTTTGACGCATAGCGAAGTAGTGGAAATGATGGGCCAAATGGCCGAAGAATTAAAGGCACTTATTCTTAAAACCATTGAAGCTATCGACGTAGATGCTATCTATGCTTGCCATAATCGCATGTACGAGTATGGTGGTTTCCAACTTGAGGCCCAAAAATAATGAAAAGCATTGAATGGACAGGACAAGAATTGATTCTTTTGGATCAAACCCTCTTGCCAACACAAATTAAATACATTTCTATAACTGATTGGCGAGTGCTAGCAGAAGCTATCAAAATGCTTCGCGTTAGAGGGGCTCCTGCCATTGGTATCAGTGCAGCCTATGGCCTTGTTTTAGCGGCTCGTGAGGCAGCTAAAGAAAAAGGGATCCAATCACTAGTTCTCTTCCGTTCTTACGCAGAAGCTCTAGCGGCCACTCGTCCTACAGCCATCAACCTCATGTGGGCTGTTAACCGCATGCTTAAGGTGGTAGAGGGAAAAGATGCTATAGACAAACAAGCAATCCAAGGCTTAGAAGTGGAAGCTAAGACTATCCATCAGGAAGACTTAGTCATGAACCAAGCTATGGGGCAATGGGGGGCCTCTTTGTTCAAGGGGGCCTCTAAGATTCGTATACTTACTCATTGTAATGCAGGAGCTCTAGCTACTGGTGGTTGGGGAACGGCTCTAGGCGTCATCCGCGAACTCCATAAGCGAGGGCAACTAGAAGAGGTTTATGCCGACGAAACAAGACCTCTTTTACAAGGCGCTCGGCTTACCGCCTTCGAACTCAAGGAAGATGGGATTCCCGTGACCCTACAAACGGATAACATGGCTGCGTACACCATGCAACAAGGCCTTATTGATGCAGTTATTGTTGGTGCAGACCGGATTACTAAGGAAGGGGATGTGGCCAATAAGATTGGAACCTATGGCCTAGCTGTCTTAGCCAAAGCCCATGGGATTCCTTTCTATGTTGCCGCTCCTTATTCTACCTTTGATTTCACAATGGATAAGGGCGAAGGCATTCCTATCGAAATGAGAAATCCTGAAGAGGTGTGGAATTTCTACCATGTTCAAACGGGTCCAGAAGGAGTGAAGGTGTTCAATCCGGCCTTTGATGTAACGCCTCACGACCTTATAACAGCCATTATTACAGAACGAGGTGTCTTGCAGCCCGACTATAAGAAGTCTATAGAAGACCTTAAATCCCAGGTTCAAGGTTGAAAGAGCCCAGAATTTTGAAGCCTTTTATAGCATAAAATGACTGGCGAAAGCACTCATAAAGGTGTACCATAAGTTTTGTTGATAATTCTTATTTAACTAACGAGGTAATAGAGATGGATTCTTTAATTCGTGATATTAATTTAGCTCCTGAAGGGCGTAAAAAGATTGAATGGGTATCCAACTTCATGCCAACCCTTAATGCATTGGGTGACCAATTCGAAAAGGAACAAACTTTTAAAGGACAAACTGTAGTTGTATCTGTTCATTTAGAAGCTAAAACAGCTTATCTTTCCACCATCTTGAAACGGGGTGGTGCTGATGTTATCGTTACAGGTTCCAATCCATTGTCTACCCAAGATGATGTAGCAGCAGGCCTCGTAGATATGGGTCTTACCGTATACGCTTGGCATGACTGTAGCGAAGAAGAATATTTTATGTTCCTCAACAAGGCCTTAGACCACAAGCCTCATATCATCATTGATGATGGGGGTGATTTGGTAAACCTCCTTCATACTAGCCGTAAAGATGCTCGCGAACGCCTTATCGGAGGTTCTGAGGAAACCACTACAGGTGTACTTCGCCTTCATGCCCTTGAAAATGCAGGCAAGCTGGAATTTCCTATGATTGCTGTAAACGATTCTAACTGTAAGTACCTCTTTGATAATCGCTATGGTACAGGCCAATCTGTATGGGATGGTATCATGCGAACCACTAATCTTACCGTAGTTGGTAAAAACGTTGTTGTTGCTGGTTATGGCTGGTGTGGTAAAGGTGTCGCTATGCGGGCTAAAGGCTTAGGGGCACACGTGTTTGTAACAGAAGTTGACCCTATCAAGGCTATCGAAGCTGTATTCGATGGATTTACAGTACTTCCTATGCTAGAAGCAGCTAAAATCGGAGATATTTTCATCACTGTAACAGGCTGTAAAGATGTTATCACGAAAGAGCACTATACTGTTATGAAGGATAAGGCCATCATGTGTAATGCTGGTCACTTCGATTGTGAAGTTAATGGCATTGATTTAGCTGAAGTAGCGGTATCCCACAAGAATGTTCGAAAGAACATCGAAGGCTATAAAATGGCTGATGGCCGTACCCTTTACTTGTTAGCCGGAGGTCGTTTAGTCAACCTGGCTGCAGGTGATGGTCATCCAGCAGAAATCATGGATTTATCCTTCGCTATGCAAGCGTTAGCTGCAGAACACCTTCTCAAACATGGTAAAGACTTGGAAAATAAGGTTTATGTATTGCCACTCGAACTCGATCAAAAAGTGGCTGCTATTAAGCTGCAATCAATGGGCTATGGCATTGACACACTGACACCTGAACAAGTGGCTTACCTTACAGAAGCTCATTAATTAAACACGATGGATTTAGGACCAAAAGTTTGGCTCATCCGCTCAGCGGATGGGCCTTTCTTCTGTTATAATGAAAATATATTAAAAACCTCGTTAGGAGATAGGATACAATGGCTAACTTTGATATTTTAATCCACCATGTAGACATTCTTTCCGGCCATGAAACCATACACAATGGGGCCATCGCTATCAAGGATGGGTACATAAACAAAATCTATACCCAAGACCAAATGGACTCTGTCTGGGATGACCTAAAAGGATCTGCTAAGGACTTGATTGATGGAAAGGGCCGTTTGGCTACTCCAGGTCTTATTAATACCCATACCCATATTGCCATGGGACTTTTCCGAAACTATGCAGATGATTTGGAGCTCATGGACTGGTTGGAGAATGCTATTTGGCCAACAGAAGCCAAGCTCACAGACCAATGGGTAAAGTGGGGGACTCAATTGGGGATTGCCGAAATGCTCCGGTCTGGGACTACCACCTTCTCCGATATGTACTTCTTCATGGATACAACTGCTAAGGAAGTTAAGGAAACTGGTATGCGGGCGGTCTTATCTCGTGGTCTAGCCGGTGTAGCGCCTACAGCGCAAGTTGCCTTAGTAGAAAATGCCGATCTTTACCGTACTTGGCATGGCTATGATCATGACCGCATCAAGGTTCTCCTAGGTCCCCATGCCCCTTATACTTGTCCGGACTCCTATATGGAAGAGGTCATCGCCTTGTCACACGAAATTGGTGCTGGAATCCATATGCACTTGTCCGAAACAAAAGGGGAAGTGGATAATGTTATTAAAGCAACAGGCAAAACCCCTATTGCCCATATGCATGAATTAGGCCTCTTCTACAATGGGGCTCTAGCAGCCCACTGTGTCCACATTACAGAAGAAGATATGGCCATTATGAGGGATAATCATGTAGCAGTAGCCCATAATCCGCAATCCAATCTCAAGTTGGCTTCTGGTATTGCCCCTGTGCCAGAAATGGTTGCTGCGGGCATTACTGTCGGGCTAGGCACTGATGGATCTGCTTCTAATAACAATGCAGATATGCTTGAAGAAGTACGTCTAGCTGCTATGTTGCATAAAGGTCGCCTCTACGACCCTAAAGCTGTTCCTGCCCACATGGCTTGGGATATGGGTACGCTAGAAGGAGCTAAGGCCCTTGACTATGATGACTTGGGGCTCATTAAGGAAGGCTATCGGGCGGATATTACCCTCTATAATACAGACCAGGTTCATTGGATGCCACGTTACCATGATATTTCAGCCCTCGTATATTCCGCCAATTCTGCAGACGTAGAAACATCTATTGTTGCTGGAAATATTCTCATGCATAATAAGGAACTTCTAACGATTGACGAAGAACGATTAGAGTTTGAAATCGCTAAGGCTCAAGAATATTTTAAAAATTAAGATGACGCGCATTACGAAAGATCGTTTAATCAATAATTATATCCTTTGACATAGTAGTCACTATTATTATTCTATATAGAAAACGCCATAATGTCTCCTAAAAACTAGTTATATAATAAGAGGATATTTGTATGCTAGCTAAAATAATTCGCTCTCTCTCTTTTTTCTTGGCCTTACTTCTGGTCTTGTCACTAGCAGGATGCGGCTTTGGACCATTAAATAAGATCCTGTCATCTCAACCACACTTTGAAGGTCGTTGGATTGCTTATTCTGGTTATACGCTAGATAATGTAAAGAACCAAATGGATACACCAGTCTTTACCTTAACTTTAACCCCTAAAAATGATACTAAAACTATCTATACTGTTGATTTAACGGCTTATAATTACCAATTTACTACCCCTAACAATCAACCAGCTATTCAATCCATCCAGATGGTAGGGGATATCAAGGAAGCCCATCTAGATTTTTCTACGGCTCTTGTAAGATTAGTTAGTGTGAAAGATTTACCGGGTTCTGTAGATGAATCTAACCCTAATTTGATCAAGCTAAATTTAGAAAATTCACCGGCTTCTAACATCCTCTATGATCCTAAGACAGATACCCTTCAATGTATGGACCAAACCTTTAAACGGATAGAACAAAGCAACAACTTACAAGCCACTCTAGATCAATATAAGCAGGACGTTAAAGCTGCCACTGATAAGTACCTAGAAGAAGTAGGCAAAGCTGCTAACCCTAAAACTAAATTTATCGTAACCTATACCTTTAAGGATGATCTCCTTAAAGGACAAGAATAAGTCAAAACTTTTTAAAGGGGCTGTAAGAAAACAGCCCCTTTTCGTATCTATAGAATTTGTCATGAGAAGGTATTGTATCAGATACATATATTATTAACGATCAATTAGAACGCTGGGATGATAGCTCCCTTGTAGTGTTCTTCGATGAACTTCTTAACTTCTGGAGATTGTAATGCTTTAGCTAATTTTTGGATAGCTGGTTTATTTTCATCACC
>URPV01000051.1 GCA_900549805.1 uncultured Veillonella sp.
TTTTTTCAAGCAGAAGACGGCATACGAGATTACGTACGGTGACTGGAGTTCAGACGTGTGCTCTTCCGATCTATAAACAAACAAAAAGGAGCCTAGGGCTCCTTTTTGTGGTAGATCAGACCTTATTTGAGGTTATAGAATATGTCATTACCCTTGTATTCCGCTGTTTCGTATAAGTTTTCTTCAATGCGAAGAAGTTGATTATACTTAGCTACCCGTTCGGAACGGGCAGGAGCACCAGTTTTAATTTGACCTGCATTAACAGCTACGGCAATATCAGCGATGATAGCATCTTCTGTTTCACCAGACCGATGGGATACTACGCAAGTATAACCAGACCGTTTAGCCAATTCCATGGCTTCAAAGGCTTCTGTCAAAGTGCCAATTTGGTTTACCTTAACCAAGATAGAGTTAGCTACTCCCATATCGATACCCTTAGCCAAGCGTTTAGAGTTAGTTACGAAGAGATCATCACCAACCAATTGAACCTTCTTGCCTAAGCGATCTGTAAGGACCTTCCAGCCATCCCAGTCTTCTTCAGCCAAACCATCTTCAATGGATACGATTGGGTATTTGCCAACCAAGTATTCATAAAAGTCAACCATTTCTTCTGCTGTTTTGATTTTACCTTCTCCAGCCAAATCATATTTGCCATCCTTATAGAATTCAGAGGATGCAGCATCGATAGCCAATTTGAAGTCCTTACCTGGTTCATAGCCAGCTGCCTTAATGGCTTCGCAAATTACTTCCAAGGCTTCTTCATTAGATTCTAGATTAGGTGCAAAACCGCCTTCATCACCTACACCTGTGGAAAGTCCCTTCCCTTTCAATACAGTTTTCAAGGTATGGTAAACTTCTGCACAAGAACGGAGGGCCTCTGTAAAGGATTCAGCCCCTACAGGCATGATCATGAACTCTTGGATATCCACATTGTTATCTGCATGAGCACCACCATTGAGGATATTCATCATAGGGACAGGCAATTCCTTAGCGTTGAAGCCACCCAAGTATTGATAGAGTGGCAAATCCAAAGATTTTGCTGCAGCCCGCGCAACTGCCATAGATACACCCAAGATTGCATTGGCACCCAATTTGGACTTATTATCAGTACCATCCAAGGAAATCATGAGCTTATCGATAGCTGCTTGTTCTGTTGCATCAAAGCCTTGAATAGCTGGACCGATGATGGAATTAACATTTTCCACAGCTTTCAAAACGCCCTTACCACCGTAGCGTGCCTTATCGCCATCACGCAATTCACAAGCTTCAAAAGCCCCTGTGGATGCACCAGATGGAACGGCTGCATGGCCGATAGTACCGTCTTCCAAAAATACTTCTACTTCGACAGTTGGGTTGCCACGGGAATCAAGAATTTCACGAGCAAAGGTTTCAATAATTGCTGCCATTGTTATAGCCTCCTAGTAAATAATTAAATCGTCATCTACTTATCTTTATCATAGACTAGCTAGCCCACTTATACAATAGATTTCACTGTTAAAGTGCTTAAAAGAGTGGTTTTCCCTCCATCTTATCGGGCTGTGTAAGGCCCAAGAGTTTTAAAAGGGTCGGTGCCACATCACAGAGGGCCCCGGAATGAAGTTTAGCCTCCTTGTGGGCTTGCGAAACCAAGATAAGAGGTACCTGGTTAGTAGTATGGGCCGTATGGGGCGCATTGGTTTCATGATTGACCATAACCTCTGCATTACCATGGTCGGCGGTGACGATAAGGTCGCCACCCACCTCTTTAATGGCTTCAGCAATAGCATGGGTGGACAGGTCAACCGCATGAATAGCCTCCTTAGCGGCTTCAAAATTCCCCGTATGTCCCACCATATCAGGGTTGGCTAGATTCATGATAATGAGGTCATACGTCCCACTCTTGATAGCTGATAAGACATTGTCCGTCACTTCACTAGCGGACATCTGTGGCTGTAAATCATAAGTAGCTACTGATGGGGATTGTACAAGGACTCGATCCTCTCCTATAAAGGTCTCTTCAATGCGACCATTAAAGAAGAAGGTTACATGGGCATACTTTTCTGTTTCCGCTATGCGCAATTGGCGTAGACCTGCTTGAGATACCACTTGTCCCAAGGTATCTTCTAGCTTTTCCTTACCATAGACCAAATTAACTGGTAAGCCATCTTCATAGGATGTCATGGTAGCCATATAGATATCTCTCTTGCCACCAGGTCTGTCAAAGCCCTTAAAGTCATCTAATACCAAAGCCTTGGTCAGCTGGCGGGCCCGATCAGGGCGGAAGTTACAAAAGATAACTGCATCACCCTTATGGATGGTCCCCTCTGGATCTAAGACCACAGGAGGTAAAAATTCATCTGTAATCCCTTGACCATAGGCCCATTGAATCACATCAGCTAAGGACTTAGCTCCTTGAGTATCGGCCCCTTCCCCATAAACACAAGCCTTATATTCAGCCTCTACCCGGTCCCAACGGTTATCCCGATCCATACCGTAGTAGCGGCCACCTAAGGTTGCGATCTTACCGCAGCCCAAATCCTCCATATAGCTTGCTAGATCTTCTAAATAGGTCAAAGCTGATTTAGGTGGCACATCCCGTCCATCTAGGAGGGCATGAACATATACCTTGGTCAAACCGGACGCTTTAGCCCCTTTAATTACATTTTTAATATGGTCTAAAGAGGCATGAACATTACCATCAGATACTAGGCCTATGACATGGAGTGCTCCCTTTTTTGCATGTTCATAGAGGTCTTTCACGACAGGCCGCTCGTAAAAAGACCCATCCGCCATATCCTTAGAAATGTGCGTCAAATCTTGGTATACCACTCGTCCTGCGCCCAAATTTAAATGCCCCACTTCTGAGTTGCCCATTTGCCCCTCTGGTAGGCCTACAGCATAACCGGAAGCCTTAAGAGTCGTATGGGGATACGTATTCCATAAGGCTTGAATATGTTCTGGGTGCCCTTGCACCACTGCATTAGTCGGATCATTTTCATCACCCATGCCATACCCATCCAGGATGAGTAGCATGACAGGACCTTTTTTGTGTTCCATAATTAATTCCTTAGTGTTTCCTTAATAATGGAGATAAAATCATTAGCCTTGAGAGAGGCCCCTCCTACGAGGGCGCCATCAATATTAGCTTGATGCATGAGTTCGTAGGCATTTTCTCCCTTTACAGACCCCCCATAGAGGATGGAAACCTCTTGGGCTAAGTCTTTAGTGTAAAGGGTTTCTAGTTCATTCCGAATTGCCTGACAAACCTCTTCCGCTTGGGCGGACGTTGCCGTCTGCCCCGTTCCAATAGCCCAAATTGGTTCATAGGCTATCACGATACCAGGTAGGGATTGGCCTGGTATATCTTTGAGGGCCGCCATCAATTGGCCATTGATATATTGAATTGCCTGACCTGATTGACGGATATCAAGAGACTCACCGACACAGAGGATTGGCGTCAAACCGTGTGTAATGGCAGCCTTGATTTTCTCATTGACCGCTTGGTCACTTTCACCATAATAGTCTCTCCGCTCCGAATGGCCTAAAATGACATAGTCCATACCTAAGTCTTGGAGCATGGTAGGAGAAATCTCACCAGTATATGCACCAGAATTCCTATATTCCATAGTCTGTGCACCCAACTTAATAGGGGCTTTTCTTAACAGCTCTTGAGCCCCACCTAAGACGGTAAATGGTGGACAAATAACAACTTCAAGCTCACCAAGTTCTGGCAAACCACTTTTAATATCTTCTAAAAGGGCCTTAGCCTCAGACTTTGTGCCCTTATTCATCTTCCAATTACCAGCGATAATCGTCTTTCTCATCTTATACCTCAGTCAAGGATGCAATGCCAGGGAGGGTCTTGCCTTCCAAGAATTCAAGAGAAGCACCACCACCTGTAGAAATGTGGGACACCTTATCTGCTAGACCAGATTTTTCGATAGCTGCAACGGAGTCACCACCACCAACTAGTGTATAGGCAGAAGCTTCTGCTACCGCCTTGGCTACTGCATTGGTCCCCTTGGCGAAATGTTCCATTTCAAATACACCCATAGGGCCGTTCCATACGATAGTCTTCATGTCCTTTAAGGCCTCTGCATACAAAGCTTGTGTCTTAGGACCAATATCAAGGACCATCCAGTCATCAGGAATGGCATCTAAGCCCACTACCTTATGGTCTGCATCATCGGCAAAAGCCGCTGCTACAACCACATCTACAGGCGTTAAGAGGCGTTTACCTTCCTCCTTAGCTTGGCTCAAGAGGTCCTTAGCCGTTTGGATACGATCTTCTTCTAGAAGGGATTTTCCTACGGAATAGCCTTGTGCCGCCATGAAGGTATTAGCCATGCCACCGCCTATAATGAGGACATCTAACTTAGGAAGAAGGTTGGAGATAACGGAAATCTTATCGGACACCTTAGCTCCACCAATAATGGCCGCCATAGGTTTTTCCGCATGATTGACCACCTTACTAAGGGCATCAATTTCCTTCTTAAGAAGAAGGCCTGCCCCCAATTGAGTGTAGCTAGCAATAGCATCTACAGAAGCTGCTGCTCGGTGAGATACACCAAAAGCATCATTAATAGCCAAATCAGCTAAGGATGCTAAGGCTTTGGCAAATTCAGGATCATTTTTCTCCTCACCGATGTGGAAACGAAGGTTTTCCAAGAGAAGGACTTGTCCTACTTGGAGGCCATTCACTGCTGCTTCTACCTCAGGACCAATCGATTCCGCTACAAAGGCTACCGGTTTACCCAAGAGTTGGCTCAAGCGTTCTGCCACAGGAGCCAAGGAAAGTTCCGCTTTCACCTCCCCTTTTGGTCGTCCCATATGGGATGCCAAGATGATCTTAGCACCTTTTTCCAACAAATACGTGATAGTTGGGATAGCCGCTCGAATCCGTTTATCATTGGTTATTTGACCATCTTTCATAGGGACGTTAAAGTCCACCCGTACAAAGACCTTTTTATTTGCTACGTCCATAGACTCAAGTGAAAGTTTCATCATAAGCTCCTTTATCAAGAAGAACTAGGACCAGAATCTGGCCCTAGTTACTTATTTCTGTGAATTATAAACCTTTAGAGGCCATGAATACAGCCATGTCTACCATGCGTTCAGAGTAGCCCCATTCGTTGTCATACCAACCTACTACCTTTACGAGGTTGTCATCCATCACCATAGTAAGATCTGCATCGACGATAGAAGAGCGGGAATCACCGCGGAAGTCCATGGATACCAATGGCAAGTCGGATACACCCAAGATGCCCTTCATAGACCCATTGGCAGCTTCACGGAAGGCAGCATTAATTTCTTCCTTAGTAGCTGGTTTTTCCAATTCGCATACCAAGTCAGTAGCAGACACATCAGGTGTTGGCACGCGAAGAGCAAAGCCGTTAAGTTTGCCTTTCAAGGAAGGAATAACAAGGCCTACAGCCTTAGCTGCACCCGTAGTTGTTGGGATGATGGACATAGCAGCAGCACGAGCACGGCGAGGATCTTTGTGCTTAGCATCGAGAATTTTTTGGTCATTTGTATAAGAATGAATGGTTGTCATCATCCCCCGTTTGATGCCGAAGGAGTCATTTAAAACCTTAGCAAATGGTGCCAAGCAGTTAGTTGTACAGGATGCATTAGATACGATATTATGCTTAACTGGATCATACATATCTTCATTGACGCCCATAACCATAGTCAAATCTTCATTTTTACCAGGCGCGGAGATGATAACTTTTTTAACGGTGGACTGGTTCATATGAACACCTGCTTCCGTAGCATCACGGAACTTACCAGTGCATTCCAATACGATTTCAACACCGTATTTAGCCCATTCTAACTTGGATGCATCCCGTTCGTGCATAACAGGAATTTCCTTGCCGTCTACCTTGATGCCAGCCTCAGTAGCTTCCACCTCATTTTTGATGGTGCCATGAACAGAATCGTACTTCAAAAGAAGGGCTGTCCCTTCGTTATCAGATGTCGAGTTAACAGCTACTACTTCTACATTAGGGTTGCCCAAAGCAGCGCGCAAAACGCATTTACCAATACGACCAAAACCGTTGATACCCACTTTAACTGTTGCCATTCTTGTGTCCTCCTAAAATCTTGGAAATGACTTATATATATGAATCCCAAGGGATTCTAAAAAACTTATATATTCCTGTGCCTAAGGAAGTTCTTGACTTATAATTTCCTGGCCCAGAATTTGGCTAATTCCTTCAGCAGCCCCTTCATCGATAATAAGCGTTCCCTTGTGGACAGCCCGCATAACACCGATGATAGCAGCTGCCTTTTGACGACCTCCAGCCACTGCAAATACGTAAGGAACCTGATCCAATTGATCTAAGGTGAGACCCACATTATTAACCGAATAGAGGATTGTCCCATCCTGATTACAATATTGGCCTAAGGCCTCACCTACGGCCCCCTTCTCTTCCAAAGTCCGCCTTATGGCTAATTCCGTATGCCGCTGGTCAGCCATATGA
Organism: uncultured Veillonella sp.; assembly: GCA_900549805.1. Classification (GTDB taxonomy): domain Bacteria; phylum Bacillota; class Negativicutes; order Veillonellales; family Veillonellaceae; genus Veillonella. The sequence goes on from URPV01000051.1 coordinate 6,462, forward strand.
AGAGCCTGACCTATACCAAAAAGAAGGACATCCGCTCGGTGGATCAGTTCGTTAACCTCTTTAATTTGTGGTTCTCTTGTAACCAACATGTTAATAGAGGCCGGTGATAGGCCATCCGGTAGGTGGAGCATCTTATAAGTTCCATCTAAGCGATTGGCTATAACCGAAGCGATTACATTCGCCTGAAACTCTACCCGCTCACCAACACCGCCCCTTGCGGGGACTACGGTAGTTTCTAGGTGCTTAGCCCCTAACTGTTCCGCTACGGCAGCCATAGTGGATCCACCAGATACGGCTACTATTTGACCTGGTTCCAAAACGGATTCAATAGCTGATGAAGCGGCAAAGCCCAATTGCTTTAGAACAGCCTTGGTCTCACCTGTGGAAGCGATAACCACCCCATCTAGGTCCAGCTCCTTTCGGATAGCTTCTTCCAGTTCATTGAGACGGTTAAGTTCATACAGAGTCTTGGAAATCTTTGGTAACCATTGTTGGCCATCTTGTGTCAGGGTGACGCCCTGGCCAGTCAGATCAACCAAGCCATTATCTTTCATGAGTTCCACATGACTTCTAACAACCCGTTCTGATAAATTACAGAGTTGGGCTAGAGACCGTCGTCCCACTGGTTGAGCATGAGCAATATGACTTAGAATGGCATATCGTTCCTCTACTATATTCACTAATTCTGGTGCAATCCGCCGGTAGACTTCTAGCAGGTCATGCGTAGTGTAATCATTTGATTGTCCCATGTGGCATTTTTCGTCCCACTCTACACAAAAAAAATAAAAATCACTTACAAGGCAATTGTACTACACCCTATTAAACAGTGCAACACGATTTGTAGAAAAAGCTCCAACCATGAGGTCGGAGCTTTTTCAAATACCGTCTTTCAATGTACAGGAAAGATACAGGAAAGCATAGAAAAGATTGTCATAAGCAGTCTGAATGACCTGATTAATACCATCGTGTAATAGGGATTTCGTTATTAGCACCCTTTACACCTAAAATTTGGTGAAGGTCCATTTCTGCGTTTTCAAAGGCCGCCGCACAAGCATTAAGATAGAGATCCCACATACGGATAAATCGATCATCGAACATAGTCTTGATTTTAGGCATTTGAGCATGGAAGTTCTTAGCCCATTCCAGGAGGGTATAGCAGTAGTGCATACGGAGATTTTCCACATCCTGAATGTGGATGCCATCATCCGTCATAAGAGAAATCATTTCACGAAGTGATGGAAGCATACCACCTGGGAAGATGTACTTAGACATCCACGCATCTCCTGGTTTTTCTTGCAATCCAGAGATATAGTGGAGTAGCATAAGCCCGCCTGGCTTGAGGACTGCATTAATAGAATCAATGTACAGCTTGTAGTTGTCCCGGCCTACGTGTTCCGCCATACCAACGGAAACGACCCGGTCAAAGGTGCGCCCTGTAGCTGGTAGGTCACGATAATCCATAAGTTTAACTTCAAGCTTATCTTCTAAGTGGAATTCCTTAATACGAGCTTGGAATTTATCATGCTGTTCTTGGGATAAGGTGATGCCAAGACCTTTTACTCCGTATTTACGAGCTGCTTCGATTAGGAGAAAGCCCCATCCACAACCAATATCAAGAAGGGTCATCCCTTCCTTGAGGTAGAGTTTATCCAAAATCCGATCTACCTTATTAACTTGCGCATGATAGAGGGTATCCCGGTTAGAGGAGAAGTAGCCACAAGAATAACTCATGGTATCATCCAACCACAGTTGATAAAAATCATTACCAATGTCGTAGTGGGCTTGAATTTCTTCTTGTTGATTTTTCTTGGTTAAGGGATTAGAGACCAGTTTATTCCACACAGAACTAGTAGTCGAGAATTTCTCCATTTGCCCCATGAACATGGATAAGGCATGGTAGAGGTCACCATGAATGAGAAGGTCCCCATTCATATAGGCCTCACCCAAGGCGATGGATGTGGATTCCATCAATTTGGATACAGGAATAGCCTTGGTAAATTCAACCGTAAAGGTCGGTTCACCCTCCCCAATAAGGTATTCAGTACCTTTAAAAATCAATTTAAAAGGATGAGCATCAAATTTTGAAAGAAATTGTACCATAGCCTTTTCTTCCACTTTGGATGTGATTTTTTCTAGCATGCCTGCTCCTTTACTGCAAGGTCCCTGCTTGCTGACTACCCATTCATCCTTCTTAGGATAAATTTTAATTATAATTAAATTTATTTAATGCCATATATGTATGGACATTAACAGATTTATTACATTCCTTTACCTATTCAATCAA
>URPV01000052.1 GCA_900549805.1 uncultured Veillonella sp.
AAAATATACCAGCGATCAGATCAATTTAAGTTTTCTATCGATGCGGTTCTCTTGGCGCACTTTGCCTCCTATAAGAAAGGGGCTTCCTATTTAGACTTAGGAACAGGGACTGGCATCTTACCCCTGTTGGCCACCGCTTTAGGAGCGAGTCATGTGACAGGAATAGAAATTAACCCTGTTATGGCAAGCCTAGCGCAACAGAGTGTAGCCTATAATGGGCTAGAAGAATCTATTCAAATTATAGAAGGCGATTACCGATTAGGTTACTTAGGCCCTTCCTCTAAAGAGGGTTTCTTACATTTGGGGGCCCAACCTTTTGTAGGGGTTTTAGTTAATCCTCCTTATTATGATAGTCAGGCTGGCAAGAAACCAGCTTCTCATGATCGTAGTCTGGCCCTTCATGATGGAGAAACCTCCTTGGATATGGTGCTAGCCGCTGCCAAGCGGCTAGTCAAGTATGGTGGAAAACTGTGGATGATCTATCTGGCTTCCCGGTTTCCTCATGCCTTAGGAACTATGAGCCGCTATGGTTTTGCCCCTAAACGGATGCGCTTGGTCCACTCGTATCCTAGAGGCCAGGCTAAACTCGTTCTCTTAGAGGGGCAATTGGGGGCTAAGGAGGGACTTGTTGTAGAAGATCCTTTGTTTATTTATAAAGAACCAGGTGTTTACACAGAGGAGGTGGCAGGCTGGTATGGACAAGCAAATGGGAATTCTTTACTTAGTGCCGACACCCATCGGTAACTTGGAAGATATGACCTACCGGGCTGTACGGGTCCTGTCTGAGGTAGACCTAGTAGCAGCAGAAGATACTAGGCATACGGGACAACTGCTCAAGCATTTTGGTATTAAAAAGCCCCTTATCTCCTACCATGAACACAATAAGGATAGGGTGGGGCCTGAACTAATAGATCAATTATTGGCTGGTAAGACTATAGCACAGTGCTCTGATGCGGGTATGCCGGCTATTTCAGATCCTGGTGCGGATTTAGTGACTCTAGCTATTGAGGCAGACCTTCCTATCGTGCCTCTGCCTGGGGCGAATGCAGGCTTAACAGCCCTCATCGCATCGGGTATGGATACTAAGCGGTTTTCCTTTATTGGTTTCTTGCCTAAACGAGGTAAACATCGAATAGCCTGCTTAGAGTCTTTAAAGAAACAGGAGGGGACCATCCTCTTGTATGAAGCGCCCCATCGCTTACAAGAGGTCCTAGAGGATATGTATCAGGTCTTGGGTGACCGGCCCGTTACATTGGCACGGGAACTCACCAAGAAGTTTGAAGAATTTACCCGAGGTGACCTTAAGGACCTTATTGATCATATTGATGACATTACCTATAAGGGGGAGTTTGTCATTCTCCTAGGAGGGGCGGATCAAGCTCCTCAAGGAGATTCAGATCAACCGCAGGTACTACCTTCCTATGAGGAGGCGGTAGCGACCTTAGTAGATCAGGGGTTTCCAAAAAAAGAGGCCATCCGTAAGGTTGCTAAGGAGCGAGGCGTATCGCGTCGTGAGGTATATAATGCTGTAGAACAGGGCTAGTTTTCATTTGGCTAGTACCTAAAGGAGGAAATTATGGCAGAAAAAAAGACATTCTATATTACAACACCTATTTACTATCCAAGTGCTAAATTGCATATTGGTCATACCTACTGCACATCTGTAGCGGATACCATCGCTCGTTTTAAACGCTTGGCGGGCTATGATGTTCGCTTCTTGACCGGTTCTGATGAACATGGACAAAAAATCCAACGAGCTGCTGAAAAAGAGGGCATTACTCCTTACGAATATGTGACTCGTATTGTCAACGGTTTTAAAGACTTGTGGAAGCATTTGGATATTTCCAATGACGATTTTATCCGTACTACGGATAAACGCCATGAAAAGGTCGTGCAAGAACTTTTCCAAAAGGCCTATGATAAAGGTGATATTTATAAGGCCGAATACGAAGGTTGGTACTGTACCCCATGTGAATCTTTCTGGACTGAACTCAATTTAGGACCTGACCATACTTGTCCAGATTGCGGCCGTCCGGTAGAGAAGGTTAAAGAAGAATCTTACTTCTTTAAAATGAATAAGTACGCTGATCAATGGCTCAAATTCATCGATGAAAACCCTGATTTCATTCAACCGGAATCCCGCTGTAATGAAATGATTCAGTTTGTGAAGCAGGGCTTGGAAGATTTGGCTGTATCCCGGAATTCCTTCGATTGGAGTATAAAGGTGCCTTTCGACCCAAAACACGTAGTTTATGTATGGTTCGATGCATTAGTTAACTACATCTCTGCCTTGGAACCAGGAGAGCATAAGGGAGAACTTTATAAGAAGTACTGGCCCGCAGACCTTCACTTGGTGGGCAAGGAAATTGTTCGTTTCCACACTATTATCTGGCCAATTATGCTTATGAGTTTGGACTTACCATTGCCTAAAAAAGTTTTTGGTCATGGTTGGATGATTGTCGATGGTACTAAGATGTCTAAATCCCTTGGGAATGTTATTGACCCAGTGCCTCTTATCGAAACCTATGGGTCCGATGCCCTTCGCTACTTCTTGCTTTCTGAAATTCAATTGGGCAAGGATGGCAACTTCACACTGCCTGGCTTTGTGCAAAAAGTAAATACCGATTTAGCTAATGATTTAGGTAACCTCCTCAACCGAACAGTAGCTATGGTCAATAAGTACCACGATGGCCTGTTGACCAATGTGGGCGACCTAGATGGTTTGGATAAGGACTTGTCCTCTATGGCTGTAGCCACGGCGAAAGAGTTTGAAGAACACATGGAGGCTATGGAACTCAATAAGGCCATTCGCACTGTGTGGACATTCATTTCTCGTACTAATAAGTACATTGATGAAACTATGCCTTGGGCCTTGGCCAAGTCTGAAGATACAGCAGACCAAAAACGTTTACAAGCGGTTATGTATCATTTGGCTGAATCCCTTCGTATTATCGCTATTTTAGTAAGCCCAATTTTGACTAAGGGTGCCCCTAAGATTTGGGAACAATTGGGCTTGTCAGGATTTGATCAAGTGACATTAGCAGATGCCAAGGTATGGGGGCAAATTCCTAATGGCACTAAGGTTGTAAAGGGAGACCCCATTTATCCTCGCTTTGAAATGCCAGAAATGGTAGACGTTGCGGAGGCTAAAGTGGCATCGACACGTAAGGAGAATGAGGCTTCAAGAGAGGCTGCAGGGGAAGGGACTAGCGAAGCTTTTGAACCTTTAAAAGAGGAAATTTCCTTTGATGACTTCGAAAAATTGGATATGCGGGTTGCTAAGGTTTTGACCTGTGAAAAGGTGCCAAAATCCAAGAAACTTCTTCTCTTTACCTTAGATATAGGCTTAGAAACTCGTACCGTTGTATCTGGTATTTCTCAGTTCTATGCGCCAGAAGACTTGATCGGTAAAAAGGTAATCTACTTGGCAAACCTTAAACCTCGTAAGATCATGGGCATTGAGTCAGCAGGGATGATTTTGTCTGCTGCGGATATTGACCATAATTTAGAAGTAACTAATGTGGCAGACTCTAAACCAGGGGCTACTATCGGTTAACAGTAGAAATAGACAAAAGCAATCAAGGCTAGTCCTTGGTTGCTTTTGGCATATGTAAGATAGGATATAAGATGCGTTTATTTGATACTCATGCTCATCTTAATGATGAGCAATATAACAATGATCGTGAAGCTATGATTCAGGCTTGCTTTGATGCGGGCTTGGAGTATATCGTCATCCCTTCCGTGGATAGGGAAACTTGTCAGTCTGGTATCGCCCTAGCTGAGAGCTATGACAATATATATGCTGCTGTGGGGGTTCACCCTTGTGAAGTGGCTCATATGACAGAAGATGATTTGAACTACTATAAGGACATGGCCCTTCACCATGATAAGGTGCGGGCTGTTGGTGAAATCGGCTTGGACTACTATTGGGACCAGCCGGACCGAGATATACAAAAGAGGGCTTTTCGGCGACAAATGGATTTGGCCCAGGAAGTAAAGCTTCCCATCCTCATCCATGACCGGGATGCCCATGGGGATACCATGGACATCCTTCGGGACTACAAGGATAAGGTGTGGGGGGTATTCCACTGCTACTCCGGGTCTTGGGAAATGGCCCGACAAGCTATTAACCTCGGCTATTACATATCTTTTGCGGGCCCAGTAGCTTTTAAGAATTCCCATGCCCTAAAAGAAGTCGCTAAGCAAGTACCTATGGACCGGATCCTTATCGAAACGGATTCTCCTTATTTGACCCCACCTCCATTTAGGGGCAAGCGTAATGACCCGTCTAAGGTCCAATTTGTAGCGATGGAAATCGCCCGCCTCAAGGGGATGGATTTAGATGAATTTGCAGCCAAAACCCTAGAGAATGGGAAGAAGGTATTCGCTATTAAGTAGGTTATATAGACTGTTGTGTGTCGGCCTTAGGCCAGGAGAATAGTTCATGAAACGTATTGCCTTTATCGATTTGGGGTCTAACTCTGTCCGCTTTATCGTCATTGATAACAACGATGATGGAAGCCACCAGATGATTTACCAAGAAAAGGAAACCATCCGCCTTAGCCAGGGTATGTGGGAGCATCAGAAATTAACTCAAGCCGCCATGGATCGAGCTATCAAAGCCTTGCAGGGCTTTGCCCATATGGCAGATGTCATGGAGGTAGACTCTGTCTATGCAGTGGCTACGGCTGCTGTTCGCTTGGCCCATAACCAGAAGGAATTCATCAATCGTGTCGAAAAGGAAACGGGCTTTGTCCTCCACTGTATATCTGGCCAAGAGGAGGCCCGCTTGGGCTTCTTGGGGATTATTAATACCTTAAGTCTATCGGATTTTGTATCCTTTGACCTAGGTGGTGCCTCTACAGAGGTTTCTCTTGTTAGAAACCGGCAACTGGTTCAATCGGTTAGCCTTCCTGTAGGAGCGGTAACTCTTAGTGGCCGCTTTCCAACAGATGGGGTGGTAGATGCAAAGATTCTATCTCGCATGATGGCTCATATAGAGACTATTGTAGAAGATTATCCTTGGCTTAAAGATGTTCGCCTGCCTCTTGTAGGCATAGGAGGAACGGCTCGTAATTTAGCTAAGATGGACCAACGAGCCCACAATTACCCTATTGATAAGGTTCATAATTACCCTCTATCGCGGGATCGGCTTAAGGAGCTTTTTCATATGGTCCGGTCCAAGACTGTCAATCAACGTCGGAAAATTCCCGGCCTCTCTACAGACCGAGCGGATATTATCGTGGCGGGTACGGTCATTATTGAAAGCCTCATGCGCTTTTCTAAGGCCAAATGCTTATTGGTAGGTGGATCAGGCCTTCGGGAAGGCCTCTTTTATGACTATTATGGTCACGCCTATGGGAAGAGTCCTATTATGGACGATATCCTAGCCTACTCAGCGGACAATATCTTCCTCCGCTTGGGGGTAGCAGAGCGTAAGCACGCTCTCTATGTGAGGGCTATAGCGATTCGTCTCTTCGACCTATGGAAGAAGGCCTTGGACCTACCAGAATGGAGTAAGAAACTCTTAGGGCTAGCAGCCCTCCTCCATGATGCGGGTAAGCGGATTAACTATTATAGTCATGCTAAGCATGGGGGTTATCTCTTTGTGAATTCCAATATCTATGGGCTTAGCCATAAGGAGCAGGCTATGGTGGCCCTAATGATTATGAATTCCCATGGCATTGCCACCAAAAACTACCGTAATTTTTCCTATGCCAAGTTGCTGTCAAGTGAGGACAAGAGCCTCATGCAGCGTTTATCCCTTATTCTATCTCTGGGAGAAGGCTTAGATATTACCCACGAGGAACTAGTAGAAGACCTATCCTCGAAAATTAAGGATAAGGACTTGGTTTTACAGGTCTATGTAAAAGCTGGTACCAATACTATGCCAGCCCAAGCGGCCATCGAAAAGTTATCTAAGTCATTTAAGAAGGAATGTAAGAGAAATCTCTTGTTTTCTTGGCGTCACATCCACTAGGAGGAACTATGACACAAACACCTATTAGACGCTATGCCATGCTCCATGTAGGTTCGACTAGCATGAGTATGACTATCATTGAATATGAGTCGCTCGAGTCTATGCGAGTGGTGGACTATGTTAGTCGCGCGGTTACCTTTGGGGAAGAACTCTTTCAGACGCAACGGTTATCCTTTGAGACCATAGAGGAAATCTGTAAGGTCCTCAAGGGCTACAAGCAGCTTATGGCCGATTATGGAGTGACGGAGGCCAAGCTCTATGGGACGACTGTAATACGAGAAGCCAAGAACCGCCGCATTATCTTGGAACAAATCTTTATCCATACGGGCTTTAGGGTCGAGGTTATCGACATGCCTAAAGAAGTCTACTATAAGTATTTTGCCCTTTACTACCACATGCAAAAAAATCCTCTTCACAAGTCCGGCCAGCCACTTATGTTTGTGGATATTACCTCAGGCGGGGTGGGCATCACGGTTTGGAAGGGGTCCAAGGTCCTCTTGCAACACAATATCCACTCTGGGTCTTTGCGGGTTATCGAATCCTTTAATCGTTATCAACAGGCATCTGCTTCTTTTCCTAAAGCGGTAGCCCAATACTTGAGACGGGTCTTAAGCTCACTTAAGGAGGAACTCTTGGCTTTTAACCTAGAAAACATTGTATTTGCTGGTGACGAAGCCCGATTTATGGCTTCCTGTCTAGGTCAAGATGGGCCACAGGAGGGGGCTGTTTCTATTCCGGCTCAAGAGGTAGCGGATTTTGTAAATACGTTTGAAGCTACATCCATATCTACCTTAGCTAATCGCTATAAAATCCCTGAATTTAGAGCTCATATTATTATGGCAACCATGATTCTTTATGCGGAAATCATCCATATGATTAAACCAAGTCATGTTTTGGTATCAGGCATTTCCTTTGCACAAGGGATTTCTATGTTCTATGGAGCTACTAAGGAAAACGCACCTTATACCCATCTCTTGCGGGAACAAAATGTTCAGATTGCCCGGTCTATCGCCAAGCGCTATCATACAGATACGGTTCATGACAGGGAGGTAGAACGTTTCTCCATGCAATTTTCGGAGGCCCTTAAGGATCAAGGGGTGCCAGAACGGTGGGGTTATTTGGGGCGTATTGCGGCTCTTTTATGCTCTGTAGGGAAGTACGTCAACCTCCGTAATCACGGGGAACATGCTTATCATATTGTCATGGGATCCGATATCTTCGGCTTATCGGAAGAGGAAAAAGAAGTCGTAGCCAATGTGGTCTATTACCACTATAAGGGGACTCCGTCTGATGATGATAACTACTACCAGCGTCTTACGGAATACCAAAAGATTGCTGTTCTCAAACTGGTTGCTATTATTCGCGTATCTTGTGCTTTGGATGCAGGAGGCAACCAAAAGGTTGAACGTATTACTATCACTAAGGATCCAGATCAACTGTTAGTTAAGGCTTATACACAGGAGGATATATCCCTGGAACGATGGACCTTTGAACGTGATGCTGTGTTCTTTGCTAATGTTTTTGGCCTACCAATTCGATTGGAAGAAGGGGGGGCTTGGTAAGATGTTTAAAAAACCTAAATATTATTTTAACCGAGAACTATCTTGGCTCAAGTTTAACCAACGGGTTCTGTCCGAAGCTATCGATCCAACGAATCCACTCTTAGAACAGTTGCGATTTATTGCTATTGCGGCATCTAATCTAGACGAATTTTTTATGATTCGTGTGGCGGGCCTCCGTCATCAAGTACTTAACGGTGTCACCAAGTATGATGCGGCACATATGGATGCCAAGGCCCAACTCAAGGCCATCGATGAATCTGTTAAGCGCCTCGTAGCCAACCAATATGAATACTTAGCTAAGGTGTTGGCTAAATGCCAAATGGAAGGCCTTCGATTTGTGGATATAGGGACGCTAGATGATAAGGATTCGAATTGGCTTAAAGGGTATTTTGAAACGACCGTATTTCCAGTGGTTACGCCTCTAGCTGTTGATTCTGGTCACCCTTTTCCTTTCTTAGCCAACCGTACTATTAATACCATTGTCTCCATACGTCATACGTGTGAGAACGTGAATGAAGCGGAGCGGATTGCAATCATACCAATTCCATCCGTTTTACCCCGCATCATAGAACTGCCTAAACGAGACGGGGAAGATCGCCGCTTTGTCTACTTAGAAGACCTAATTAATGCCTATGCGGACCATTTCTTTGTAGGCTATGATCTTTTAGATCGAGCTACCTTCCGAGTAACCCGCGATGCGGATCTGGAAAGCGATGAGGAGGATACTACTAATCTCTTAACGGAGGTAGAAGAATCCCTTCGTCAACGGCGAAGGGGAGATGCGGTTCGTTTGGAGGTATCTGGGCAAGGTGCTAGTGACTTACTAGCTATTGTCCTAGATACCTTACAGTTAGAAGAGAAGGACCTCTATTATGTGGATGGGCACCTAGATTGTCAGATGTATTTCACTCTCTGCGATTTGGAGGGCTTTGACCACTTGCGTTTTGCTCCCTTTAAGCCACAAGTTCCGAGTGAGCTAGTTGATTGCCATCCAGACCATAT
>URPV01000053.1 GCA_900549805.1 uncultured Veillonella sp.
GGCACTTTGCAGCGCACCGTAATCGCCCGAAAGGCGCGGAGCGCGCAGCAGATCCCTTATTACAGATTATAAAAAATCCCCAGTTATAGAACCGGGGATTTAATCTGGTGCCGAAGATGGGAGTCGAACCCACACGATGATAACCATCACTAGATTCTGAGTCTAGAGCGTCTGCCATTCCGCCACTCCGGCATATAGGACTATGTATATAATCATAGCCTATAGAAGCAAGTAATTCAAGCCAGACAAGGAATTTATGAAAGCTTAGAGGTGGAAATCCTTATATTCCTGTTTCCAAGTCAGAGGGACCACTGTAATGAAGCCTTCAAGAACTTGATCTACATCAGTAGGGACGGCCTCCCTATCGTGGCCCTTCTTGCCGCCAATCCAAAAGTACTTCTTCCCCCTCCGTATCATTTCAAACTCTACAGCGTCTCGGTAGTGCTGAGTCCCTTGGGCTAATTGCCGCAACTTATCACAAGTATAGGGACCCTCTGCAGGGAAATTGACATTAAGGACTAGGTCTCTAGGTGAGGCTTTTACAGATGGATTAAGCCCATAGTAGGAGGCTATTAGATGGTCCACCACTGGATAGAGCTCCTTACCATAGCCCCGCTTATAGCTTGTTGCTGATAAGGCTAGGCCTGGAACCCCAAAGAAAAGAGCTTCCATTGCGGCTGCTACGGTGCCAGAATAAAGGGCATCAGACCCTACATTAAGGCCATTATTGATACCAGAAATACAAAGTTCTGGCTTATCTCCCTTAAGGTAGTGGCTAAGGGCCCACTTAACGCAGTCTGAAGGCGTTCCATCAATAGCATGCCATTCGATATTTTCTTCAGCTGGGTAGACCTTCCATTCAATGGCCCGATCTGTAGTAATAGCATGGGCCTTGCCGCTCTGCTCTCGCATAGGGGCTACCACGGTAATGCGATGATCTTTCGCTAGATGATAAGCCAATTCTCGTAGACCAGGGGCCATAATACCATCGTCATTAGATAATAAAATATGCATATGTTGTCTCCTATAAAAAAGCACTACCCAAGACAGGCAGTGCTTGTAACTCATTTATGGTGCATATCCCCCATACGGGTCAATTTTACTTCACCCATGGCCACAGCCCGTGTATGAGCTGTGTGGGACCAGCGTTTATCATGACGGCGGATAAAGCCCAAAATATTGACTGGAATCCAGGAATACACAAAGATTGGATAGATTAAATAATAGAACCAACACTTAGGTGGTACCTTGATTTGTAGCAAGACTACCAATGGAAAAGCGTATTGCAAGAACCATATAATTTGCCACGCCCCTACAGGGATGACTTGGAAGAGGATATTGGTATAGAGCTCGTGTTCTGGCCCCCAATAGTTGATCAATTCCGAGTTGATGGTGGAAATGATCATGTAAATGGTGGTTAAGAGGAGGAAGTAAGGTTGGGACACTTGAATAATCCCATCCAAGATTCTAATGGACCCCTTCTTAATTCCCACTGCAAAGAGTATTGGTATATAGCGACCAGCTGTATCGAACTGACCTTGCGCCCAGCGAAGACGTTGGCGACAAGAGGCCATAAAACCGGTTACCTTTTCATCGTAAATGATGGCATCATGGGCCCAGCAGGTACGGACACCATGGCTCAATAATTTCATAGAGAACTCCATATCCTCTGTGAGTGAGTTACAGTCCCAGCCATACTTACGAATGATATCTGTACGGATACACATGCCCGTGCCGCCCAAGGCTGTAGAGAGTCCCACATTGTACTTGGCCAAGTGCCACATATGGTTAACCGTCCAGAACATGATGGAAAAAGTACCTGCCACCCAAGAATCGGTTGGGTTTTTGGCATTGAGATAACCTTGAATAACGGACTCCCCTTTTTCCAAATGATGATTCATTTCACGGAGGAATTGAGGGTGAACTAAGTTATCTGCATCAAAGATGATATAGGCATCATACTTGCGGTCCATAGCTTCCACGCGGTCGAACATCCACCCCATGGCATAGCCCTTACCTACCTCTACCTTATTTTCCCGCACATATACGTGTGCACCAGCGGCTTCTGCCACTTGTGCTGTTGAATCCGTGCAATTATCAGCTACGACAAAAATGTCATACATATCATCCGGGTAGTCCAAGTCATGAAGGTTCTTAATCAGTTGCCCGACTACCGCTTCCTCATTATGAGCACAAATGATAACAGCAAAGGTGTTCTTAGGGGTATAATTCTTTTTTTCCTTGCGGCGCCACATGCCAAAGGCCGCTAATACAATGTAATAAATCGTATAAATAACGATAATTATTTGTACTGGAATCAGGATTAAATCCAGGTAATGATTCATTGAGGATAACTCCGATTACAAGGTTTTAAAAGCATTGACTGCAGAATTCAAGATACCAAACAAGATATAAGCTGCAAAAATAAGAACAGGGATAGCATGCCAATTAAGAACGGCACCAATAATGGCTAAGATAAGCACAAGAGCGACAACCCATTTATGGATGCGAATGGCAGAAGAGCCTTTAAAATCAGGGTACTTAACATTGGATACCATGAGGAAGCCCACGATGATCATCAATATCATGAGGAGCCATTGTGGCACCATAACACCCGACAAGACATAGGTCGCTGCAAAGCAACCTGCTGCAGGAATAGGAAGTCCTTGGAAGTAGCCGTGTACTTCTTCTGTCTTAATATTAAACCGAGCCAGACGCCCTGCACCCAAGCAAGAGAAAAGGATGAGTGGCACATAACCGAGCCAAGACAAGTCGCCTAATTCCTTGGCAAAGAGCATGAAGGCAGGAGCTACACCAAAACCGACTACGTCTGACAAAGAATCTAATTCCCGCCCCATAGGACCAGATACACCTAAGGCACGAGCTACGCGGCCATCTAGACCGTCAGCCACCAAAGATAGGATGACACAAATAGCTGCATAGGTTGCTAGTCCCTTAGCGGCAAAGGTAATACCGATGACACCAAAAGCCAAGTTAGCTGCGGTTAAGGCATTTGGAAAAATAGACTTATTCATTTGGTAACCTCCCAATGACAACATCTCCTGCTGTCACATGTTGACCCTTTTCTACGAAGATTTCTACATTCGGATCCATGTAAATTTCAGTACAAGATCCAAATTTAATCATACCATATAATTGGCCTCGTTCAAGGACGCTATCTAGGTCAGTCCAAGATACAATTCGACGAGCCAGGAGGCCAGCAATTTGAGTCACCACAACAGAGGTCCGTTCATTTTCAATACAGATGGTATGGCGTTCGTTTTCAAATCCCACCTCATCTTTAAAGGCAGGCAAGAAACCACCGCAGGTATATTGGCGGAAGGTAATCTTTCCATCAATAGGTGCCCGGTTAGCATGGACATCAAATACAGACAGGAAGATGGTTACTTTTTTACATTCTTTATGGAGGAAGGTATCCTCATAGACATTGGAAATGTCCATAATCTTGCCATCCGCAGGAGAGAGAATTAAGTCATCCCCTTCTGGGATAATCCGTTTAGGATTACGGAAGAAATTGGCAAAGAAGAGGGCTAATACGAAAGGAATGACCGCTACATAGTAATAGCCAAGAGCGATTGCTAGTATGGTCAAAACCAACATGGCTCCAATGAGAGGAAAGCCTTCTTTAATAATAGGCCCTTTGGGAATATGGTTATTCATGTCACACCTCTACACTACTTACTCGTCAACACTTTGATCATGAATTTAGGCAAAGCCATCATGCGCAAAATGCGTTTAGGTTCAAGGATTAAGCGATACAACCATTCCAAGCGGTTTTCTTGCATCCATTTAGGGGCCCTCTTAATATTGCCCGCCATGACGTCAAAAGACCCGCCTACGCCCATAGCAACCACGCCATCTAGGCCAGCGAGTTTATTGATAATCCATTTTTCTTGTTTAGGCACACCTAAGGCAACAAAGACTAATTTAGCGCCTGTAGACTTAATGTCTTCAATAATCAGTTGCTCTTCACGGTCATTGAAGAAGCCATCATGGGTCCCTACTAGGTTAAGCTTCCCTACCTTGTCTTGTACATTAGCCATGGCTTTGTCGACCACGCCTGGTGCTGCTCCTAGGCAGTAAATGGGTGTTTGATTTGTAGCCGCCTTTGCAAATAAAGCACTAGCTACATCAATGCCTGGACACCGTTCTGGGAAATGGTTCCCCTTTTGTTCCGCAGCCCATAAGACACCAGCCCCATCAGGAATAACCAAATCAGCTTCTTGTAAAATTGTAAATAATTCTTTATCTGCCTGTGCATGCATAATCATTTCTGCATTGGCCGTTACTACGATGTGTAAGCCAGGCTCATGCAGCAATGATTGGACGCGATCAACCGTCTCAACTTGGGTGATCGCGTCCACAGGAACGGATAAGACGCTAATGCGATTTGTGCGCACCTTCATTACCTCTTTTATCAGCCACTATAGTTAGGTGCTTCTACGGTGATACTTACATCATGAGGATGGGACTCTTTGAGGCCCGCCGCCGTGATTTGGACAAATTGCGTGTCATTAATCATTTCTTGAATGTTATGACAACCGCAATAGCCCATAGAAGCCCGTAGGCCCCCTACCATTTGGAATATTGTATCTGCCAATGTGCCTTTATAAGGTACACGGCCTTCAATACCTTCTGGAACCAGTTTTTTAGCTTCCGCTTGGAAGTAACGGTCTTTAGAACCGAGTTTCATAGCTCCCAAGGAACCCATACCACGGTAGACTTTATAGCTACGACCTTGGTAGATAACAGTTTCACCTGGAGACTCTTCTGTACCAGCTAGTATATTCCCCATCATAACACAAGATGCCCCTGCTGCGATAGCCTTAGCAATATCACCAGAGTATTTAATACCCCCATCAGCGATGACAGGAATACCATAACGACTAGCTACTTTGGCAGATTCATAGACAGCTGTAATTTGTGGAACCCCAATACCAGCGATGATTCGGGTCGTACAAATAGAGCCAGGTCCAATCCCTACTTTCACTGCATCTACCCCTGCTTGGATCAGGGCTTCTGTGCCAGCTGCTGTTGCTACATTGCCGGCGATAACAGGAAGGTGTGGATACTTAGCTTTGATTTCCTTTAAGGTCCGTAAAACACCTGCTGAATGACCATGGGCCGTATCCACTACGAGAACATCAGCCTTGGCAGCCACCAAAGCATCCATACGGTCATAGAGATCCTTGGAAACACCTACAGCAGCACCAACCAAGAGTCGACCGCTAGTGTCCTTAGCGGAATTAGGGTACTTAGTAGCCTTTTCAATATCCTTAATGGTAATCAAGCCCTTGAGGTTGCCCTCCCCATCAACGAGTGGCAACTTTTCAATGCGATGCTTAGACAAAAGGGCCTTAGCATCATCCAAAGAAGTTCCCACAGGCGCTGTAACCAAATTTTCCTTGGTCATACATTGACCAATTGGCTTGGACAAGTCAGTTTCAAAACGCATATCCCGATTGGTAATAATCCCCACCAACTTACCATTATCCGTAATAGGGACACCGGAAATATGGTAGTGTTTCATAAGCTCATCAGCCTTGCCCAAGAGGTCTTGTGGGGATAAGTAGAAAGGATCTACAATAACACCGTGTTCAGACCGTTTAACCTTATCTACTTCATGAGCTTGCTCTTCAATGGACATATTTTTATGGATAACACCTAAGCCCCCTTGCCGAGCCATAGCAATGGCCATAGCGGACTCTGTAACCGTGTCCATACCAGCAGAAATCATAGGAATATTTAAGGAAATATCCTTGGTCAATTGTGTTTTCAAATCTACTTGATGAGGCAAAATATCAGATGCTGCTGGCACCAACAAAACATCATCAAAGGTCAACCCTCTCATACCGAATTTATCATCTCTCATATAGGCCCTCCTCTTAGCAACCCTATAACAACAATTACATTAATACTATATACACGTATGACGCTCGACCACATCTTGCGTCATGAACTACCTAATACTTATTAAGTCATAGGTAGTTCTAATAAAAGCCCTAATAGCAAAATAACTACACCTGATATATCAGGTGTAGTTACTTACTTATTTCTCAGAACGGAGTTTACCGTTTTGCATTAAGTTGTCTGCTTTTAAATCCGTGAAGATTACGTTCACCGCACTTTGTGGCACACCGATGATATCGCATGTGGCCTTAGTGATAGCTTGACCGAGTTCTTTCTTCTGTTCAGTTGTTCGTCCTTCAACGAGTTCTACGTGAATAAATGGCATTTGACAGCACCTCCATTCAACAAATGATTAATAGGTTTTTCTTATTATACATATTTTAATTAATAAGCACAAGTACAAAAATCAAACAAATTCAATCTTCATTTTTTTACCAAAGGCATGAGCAATTTTCATTAGTGTTTTTAAGGAAGGATTGCCATTATCTGTAATCTTATTTCTAATAATTATGAAACAACGGGTTTAACTATATAAGATCCGCAGGAACCGGTCTCCAAATCGGGCTTCTAACTCTGGTTTCATAACCGCCTCTAGGTGGTCTATCCCCTTATCTCGTGCATAATCCAATACATCCTGACGGGCCCTTAGCAGTATATCTATATCCTTTATGATATTAGCAACCCGCAAATCAGGTAGACCGGATTGGGCTAGGCCGAAGAGTTGACCAGACCCTCGGATAAGAAGGTCCTGCTCAGCTAATTCAAAGCCATCCTGGGTAGTCTCCATCAGGTGGAGCCGTTCTCGGGCCACATCGGTTCTAGCATCGGAGACTAATATACAGTAGGCCTGGAGGTCACCACGCCCTACACGGCCTCTCAATTGATGCAGCTGGGATAGGCCAAAGCGTTCCGCCCCCATAATGGTCATAATGGTTGCATTAGGAACATTAACGCCCACTTCTATTACTGTTGTAGATACAAGTAGCTGAATGGTCCCTTCATGGAAGGCCTCCATAATAGCTTCCTTTTCCTTAGGTCGCATACGGCCATGAACAAGACCTACCTGATAGGATCCAGCATAGTATTCCTTAAGGGATTCATAGAGGTCTTCTGCCGCTTTAGCATCTAATTTTTCAGACTCTTCAACTAGGGGGCATACCACATAGATTTGGTGGCCTTGCCCCATTTCCTTCTCATAGAAGGCCCGTAAGCGTTGGTCGTAGGAAGAATCCACTAGATAGGTCTTAACCGGCTTGCGCCCAGGAGGCATTTCTTTGATGAGGGAAACAGCCAGGTCCCCATATACCGAAAGGGTCATGGTCCGAGGAATTG
Source organism: uncultured Veillonella sp. (assembly GCA_900549805.1). Classification (GTDB taxonomy): domain Bacteria; phylum Bacillota; class Negativicutes; order Veillonellales; family Veillonellaceae; genus Veillonella. The sequence goes on from URPV01000053.1 coordinate 7,264, forward strand.
GCGTTGCAGTCATAACCAAGACGTGAGGATGAGCTCCTTTTCGTTGAAGGGCTGCCCGTTGCTCAACCCCAAAACGATGTTGTTCGTCTACTACCACCAGTCCAAGGCGTTTGAAGGAGACCCCCTCTTGGATAAGGGCATGGGTACCTATAACCAAATCGATTTCACCAGACGCCAAACGGTCATAGATGGCTTCTTTTTCCTTCCTACTAGTTGACCCTGTCAGGAGAGCTACTGTAAGACCTAACTTGGTCAATGCTGGCTCGATGCCTTCTGCATGTTGTTGGGCTAAAATTTCCGTAGGCGCCATCAGAACCCCTTGGTAGCCATTTTCTATAGCCTTTAGGAGGGCTAGGGTAGCCACCACAGTTTTACCGGACCCCACATCACCCTGTACCAATCGTTGCATAGGTTTTTCGTCTTCCATATCTAAGGCGATTTCCTTAAAGGCCCTTTCTTGGTCCCCTGTAAGACTAAAAGGAAGACTTTTTTTATAGGCCTCAACTAAGCATCCGTTAGGTCCCATAGGACAGCCCAAGTGTTTCTGTTCCTTATTGCGCAAGAGGGCCAGGCCTGCTTGCATAATAAATAGCTCCTCATAGGCCAACTGGTAACGAGCCTTCTCATAGGCTGCAGAGGAGGCTGGGAAGTGCATATTCTTAAAGGCCTCATAGCGGGGCATTAAGGTGTGGGCTTGCCCTAAGTCAGAAGGAATGATATTCGGCATATCCTGGTGGGCGGCAAACCAATTTTTGATGGCTGACCGGATTACAAACTGGGATACCCCTTCCGTCAAAGGATAGATAGGAACAATGCCCTGGTCTGGTTGGCTCCCTTCTGCAATAGTTTCCATCTGGGGTGTATTCATCTGCTTAGACCCGTAGGCCATTTCTACCTTGCCATAGCCATAGAGGGTCTGTCCTTTTTTATAAAAGTTCTTTTTATAGCCCTGATTAAAGAGGACAAACTTCATAGACCCTGTCCCATCGGAAATGGTAATTTCCACAATAGATAGACGGGGACGAGGTCGTTTTTCTCTTACCCCTACTACATGACCCATAACACCTAGGGTCATACCTGCTTGGGCCTCTCCTATGGCATAGATGTTAGTCCTATCTTCATAGGACCTAGGAAAATAGGTTAAGAGGGC
>URPV01000054.1 GCA_900549805.1 uncultured Veillonella sp.
GATTATTTGGAGCGGGTTGTTCACTTTGATTTGGGACCATCGTTTCAATATGAAGGCCGGACTGTTAATGATATTATCAGTGAATCCTTCCCTGTATCTGCTCAACTAGGGCTCATATCATTGGTTGTGGCTCTGGTTGGAGGTATTTTCTTTGGCGTCGTATCCGCTTGGAAACCTAATTCTTGGATTGATTACGGGGTAAGCTTCTTTTCTACCTTAGGTATATCAGTACCGACCTTTATCATCGGAGCTCTCTTGGTTTACTATTTTGGGTTTGTCCTACCGATCTTTCCAGTAGCTCTTTGGAAGGGACCTGCCTATGTAATTCTTCCTGTCTTGACCATGGCTGCGCAGCCGATGGCTTTTATCGCCCGCTTGATGCGGTCTGAGTTGGTAGAAACCTACAGCAAAGACTTTATTCGAACCGCCCGCGCTAAAGGCTTAAGCCCCCTAACCATCCTCTTTCGCCATGCCTTGGGGAATGCCATTTTGCCGGTAATCACTTATATCGGTCCCTTGACGGCTTCTCTCTTGACTGGGTCTTTTGTTGTAGAAACCATTTTTGCAATTCCAGGTCTAGGACGTTATTTCGTAACTTCCATTTATAACCGGGATTATACAGTTGTCTTGGGGATTACTATTTTTTTCTCAGCCCTGATTGTAGTCTTTAATCTCATCATTGATTTGATTTATCCTTTGATTGATCCACGGGTTAAATTAGAAGCGGAGGAAGACTAATGGAATCGCATGATTTTTTGCCTCTACCTGAGAAGGATCGGCACCTAGAAGAGACCTTTAGGCCTCGTCCTTCTGCTTGGCAGCGATTAGCCATGAATAAATTGGCTTTACTGGGGCTTTTTATTATTTTCCTCGTCCTAGCTTGGGCTATTATCGGTCCCTTCCTATCGCCATACTCCTATGCGGATCAAAACCTCTTAGCTACCAATCAGGGGCCTAGCCTAAGTCATTGGTTTGGTACGGACAGCTTGGGACGGGACTTATATACGAGGGTTTTATATGGCGCCCGTATATCCTTGCTTATAGGTATTGTGGCGGCTCTCATCAATTTCTTTATAGGCGCACTCTATGGTGGCATTGCTGGTTTTGTAGGGGGCAGCGTAGACCGTTGCATGATGGCAGTAGTGGATATCCTGTATGGGATTCCTCTTCTACTCTATGTAATTCTACTTATGGTAGTATTGGGGCCAGGTTTAGTATCTATTTTTTTGGCTCTGGGTATAGCCTATTGGTTAACTATGGCCCGCATTGTCCGCTCTCAAATTATGAAAATCAAGACAGAAGACTATGTGACTGCAGCTGTTACTATGGGGCTTCCCAAGTGGCGAATCTTGGTGCGCCATATTTTACCTAACTGCTTAGGGCCTATTATAGTGACAATGACTTTGGCTATTCCAGATGCTATTTTTACAGAAGCCTTTCTATCCTTTATTGGATTAGGCGTAGCGGCACCTATGGCTTCATGGGGTGTCTTGGCGTCTGAGGGAATCAATGCTATGCGGTCCTATCCCTATCAATTACTGTTCCCTGCCGTGGCTATCTCTATTACCATGTTGGGTTTTACCTTCTTGGGTGATGGTCTACGAGCGGCCATGGATCCTAAGGAAGGAGGTCGCTTATGAAAAATTTGCTTATTGATGTATCCAATCTATCGGTTATGGTAGATACCTTTTCAGGCCCTTTCCAGGTTGTACGGCACATGGATTTACAGTTGAGAAGAGGGGAAATAGTGGGTTTGGTAGGGGAATCTGGCTCTGGTAAGTCGATGACATTAGCCTCTTTTATGAGCCTGCATGATCCGGACAAGACCCATACCAAGGGAGACCGACTTCACATTTTAGGGCATGATTGCTTAGCTTTTATAGAGGAGGACTGGCGATTACTGCGTGGCCATCAAGTGGCTATGATCTTTCAGGACCCAATGACGGCACTTAATCCTATTCTATCAATTGGCCAACAATTGATGGAAATCATGCCAAAGGGGCAGGCCAGTATGAGCAAGGCAATAGAATTACTGACTCAAGTAGGCCTTACGGACCCAGCGCGGAGGGTTAGTCAATACCCTTATGAACTATCAGGAGGGATGCGCCAACGGGTAGTTATCGCTATGGCTTTAGCTGGCCAGCCTAAGATACTTTTAGCAGATGAACCAACAACGGCTTTGGATGTGACTACGGAGGCACAAATTCTCCATCTCCTACAGGGTTTGGTAAGAAAAAGTGGCCTTGGATTAGTCTTTGTATCTCATAATTTGCGTGTAGTGAGTCAGCTTTGTGACCGTGTTATGGTTATGTATGCGGGCCAGTGGGTAGAAAAAGGACCGGTGGAAAGTGTTTTTTTCCGACCTAAACATCCTTACACCCAAGCGCTCTTAGGGGCTTTGCCCCAAGGGAAACAGAAGGGACAATTGAAAGCTATTCCAGGGCGGGCACCAGACTTGGCTAATCTGCCAAAAGGTTGTCCATTCTATCCTCGTTGCTCGCATGCCATGCAGATATGTGCTCAAGAGGAAGCGCCTATTGAAATACTTAGTCTAGGGGATAAGGAGCATAGTATTCGTTGTTGGTTGCCAGCTTCAGAAAGGGAGTGGAAGCATGAATCACTTGTGGGAGACGGAGGGTCTCAATAAAGAATTCTCAGTGAAAAGCTCCTGGTGGAAGCCAGCCCAAAAGGTATATGCCTTACATGACATCAATCTGTACCAAGATGTTGGCGAGACCTTGGGTCTAGTAGGAGAGTCGGGCTGTGGTAAATCCACGTTAGGTAAAGTCCTTATGGGCCTCTATAAGCCTACAGCGGGACAAGTCTATCTGCAGGGGCATATGATAGAGGGCGTAAGAGATCGGCAGCGTATTGTCAAATCTATGCAGATGGTCTTTCAAGATCCTTTGGCGTCCTTAAATCCACGGATGACTGTTTTTGATATCTTAGAGGAGCCGCTTAAGGTCCATGGACAGTTGAATAAGGCGGATCGCTATAATCGGGTGATGGCTACCTTAGAACAGGTAGGTCTTTCTAAGATCTATAGTAATCGCTATGCTCATGAATTCTCTGGTGGTCAACGCCAACGTGTGGGCATAGCGAGAGCTCTTATCATGGACCCTGCTTGTATCATCTGCGATGAGCCGATATCTGCCTTAGATGTATCTATTCAGGTGCAAATAGTAAAACTTTTGGAGCGGCTCCAGGAAGAGAAAAATATGGCCTATCTCTTTATCTCTCATGACCTTAACATGGTTCGTTATTTGAGCCAGCGTATAGCGGTCATGTATTTGGGGATGATTATGGAAGAGGGACGAGCAGAAGAACTTTATAGTCGGCCATATCATCCTTATACCCAAGCCCTTATGGCTCTCAATAAGCCAATCGGTCCAGGGCAAACCATAGAGCTTGGCCTTAGGGGTGATGTACCAAGTCCTTTAGATCCCCCTTCCGGATGCCTCTTTCATACGCGCTGTCCAAGGGCTAGTCAGATCTGTAGTCAAGTACGGCCTACATTAGTGGATATAGATGGACGGAGGCTGGCCTGCCATCATGTTTAAATTGATCTAGGGATGAAGCTTAACTAGTAAGGCTTGATAAATAATAACTCATTCAAATAAGAAGATATAAAGATTTGTGTGTTGATAGGACTTGTGTGTGGGGGGATACTATGGATTTACAGATCATAGGCCAAGCCTTGGCCAAAGAAATTGAAGCTTGGATGCCACAAGCTCTCGCTGAGGGAAGGGTATCTTATTATGTGGGGCGCTTGGATGAAGAAGCTCCTATGGAGACCATTGCCGCGCGCCATGAGCATATGGTTCATGCTGGTGCAAGTATTGTTAAGACCTTGGTTATGGAATACCTATTTCACTTGGCTCAAGAAGGTCAGTTGGATCTAGAGGATTCTTTATCCATTCATAGGGTTCCCCCTGTAGAGGGAGGCGGTGCCATCCAGGAATTGGTAGGTAATCATGCGTTTACCTACTTGGAACTTTGCCGTCTTATGATGGTTTTATCAGATAATTGGGCTACCAATCTCCTTCTGCAGGCTTTGGGCGTTGAAGAAATTAATGGCCGGGCAGAAGAGTTGGGGCTAGAAGTTTTTCAAATCCAACGCTTTATGATGGACAGCCGAGCTCGTAAGGAAGGTCGTGAAAATCGTATTACTGCTTATGAAGTGGCTAAACTTTATGACCACCTTTACCATTTGAAAGACCATTCTGCCTATGGCAAAGAAATGTGGCGAATCTTAGGCCGCCAACAATTTCGCGACCATATCCCCTTCCACTGGGGGGAAGACGTACCCTTTTATCATAAGACCGGCTGTCTAGAGCGGGTAGAACATGATGGCGGCGTGTATATGTCACTTCATGGAGATTATGTCTTGGTTATTCTTATTAGTGATGTTGACAATGACGTAGCCATTGATGGTTCGGCTCAACTGGGCCATATGATGCGGGAGTTTTTAGATGATCGATTGCCCCAAGTCTATTAATCACTAGTTATGTATGATGAGGTAGAGGCCATGAATAGGAAAATTATATGTCTACTATTTCTTGTGGGGCTAGCCGTCCTCCTTGGCCTCATCTGCCTAGGACGGGCAGAACGGGCAGCTGATCCAGACCCAAACTTGATTCGCTATGCATTAGAGCAGGAACCAGCGAGTTTGGATCCGGCTAAGTCCACAACCTTACCAGAATCGACTGTAGAACTACAAATCTTTGAAGGCTTGACCCGACTAGATAAAGATAATCAGCCACAGCCTGCAGCGGCACGGTCTTGGGATATTTCTCCAGATGGAAAAACCTATACCTTCCACCTACGGCAAGGCATGACCTGGTCTAATGGGGATGCGCTTACAGCACAGGACTTTGCCTATGCTTGGTTGCGGGCTTTGAACCCCGATACCGGTGCTGATAACGCCTATATGCTTTATGCAATTAAAAATGGGGAGGCCTATAATAGTGGTAAAGCCACTGAGAACACTGTAGGGATTAAGGTTCTTGACCAAGAGACCCTGGTAGTGACACTAGAAGAACCAACGCCCTATTTCTTGAGCTTAACCGCCTTTCATGCCTATTATCCATTAGATCGAAAGGTGGTGGAAGCGCATCCTAAGGACTGGGCTAGTCGGCCGGAAACCCTTGTGGGGAATGGGCCCTATAAGATGACCGCTTGGAAACATAGTGGGGATATGCATTTTGTTAAAAACGAAAGCTATTGGGATGCCAAGTCTGTAAAAACGCAAGCGATGTACTGGCCTATTTCAGAGTCATCCTCGACTCGGTTGACCTTGGTTGAAGGGGGCGAAGCAGATCTGATGGTGGAACCACCAAGCCTAGATCAAGATAGATTGACCAAGGCTGGCCTCTACAAGGTAAGCCCTATGTTGGGGAATTATTACTATGTATTTAATGTAACGGCCCCACCAGTTAATGATCCGCGAGTTCGAAAGGCCTTATCCATGGTCATTGATCGAAAAGCCATTGTGGATCATGTTATTCATGGAGGTAAGAGCCCTGCCTATGCCTTTATTCCTCCGGGGATAATAGAAAGTACGACAGGAAAGGATTTCCGCCAGCAAGGTGGCGATTATGTTGAGGAAAATATAGCACAGGCTAAGGCTCTATTAAAAGAAGCCGGTTATGATAAAGATCATCCACTACCAGCTATTACTATTCTGTATAACACCAATGAGATGCATAAAGCTGTGGCTGAAGCAGTACAGGAAAGATGGAAGGACACTTTAGGGGTAGATGCTATCCTACAAAATCAAGAGTCTAAAGTATTCTTGGCTAGCCGCCAAGAAGGTCACTATCAAGTGGCCCGTGCTTCTTGGGTGGCGGATTTCGAAGATCCTATTAACTTCTTAGAAGTCTTTTCCGCAGAGGATAACGATAGCCAGTACCACAATCCAGCCTATAATGACCTCATCATGTCAATCAAGAAGACCCAAGATCCAAGTCGGCGCTATCAACTTATGCATCAGGCAGAAGAGATGATTTTCCAAGATGCCCTGGTCATTCCTTTTTACTATACATCTCAACCCTATGTGGTATCACCGCGTTTAACGGGGTACTTCATTACTAATATGGGCCTTATTGATTTTAAAGGGGCCTATCAAGCCTATTGAGCTTGCTTAGGGCAGGAATAGGTGTCAGCGACTTTTATTTTTATCTGTAAATCCAAGGAGGATGACTATGGATTGGATAGTGCCTAAGAGACTTCACAAGGGGATGACCCTAGCCTTTCTAGCACCTGCCTCAGCCTGCCAGGAGGACCTGGATCTGGTGAAGGCTATTTGCCAGGAGCGGGGCTACCAAGTCATCTTTTCTCCTTCCTGTTACGGGCAGGGCCTCTATGGGGGATCAGAAGAAGAGATGATGGAAGAAATTAATAGTCTATTTAGGGATCCTTCCGTCCATGCAATTATTTGTGCCCGTGGTGGGTATGGGACAATGCGATACCTAGATAAGATTGACTTTGCCGCCATCCGCCAGAACCCTAAGGCATTTGTGGGATATAGTGATATTACAGCACTCCACCTGGCCATTCAGAAGAAGAGTCAGTTGGTTACCTTTCATGGCCCTATGGTAGTGGACTGGTGCAAGGCTAAGGACCTATCTAAGGCCGGCTCACAAGAAGCCATGAAATCTTACCAGGAGGATCTTGACCAACTCTTCCAAACTCTAGAGGGGCAGGTACGGATTATAGAACCCTTGCCGGAACCGCCAAGGGGGCATATCGGAACCCAGTTGGGAGAAGGTCGACTTATAGGTGGCAATATGACACTAATTGCTATGATGGGGGGAACTCCTTATGGCTTGGACTCCTATAGTCGAGAAGAATTAGAATCCATGATCCTCTTTCTAGAGGATGTAGGAGAGGCCCCTTACAAGCTAGATCGTATGCTGCAGCAATTGAGAATTCAGGGCGTCTTAGGTGCCATTAAGGGTGTTGCTCTAGGTACCTTTAGAGACTGCCAGGGGGACCCTGATGAGGCTAGTTATGATATTGGCTACCAGGTCCTCCGCTATATGGAAGAGGGGCGGCCTGAAGAGGCAGATCCTCCCTTTGTCTGCTACCTACCTACAGGTCATGGGACCCCTCATGTGACCCTACCCTTAGGTGGACTAGTTAGTTTTCGCTATATTGCCAATACCTTCCTCTTACAGCCCTATACTAAGTAGTCCATAAGTTGTTCGCCTAATGAAAGAAAGAGACCTATGAATTTACGTCAACAAGAGGCATTAGCCTGTCAATGTATCGATGATTTAGCTCCTCGTTTGAAAGCCTTTGGTGCTTACCTCCATAGCCACCCTGAATTAGGTCAGGAGGAATATCAGGCCCTGGCGGCCTTAGAGGCTTTTTTCTTGGAAGAGGGCTATGAGGTTCAAGTAGGCCTGACAGAACGCAAGGAATTAAAAACGGCTTTCCTAGCTCAAGAGACCGGGGATGAGTCAAAGAAACGCATTGCTTTTTTAGGTGAGTATGATGCCCTTCCAAGCCTGGGCCATGGCTGTGGACATAATTTGATAGCCCTTATGAGTTTGGGAGCCACCCTAGCTTTTAATCGGGCTAGAAGGCCTGGTTGGGGAGCTAGTTTTTTAGGTTGCCCTGCGGAGGAGACTATAGGCGGTAAGGTTTATATGTCTCAAGAGGGCCTTTTCAAGGGGTATGAGGCAGCCCTTATTATCCATCCTGGTGGAGAGAATGAAGTGGGGGGCACTTCGTTGGCTACCCATCCCCTGGAAGTGACGTATCATGGCCGGTCAGCTCATGTGGCTTCTTTAACCGACCCAGGCCTCAATGCCTTAGACTCAGCGGTATCCCTATATATGAAAGTTCGCCATATGAAGGCTTCCTTTCCCAAGGGAGTTCGGATTGGAACCATCTTCACAGATGGGGGCCAGGCCCCTAATGTGATCCCAGACCGGGCCCAACTTCATATGACTGTACGGGCTAGGGATGTAGAAACCTTAGAAGAACTTGTTTTGCCCACCATTAAGGAGGCCGCTAGGGCCGTTGCCAAGGAGGAGGGAACCCCTGTAGACCTAGTCCATTATGAACCCCTTTTCAAGGATATGCGTCAAGATAAACGGCTCTTGGATATCTTCGAAGAGGTCATGACCGAATGGGGCGAAAAGCCTCGACGGTTGCCTGATGATGAAGCCGATGGGTCTACGGATGTCGGCAATGTATCCTATGACCTGCCAACCGCCCAACCAACCCTTTGTATAGGACGTGGGCTCGAGGCTCATACAGTGGATTTTACATGTGCCGCAGGCTCTGATTACGGCTTAGAGCAAGCAATTAAAGGGGCCAAGATTTTGACCATTACGGCTTTGCGTTTT
>URPV01000055.1 GCA_900549805.1 uncultured Veillonella sp.
GTCCTTACCAAAGGCCCCATAGGATTTCTCCTTCCAGGACTCATCATCCTCGTCTACTTAGCAATTCAAAAAGACCTAAAGGAAATACTCCATCTACACCTGATTACTGGGATGATTATTGTCTTATTACTAGGTGGAAGTTGGTACTATTATATGTATGCCTACCATGGTCAAGACTTCATAGATGTTTTCCTCGGTGTACATAATTGGCTACGAGCAACTGTTTCTGAGCATCCGAGATTCAATGTCTGGTACTATTATTTAGTGATTACTCTTATCGCCTTATTCCCATGGACCATTCTTCTTCCCAAATTTCTATACCAAAATCGGAAAGTCTGGTTTCATAATACAAGTTTTCACTCTTTTTTAGCCGTCTGGGCTACTATAGTCATCCTCTTCTTTTCCTGTATGGCTACCAAATACGACACCTATACCTTTCCCGCTTTAGCACCTATGGTTATACTCATTGCCATTCTTTGCCAAGAGAAAGCAAGGCTAATTTATAAATTAGGCTTTGCTATAGCCCTTATTTATTGTCTTTTAACCATGCTCTTAGCCATCCCTCTTATGAATAATGCTGCCGCTACTAAAACAGGTTATTATATCAGCCACAATATAGATCCTAATGCCTTAGTCATTAGTGGCCAAGGGAAATACCGAGTATCGACAACCTTTTATGGCAATCATGATGTCTATAAACTCTTACCACCCAAGGATAAAGCGCCTGATATAACTGCCATTTCTTGGAATGCAAAGCTAGTCATGCCCATGATCTCAGCTGATAGACTCCCTAAGGATAAAGAAATATTCTTACTAACCGATAAAAACATAGAATCTCAAACAGTGCTGGATTTATTAAAACAGCATACATGGCAATTAATCATGACCACCGACGAGGGGTCTATCTATCAATTAAAATCTTACTAATTGCTACTACTAATGCTATAAATTGTCTCTATATAAAAAAGCAGCTAGGATTATTTATCCTAGCTGCTTTTTAAGGGGGCATTTATTGAGAAATCTTATTCTACGCGGCCGCCCAAGTAGGCTTCCAGAACGCGAAGGTCATGGCGCACCTCTTCAGCAGAGCCGTCCAAAACCATTTTCCCAGTTTCCAAAACATAGGCATAGTCAGCGATTTTCAAGGCTTGCCGTACGTTTTGTTCAACCACCAAAACGGTTGTCCCCTCTTGGCTAATTTCCTTGATAACTTCAAAGATTTCATTCACCACCAAAGGGGCTAACCCCATGGATGGTTCGTCCAAGAGTAAGAGCTTTGGCCGGGCCATAAGGGCACGACCGATAGCCAACATTTGTTGTTGGCCACCGGATAAGGTCCCCCCCAATTGATAGGACCGTTCATCCAAGATTGGGAACCGTTTGAAGACCTTTTTAATATCTTCTTCAATACCGGCCTTATCCTTACGGATATAAGCGCCCATTTCCAAGTTTTCATAGACGGTCATATCTTGGAGAATTTGACGGCCTTCTGGAACCAAGGAGATACCAGCTTTTACAATCTCATGGGTTTTGAGCTTATTCAAATCTTGACCCAAGAAGGAAATAGACCCTTCGCGCGCTTTTACAAGACCCGTAATGGTCCGCATAGTCGTAGATTTACCAGCCCCGTTGGCACCGATGAGGGATACAATTTTTCCTTCTGGCACACTTAGGTCGATGGATTTCAATGCTGTAATGTTGCCGTAACCAGATACGACGCCTTTAAGTTCTAACATGTTAATCCTCCTTCCCTAAGTAAGCTTCAATAACTTCTGGGTTATCTTGAATTTCTTGTGGCGTTCCTTCGGCTATTTTTTTACCAAAGTTGAATACTACCAAGCGGTCACAAATATTCATCATAAGATTCATATCGTGTTCAATAACGATTACGGTAATACCGAGGTCGCGAATCTTACCGATCAGCTGACGGAGAGATTCCGTTTCACTATCATTCATACCTGCCGCTGGTTCATCCAACAGAATCAACTGTGGATGAGTCGCTAAGGCACGGGCGATTTCAAGGCGCCGTTGTTTACCATATGGTAAGGAGGTCGCTACTTCGTTAGCATCCGCTTCAAGGCCAACCAATTTGAGAAACTCATAAGCAATGCCACGACAACGTTCTTCTTCTACCCGTTGGCGCTTAGTCCTTAAGAAGGAGGCTAAAACACCAGAACCAGTCCGACAGTGCATGCCTGTAAGAACGGTTTCCAAGGCTGTCATAGAGCCGAAGAGACGGATATTTTGGAAGGTACGTGCTATCCCCATTTCTACTGTGCGGTGAGGTTTAACGCCAACAACGGACATGCCGTCAAAGACGATTTCCCCTTCCGACACTGGGAATACGCCTGTAATCAAGTTGAAGAGGGTCGTTTTACCAGCCCCATTTGGACCGATAACTCCATACACCTCCCCTTCCTTTACGCTAAAGGTGATACCAGTCAAAGCGGCTACACCACCAAAGCGTTTAGAAACTTCATTCAATTCTAATAGCATGGTATCACCTCCTATTTTTCGTCTTCATGAGCCCGTTTATAGGCTTCGAAACGTTCTGTCAAAACTTGAGTTTCAGGAATTTTAGGATCCTTATGAAGGCCCAACTTACGTGCAATCTTAGCAGTTAAGGATTCTGTCAAAATACCATTTGGACGGAAGGCCATAAGAACTACCAAGAGAAGGCCGTAAATGATATCCCGGTAATCGGATAAGAAGCGAAGAACTTCTGGCAAGAGTGTGAGGACGAAGGAGCCCAAAAGAGAACCCCATACTACATCGGAACCACCGAATACTGGATACAAGAGAATTTGTACAACCTTATGGTAGCCAAAGTCAGTTGGGTTAATGAAGTGAGTAATATGGGCATAGAGACCACCGCCTACACCGGCCATGAAAGCACCCACAACGAAGGACAACATCTTATAGTAAACTACGTTAATGCCCATGAGTTCTGCTGCATGATCATCCGCCTTAATAGCTGCGAAGGCACGACCAATGCGGCTATTGCCGATACGTACGCAAAAAGCGATGATGAGGATCAAGACAATGAGCAGAATAAGGATGGTCAAGAGGTTAGCTGATGCTTGTACATCCATGCCATCAAAGTCTACAGAGTAAAGGAAGGATGTCAATTTTTGTGGGATGGAAGGAATCCCGGACAAGCCCAAAGCACCATTGGTTACATCCATATTAAGGATGATAACCCGTACTACTTCACCAAAGCCCAAGGTGGCAATAGCTAAATAGAGACCTTTCAAACGGGTGGTTGGCAAGCCGATGATAACCGCCGCCAAGGCTGCTACTAAACCGCCGATGATGATAGCGATAATAATAGGCACATCAGCCTTGAGGGATAAGAGGGCTGCCACATAAGCGCCAATACCCATAAAGCCCGCAGCCCCCAAGGAAAGCTGACCAGAAGACAAGGTAAAGTAAAGGGAAATACCAAGGATAGCATTGATGATCATAAACATCACTACTTGGAGGTAGTAAGGATTGAAAATATCCATTATGGACGACCTCCTTTATCTTTGGAACCAAAGAGACCTTGTGGTCTCCAGAACAAGAGAATGATAATGAGGCCAAAGGCCACTGCATCCCGGTAAGAAGAAGCACCGTAAGCAACGGTGAATACTTCCGCTACACCCAAGATGAAGCCCCCTACCATAGCCCCTGTAATATTGCCAAGACCGCCGAGGATCAATACGGCAAGCCCCTTAAACACGATGATGGAACCCATCATAGGTTCAATCGCATCGAAGGAGAGGCCTACTAGGACACCGGCAGCAGCACCCAAGGCAGATGCGAGCATAACGGTTACAGAAATAACACGAGTCGCATTGATCCCTAAGAGGGCTGAGGTTTCCGTAGACAGGGATGTGGCTCGAATTGCTTTACCAATTTTGGTCTTCTTAATCAAGATATTTAAGATAATCATGAGAAGGACGGATACGCCCAAGCCAATGATTTGTACCATAGAAATCTTAAAGATACCAAAATCAAATGGTGCTGCGGAAAGGGTGCCACCGAAGGTCCGTGTTTGTGGCCCCCAAATGAGGAGGGCCAAGGATTCCAAGAAGATGGATACACCGATTGTAGAAATAAGTGGCGCCAAGTGTGATACTTTTTTGCGACGCAAAGGACGAAGTGCAAAGACTTCTAATAAATAGCCGAGAATGGCCCCTACTATCATGGCAACGATGATGGCAACAAAGATGTTCATTTGGAAATTTACCACCATAAAAAGACCAACGAAGGCACCTATCATAAAGATGCCTCCGTGAGCCATATTGATGATGTCCAAAACACCGAACACCAGTGTCAACCCGATTGCAATGACAGCGTATAAAGAACCGAGCGTAAGCCCGTTAACTAATTGCTGTAAAAACACGAGATTGTCACTCCTTATTAAATTGATTGGCTAAGATTATTTAGTCAATGGTTGGTATTCCCCACCCTTAATTTGAAGAACTTGCAAGTCCATCTTAGGGTCGCGATGTTCAGTGAATGCGAACTTACCAGTTACACCAACAAAGTCTTTAATGTTAGCCAATGTATTACGGAAGAGTTCGCGAGCCTTAGTTACATCGTCGCCTGGTTTAATACCAGCTTGTTTAATAGCTGCTTCGAAGAGGTATACTGCATCGTAGGATTGTGCTGCAAATTGGTCTGGATCTTTACCATATTTATCATGGTAAGCCTTTTTGAAGTCTTTAACCTTTTGGTCGTCCTTGTTAGGGAACCATGGTGTACCAACGATAGCACCATCAGCTGCAGAGCCAGCAGTCTTGATGAATTGTGGACTATTAAAACCATTAGAACCGATAACAGGTTGATTCATACCCATTTCGCGCATCTTTTTCATGATGAGGGAACCTTCTTGATAGAGGGCTGCCACCACGATTACATCTGGTTTAGCTTGTTGGATCTTAGTTAATTGTGCAGAGAAGTCAGTGTCTTTGTTAGCAAATGTTTCGGTTGCTACGATTTGAACACCTTCTTTTTGCAAAGTATCTTGTGCAATTTTGTTTACAGATACCATTTGGTCATCATTATTGGAGTACAAGACAGCTGCTGTTTTGTAACCCAAAGTTTTATGAGATTGAACGATAGCTTGTTGTACAGCATCTGCTTCTGGAACAGCATTGCGGAAGATGTATTCACCAATATCAGTGATACCATTTGCTGTTGTAGAAGTACCAAGTGCTACTACTTTTTGTTGGTTAGCGATTGGACCAGCTGCGAGCATAGAGCCAGAGAACATTGGGCCGATAACGCCTACAACACGGTCTTTAGAGATAACCTTATTCATAGCGTTGATAGCCTCGTTCTTATCACCTTTAGTATCTTCTACTTGAAGGTTGAGTTTAACAGAGTCAGATTGACCATTAATTTGTTCAACTGCTAGTTCTGCACCATTTTTAATGGATTCGCCGTAAGCGGCACCAGAACCGGAAGTAGCAGTCAAAAGAGCGATTTTCACGCCATCTGCCTTGTCAGCATTGGAGGAAGAGGAAGAGCCACAACCGGCAAACCCTACCGCCATCACACCAACCATGGCAATAGAAAGCATTTGTTTCCAAAGAGATTTTTTCATGGAACACCCACCTATCTTTCTGCACAATACATTTGTGCGCCATACAAAATTAAATACTTTTTAATTATGCGTGTTTTATGTCTAATAGTCAACCTTTTTAAGCCTATAAAGCCCTAAATTACGCCATTCTCATTATTATTTTTTACCCTTCCCCCCATTTTTTAGTGATAGATAAAAAAAGGCCCCCACCCTGGCTAAACCAGAATGGGGCCTTAAGACAGGGCCGAACTCCTATATTAGTTGTGTTCGTGAGGTACGCTCTCGTAGATTGGCAAGCGATTCTTTACGAATTGTGTATCGATATCACCCGTGCGGTACTTGTAGTCAGATAAGACTTTTTGGTGTAAGGAAACAGTGGTCTTTACACCATCGATGCGGAACTCCTTAAGGGCCCGTTCCATAATTTTAATAGCATCACCGCGGTTACGGCCATAGACCAAAACCTTAGCAATCATGGAGTCATAGTATGGTTGGATGGATAAACCTGCTGTTACACCGGAATCGAAACGAACTCGAGGGCCAGAAGGTTCATGCAAAAAGGTGATGAGACCAGGAGATGGCAAGAAGTTATTATCAGGGTCTTCTGCATTGATACGACATTCAATAGCGTGGCCCGTAAAGCGTACATCCTTTTGTACAAAGTCCAAAGACTCACCAGCAGCAATACGGATTTGTGTCCGCACCAAATCAACGCCTGTTACCAACTCCGTAACACCATGTTCTACTTGGATACGAGGGTTAATTTCCATGAAGAAGAAATCATTGGTAGCCAAGTCCAAGAGGAATTCTACGGTACCTACGTTGGAATAGTGAACGGACTTAGCAGCCTTAACTGCCAATTGCCCTACCCGTTCCCGCATTTCGTCTGTCAAAGCGATGGATGGAGATTCTTCAATCAATTTTTGGTTGCGCCGTTGGATAGAGCATTCCCGTTCACCCAAGTGCAGTACTTCACCATAGTTATCGGCTACGATCTGCACTTCAATGTGGCGGGATCGAGCAATATAATGTTCAAAGTAGTACTTAACCTTGAGTATATCTACCTTGTACTTAAGGATATCGATCAGTTCTTCTTCATTGTTAGCTACAGCCATGCCCTTACCGCCGCCACCAGCAACTGGTTTCAAGATAACTGGGTAGCCTACTTCACGAGCTGCTTCGATAGCTTCTTCATTGGATGTCAAGGGATCAGACCCCTTGGACATAGGAATACCGGATGGCACCATGGATGCACGAGCTACGTCCTTGTCGCCGACCAACCGAATGGTATCAGGGTTTGGCCCAATCCATACCATACCGTTGTTAGTAATCATTTCAGCAAAATCAGCGTCTTCAGAGAGGAATCCATAGCCAGGGTGAACCGCATCAGCTTGTGCATCCAAAGCTGCTTGGAGAACGGCTTCTTTATTGAGGTAAGAGGACAGAGCATCTGCTGGGCCTACACAAATAGCATAGTCAGCCAACTGTACATGCAAGGCAGTTTCATCGGCTTCGGAATAAATAGCAACCGTTTCAATATCCAATTCTTGGCAAGCACGAATAATACGAACCGCGATTTCGCCGCGGTTGGCAATCAAAATACGTTTGAACATGAGTCTTCCCTTCTATATATAGGTCATAGATTATTACCAGTAAATAGACTGAGCCTGAGCTCTCTTATACTCTCCATTATATACTGAAAGTAAATTTATGACTAGATACTAAGACTTAGTTTTAATAAGCCTTCCTTACCTTTCCAGCCTTTCTTAGCTAGCCATAGCCTAACGGGGTACATGGTGATAGAGAGCCTCTACATAGGCCGATGCATAGCGGCTAAGCTTCTTCTGCTTAGCCGTAATAATGCCCACTCGCATTTGCCCTGGTACATCCAAAGGCCGAGCCACTACATTTGGGTCATTGAGCTTAGCATCAATCACACCAGTAGATACGGTGAAACCATGAAGACCATGGAGGAGGTTAAAGAGGGTCGCCCGGTCTCTCACCATGATTTGCTTATCAAATTCCAAGGTTGGCACAAACTCCTCTGCATAGGAGGCAGAGTTATGGCTGCCTTGTTCAAAAACAAGATAGGGATGAGGGTAAAGGTCTTCCATGCTAATGATCTCCTTATGAGCCAAAGGATCCTTATCGGACAAGAAGACATGAGGATGAGCCACGAATAGTTCTTCAAATTGTAGGTCATTTTTCTTGAGCATTTTACTCAAAACCTGCTCATTTCTTTGACTCAAATAAAGGACTCCCACTTCAGAGCGACCAACGGATACATCGTCAATAATTTCGTAAGTCGTAGTCTCCCGAAGGGTAAAGTTATACTCGTCTGCATCATACTTGCGAATAACATCAACAAAGGCAGTAACCGCAAAGGAATAATGTTGGCAGGATACGGACAAGTGAGGCCGTCGGTGTTTCTCTCCTTGGAAGTGCTCTGCCATCACATCGGCCTGTTCCAAAATCTGCCGAGCATAGGAGAGCAATTCCTCTCCTTCCCGAGTCAATTCAACACCCTTATTAGACCTAGTAAAGGCAGTAATACCCATTTCATTCTCCAAGTTGCGAATGGCGTTAGTCAAAGAAGGTTGTGCAATATAGAGCTTTTCCGCCGCTTCGGTCATATTCCCAGTCTCC
>URPV01000056.1 GCA_900549805.1 uncultured Veillonella sp.
GTGTTCATTCCCTTATCGAGGCCCACTTTCAAAGTCCCTAATAGGGCCTTAGCCGCAGCCTTGATTCCCTTATTAATAGCATCTTTTTGTTCTTCTGGAAAGGGAGCCAGTACATGGTCTACCACAGTCCATTGAGGAAGGGGCCTACCGATTCCCACACGACAACGAGGAAAGTCTTCCGTTCCTATGTGTTGAATCAAGGACTTAATCCCATTGTGGCCACCAGCAGAACCATTAGGGCGAATACGAAGCTTACCTACTGGTAAGTCCATATCATCATAGACGCAATACACATCGGATGCATCGATCTTATAGTAACGCATCAAGGGACCTACCGATTCACCCGACAAGTTCATAAAAGTAAGAGGTTTCACTAAGAGGACCTTTTCCCCTTCTACTGTGATAGAAGAAACCTCAGCCTTTTGTTCTTCACGCCAAGGCGTATGGCTAGTGGATTCCGCTATGGCATCCACCACCATAAAACCCACATTATGCTTGGTTGTCTCGTATTGTTTGCCTGGATTACCCAAGCCTACTACCAATTTCAAGAATCCACCTATTACTCTTCGTTGTTATCGAAGAGGCTGGATACAGATACTTGATGGAAGATACGCATAATAGCTTCACCCAAGAGAGGCGCTACGGAAAGTTGTGTTACATTAGGCAACTTGCAAGATTCTGGCAATGGAATGGTGTTGGTAACAATCAACTCTTGAATATTGGAGTTAGCAATGCGTTCTGAAGCAGGATCGGTTAAAACACCGTGTGTAACAGCAGCCATAACGGATGCAGCACCGAATTCTTTAAGGGCTTTGGCCCCTTCTACGAGAGATCCAGCTGTATCAACGATATCATCCACGAGAATACAATGCTTACCTTTTACATCACCGATAAGGTTCATAACTTTAGCCACACCTGGTTCAGGTCGTTTCTTTTCAATGATAGCAATCGGCGCACCTACGCGATCAGCCAAATCACGGGCGCGGGTTACCCCACCTAGGTCAGGAGACACAACGCAAATGTTGTCCAGTTTCTTTTCATTGATGTATTTAGCTAAGATAGGAGCCCCTACCAAATGGTCTACCGGACCATCGAAGAATCCTTGGATTTGACCAGCATGAAGATCAATGGTTACCAACCGGGTAATACCTGCAGTTTTCATTAAGTCCGCAATAAGTTTTGCAGTGATTGGTTCACGGCCACGAGTTTTACGGTCTTGGCGTGCATATCCATAATAAGGCACGACAGCGGTAATATGACTCGCGGAAGCGCGTTTTAGAGCATCCGCCATAACGAATAATTCCATCATGTTGTCGTTAACTGGGTAACTAGTTGGTTGAACAATGAATACATCCTTACCACGAACGGATTCATCAATCATAATTTGTACTTCGCCGTTATTGAAACGACCTACTGTTGCTCTTCCCAAAGGCAGGCCTAAATAATCACAGATTTCTTGCGCCAAGGCTGGATTCGCATTACCAGTGAAAATCTTAAGCTTTTTGCCATCTTCAAATGCCATTTGTTAGTACCCCTCTATACTTACGGTGGAATAGAACTATGCTGAATACATAGGTGATTACTTATATTGTATACCATTTCCCTGGAAATGTATTCACCTTTTTAATGAGAATTCTATGAGTCTTATTTGCGTTTAAAGGTTTCGTCGTTAACCCAATTTTCTTTCACTATTTGGCGCGCTCGCCCTACAGCTAACGCCTTGGATGGCACATCCTTAGTAATAGTGGAACCGGCCCCTATATAGGCATAGTCACCAATTTCCACGGGGGCCACTAAATTGGAATTACATCCTACAAAGGCATGGTCGCCAATACGAGTTCGGCTTTTGGTCGATCCATTAAAGTTAACTGTAATGGTACCACAGCCGATATTTACACCAGCACCCACATCGGAATCACCAATATAGGAGAGGTGTGGGAACTTAGTTCCTTGGCCCACATTAGAATTCTTAACTTCCACAAAATTGCCAATGTGAACATCATTTCCTATAACCGTATTAGGGCGGAGGTGAACATATGGTCCAATATCCGTGCCATCCTTAATTTGGCAGTCGTGACCATAGGTGAAGTGAATGGTATTATTATCCCCTACTTGAACATTGGTCAAGCGCGTATGAGGGCCGATTTGGCATTGACTGCCAATAACTGTATTACCTTCTAACACAGTGCCTGGATAGAGGATAGTATCTGAGCCTACGGTTACTTCCGGCGCCACATAGGTAGTAGCCGGATCGATAAGGGTCACCCCTGCTTCCATGAGTTGACGGTTCTTACGTTTTTTGAGGATAGCTTCAGCTTGTGCTAATTGGACGCGTGAGTTAACGCCCAAAGATTCTTCATTGTCCTCCATCATGTAGGCCCCAACACGGTCTCCTTGTCCTACTAAAATGCCTATTACGTCTGTAATGTACAGCTCCCCTTGCGCATTATCATCAGATAAGAGATCTAGACAAGGCCACAACTTTTTAGAGTCGAAGGCGTACATGCCAGTATTGATTTCCTCTACAGCTAATTCTTCTGGCTTGCCATCCTTTTGTTCCACAATACGGACTACCTTACCAGAGTCTTCACGAATGATTCGGCCATAACCGGTAGGGTCATCCATATGAGCTGTTAAAACTGTAGCAGCTGCTTGATTCTTTTCATGGTCTGCCACAAGATTTTCTAAAGATTCCTTAGTTACTAACGGCGTGTCCCCACAGAGAAGCAAGATGGTCCCATCAAAGTCTCCTAAAGCAGGAAAGGCTTGCTTCATAGCGTGACCCGTACCATTTTGTTCTTCTTGAACCACATATTCAGCGCGGTCACCTAGGTATTCTTTAACTGCGTCGCCACCAAATCCAATGATGACTACATTTCGTTCTGTGCCAATGGAGGAGGCCGTTTCTAGGACCCGCTCTACCATAGCTTTACCAGCTACCTTATGCAAAACCTTTGGCAATTTGGATTTCATGCGAGTACCCTTACCCGCTGCTAGTACAACAGATGCAATATGTGCCATATTATTCTCCTTCTGGTTCCCATACAGGTTCGATATTAATTTCCTTAGTTCTTTCATTAATGTTATGGAAGGTAAATAAGGATTCGTAATGATCAATTAACTTGGGATTTGGCTCTTCAGTAGCAACCAATACCCCTGTGCCAACTACTACACCATTCATTTCAGCCACCAATTCAGCCATCCCCTTAGCCGTGCCACCTGCTTTCATAAAATCATCGACAATGAGGACCCGTGAATTAGGCGGTATGGCCCGTTTAGTAAGAGTCATAGTTTGAATGCGCTTGCTGGAGCCCGTCACATAGTTGATGGAAATACAAGACCCCTCCGTCACCTTAGAATCGCGGCGAGCAATAACAAGGGGTTTATTAAAGGCCCTTGCAACCATAACAGCCAAGGGGATCCCCTTGGTTTCCACCGTCAAAATATAATCCGGCTGGCGATCAGCAAAGCGGCTCATCATAATTTCCCCTAAACGGCTCATAATGTGCCAATCGTAAAGGATATCAGACATATAAATAAAGCCACCTGTAATAATACGGTCCGGCTCCTGCATACGGGCCTGCACATCCCGCAATACCTGATTAGCTTGCGCCCCACGACGGTGAGGTATAAAACGCACACCCCCAGCAGCTCCGGCAACAGTTTCTACTGTTCCCAATTCGAAATGATTCATGGCCCGTTTAAGGCTAGCTATATCTTCACTCAAGGTCGATTTGGCGATACCAAAGTAGTCGCAAAATTCATTGAGAGAAATAAGTTTTTGTGGCGAATCTACCAGCATTTTGGTAAGAGCCGCAATTCGTTCCACGCGGCGTACTTTTTCCATGTCAGCCTCCTTTATAAATCAGTCTATTATAGCATTTTAACCGAACATTAAAAAAGCATCCTTCAAAATTCTTCTGAAAATTCGAATTTTGAAGGATGCGTCTTTATTTAAGAACATATACTTTTACAGTTCGACGACCCCATTGGATTGCCTCATAGTGAGAATCCATAGCTACATCAATCATGTGTCCTTGGATAGCTCCACCCGTATCATCAGCGATAGCAAAGCCATAGCCTTCAATGAAGAGTTCTGTTCCTAAGGGGATGACGCTAGGGTCAACAGATACAAAGCCCCGCCGCAGGGCATTACCACGAGCCGTGTAGCCAGATGAATCAGCTGCAGAATAAGCGGAAGACTCCATGGTCATAACCTTTTTATATTGGCTAGGCGCTCCATTTGCCAAAGCCCGCGTAGCAAAACGTTCATTATTCTTACGAATAAGGCCCATAAGCTTGCTATCCACAATACCTGTTACAGGCATATGACGCTCCGCCTGAAAAACTCGGACCGCATATTCCGTGTTGTTACCAAAGACACCGTCCACGTTATCAATTAGATAGCCTTGGGTTACCAACATATCTTGCAATTGTCTCACTTCGTAGCCAGAAGACCCACTTTTTAATGTATTAGCCCCTACTACTGTACCCATAAGGCAGCAGAGAGTAATCGTTAGCATTGTAATGATCGGTTTTTTAATCATAGTCACCTCACTTGTTTAAAATTTTATCCTATTCTACTCCATTCGTCAAAAAAGAGGCTCTCTCTTGCGTGAAAGCCTCTTTTTTTCTATCTTATTTCTTTTGTAATAAAGACTTAGTCAACATGGAATCACCTTTGGTCACCTTGGTAAAGCGTAGGATAAAATACCCTATCACAGCAGCTACCATAGACCCCAAGAAGACACCAGCCTTAGCTCGATTGATACTATCTACCTGACTGGAATCAAAGGCCAAGAGAGTCACAAACAAGGACATTGTAAAACCAATGCCACAGACAACGGATACACCATAAACATGGATCCACCGAGTCTGAGCCGGCATAGGTACGATTTTTGTCTTCACCAAGAGCCACACAGTACCAAAGATACCAATTTGCTTACCCAAAACCAGAGCTAAAGCCACACCCAAAACGACAGGATGGGTCAAATCAGAAACCTGGAACCCCATTAAGGATACGCCCGTATTGGCAAAGGCAAATACGGGAACAATTAAGAGGCTGACCCATTTGGACAGGGCATGCTCCCAATCTTCCATAGGGGAAACCTCCTCTTTTCCTATGAAGGCAGTCCCTGGTATGCACATAGCAAGGATAACCCCTGCCATGGTGGCATGAAGGCCAGATTGGAATACGCAGAACCAGAGGGCTATCCCCAAGGGAATATAGGACATGGGACGAGCGTAGTTCTTCTTATTTATGTAAACCAAGATTCCTATGATAATCAATGCGCCCACTAAGTAGGTCCATTGAATAGATGCCGTATAGAATATGGCGATAATCAAAATAGCAATCAAATCGTCAATTACAGCGAGAGCTGTTAAAAAGACTTTCATTGCCATTGGTACCCGAGAGCCCAAGGCCGTTACAATCCCTAAGGCAAAGGCTATATCAGTAGCCGTTGGAATGGCCCATCCATGGCTATAGTTAGGATTAGCGCCTGCAATGAGGTAGTAGATCAAAGCGGGAAAGACGACCCCCATAGCCGCAGCAATGCCAGGTAAGATACGTTTGCTATTAGTATTAAGTTCTCCGAAGAGGATTTCTCGTTTTACCTCCAGCCCTACCAAGAGGAAGAATATGGCCATAAGCACATCATTAATCCATTCTTCAATCGTGAAGAAGCCTATGTGTTCTTCCAAGAGATGGTGGTATTGGTCAGCGAGGGGGGAATTTGCTAAGCCTAAACCTAACACAGTAGCTCCTAATAGAAGTATCGTTGAAGTAGAAGGTGATTCAATAAATGTGGATAAGTGTTTGCGAAGTTTTTTTCTCATCGCGCCTCCTTAATCGCCATCTACTGGTTGAAATTTCTCCCTCTTATTTAAAATGCGAAGTAAAGAATAACCAGCAAGGCCAGAAACAATAGAACCAATAAAGATCCCAACTTTGGCATGTTCTTGAGCTACACCAGGATCAAAGGCCAAAAGGGATACGAAAAGAGACATGGTAAAGCCAACGCCGCAGACAAGGGATACCCCGTAAACTTGAGCCCAAGAAGCATTCTTAGGCATCGGTACAAGGCCGGTCTTAACCATGACGAATACACTGGAGAATACACCGATTTGTTTACCAAGGAACAAGGCCAAGGCAACACCGATAACAACAGGGTGTTCAAAATCTTTAAGGCCAAAGTCGCCAAAGGAAACGCCCGCATTTACAAAGCCGAAAAGTGGCAAGATAAGGAAGGTTACCCATTTAGAAAGGGCCCCTTCCCAGGCATCCAAAGGTGCTTCTTTACCTTCCACAGAAGAGGTAGAAGGAATAGTCATAGCGGTGATAACACCTGCCATGGTGGAGTGAAGTCCAGATTCATGAATACAGAGCCATAGACAGATACCCGGAATTAAATAGAAGAGAGGGTTAGTACGATTAGTCTTATTAAAGGCCACCATAATAGCAACAATAACAGCTGCAATAGCTAAATAACCTAAATGAAGTTCTGCCGTGTAGAAAACAGCAATGACCAATACAGCAATCAAGTCATCAATAACGGCTAAGGCCGTTAAAAATACAGTTAAGCCCACTGGTACGCGATTACCTAAAAGGGAAATAACGCCAATCGCAAAGGCGATATCTGTAGCTGTAGGTATCGCCCAGCCTCTTGGTTCCACAGAACCAGCAATTAGGTAATAGATAATCGCTGGCCCCATAACACCACAACAAGCACCAATGGTAGGCATAAGTCGTTTAGCATTAGTATTCAGTTCCCCTACTAGCATTTCCCGCTTGATTTCAAGACCTACCAAGAGGAAAAATACAGCCATGAGAACATCATTAACCCATTCATCTACATGAAGAGGGCCCAAAGGGAATTGAAGAAAGGCAAAATAATCTCCTGCTAGGCCTGTATTAGCGATGATAACTCCAATTATAGCAGCCAAGAAGAGACAGGTCCCACCAGCCATGGCTGAGGAAAAGAACAAACGAATATTTTGAATTAACATATACATTAGATAAACCTCTATTCTATTGTTTTAATTCTATAGACAGTGTACATTTGTATTTTACCACAAATCAGGAATTCCCTCGATATCTTATAAAAAATTATGTATAATCTAAGTATTAGTTTCAATCACTTAGAAAAGGAGCACCTATGGAAAGCAACTTAAAAACGATGACTTTAGCTGCCGTATTTATGGCCCTTGTCATCATTTTATCTACTGTATCAATTCCCGTCCCTGGCGGCCACCTCTATTTCAATGATACAGTTATCGTCCTAGCAGCCCTCCTCTTCAAGCCTCGTGAGGCCTTCATTATCGGCGGTCTAGGCGCCTTCCTAGGTGATTACTTTTTCTATCCTGCCCCCATGTTTGTATCCTTGGTAACCCACGGCCTGCAAGCCTTTGTTATCGCTAGTCTTAGCTCAGTCGGCCATAGCCGACAATCCAAATGGAAAGTCCTCCTATGTATCCTAATAGGTGCCATTATTATGACTACTGGCTACACCCTAGGAAGAGCTTTTGTCTACGCCTCCCCAGCAGTAGCCCTAACCAAACTTCCATTTGAGATCCTACAAGCTATGATTGGTCTCGTATTAGGCTACCTTATCTACTTCCATACGAGCTTAAAAAAAGCCTTTGAAAGAGCCATTAAGGCCTAAATTAATATAATAATTTCAATTAACTCTTATTTATGATCACTCACTCTTATATGAAAATGAGCACATCCTAGGATGTGCTTTTTTTCATATTGAAGCAGCCCCAACTCTCTGTGGGTTTCGCGCTGCGAAATCTTACGCTCGATAGAATATACACCATTCGGTGTGTCTTTTTTTGTTTAATCAGCGAGTCCTTATGTACTTTTCTTCCCTTAGTTATACTTGATGTTCGTCGCTGTGGGTTTTACTCAGTAAAACCTTACGCGACGAACTCCGCGATTCACTCCCGTTTATGTTTCGCTACGCTCCTATAAACGGGGTTCTCTGTGGACCAGGCCGTCCTTACCTCTAACAGAACAAAGAATACTCCGGCAAGATGGGCTGGTGGC
>URPV01000057.1 GCA_900549805.1 uncultured Veillonella sp.
CCTTTAATTGAGCTGCTCAATCTATAAGGTAATTAATTTCTTCTGGGCTATAATCCAGTAGGGTCAAAAAATTTTTATTGTGGAGGGATTTCATAAGGCGCCTCTTTCTTGTTTATCTAAATTAGGAAATTATCTATTTTATCTATGCTTCTGCTTGCCCTGGTGCTAACAATTCTGCTATGCCGCCAGCCATGAGGGTCACACCTGTCTTTAAGATGCTTTCATCGATGGTAAAGGAGGCATTATGAAGGGCTGGATTCCCCTCAAAGCCCGTACCCAACCAGAGAAAAGCGCCCTTTATAGCTTGGGTATAATAACCAAAGTCCTCCGCCGCCATGGATGGAAAGAGTGGGTGATCAATAGCATCTGAGCCTAGGTATTCCTTAGCTACACCTTCCATGAAGTCGATGGCCTCAGGATTGTTGATGGTGGCGGAATGGCCCCGTTTATAATCCAGTTGAGACTGGGTGCCAAACATGAGGTCCAAGGCCTTAAGACTTTCACCCAAACGGGCTTCGATATAATCCCGTTTTTCTGGCGCATAGGTCCGGCAGGTCCCTTCTAGGTAGGCATCTTCAGCACCCACATTGTAGCGTTGACCCGCATTAAAGACCCCTATAGTACAAACTAAATTTTCCATAGGGTTTGTCTCACGGGCTACGATGGATTCCACTGCAGTAATCCAGTTAGCGGCCGCCACGATGGCATCCTTCCCCTGATGAGGATAGACCCCATGGGTTGCTTTCCCCTTGATGTGAACGTAGAAGTGGTCAGAAGCAGCCATGAGGTTCCCCTTCTTAAAGCCTATCTTACCTACGGGAATATCTGGCCAGGCGTGGAGCCCATACATTTCCTCTACATCATCTAAGATTCCAGAGGCCAGAATATTTTTAGCACCATTAATAAGGGCCTCCTCCTCTGCTGGTTGGAAGACCAATTTAATAGTCCCACAGAGATGGTCCTTCATACTATTGAGAACAGCTGCCGCCCCCAAGAGGATGGCCATGTGGGAATCGTGGCCACAAGCATGCATGACACCGTCATTGGTAGACTTAAAGGAAAGGTCTGTTTGTTCCTTGATAGGAAGAGCATCCATATCAGCCCTAAGTGCTACGGTCTTACCAGGCTTGGCCCCCTGAATAATCCCGACGACAGCATACTGGAAGACATCATTCTTATAAGGAATGCCTAAACTATCTAGAACCCCCTGAATATATGCAGAGGTCTCTTTTTCCTGCCCTGATACTTCTGGATGTTGATGGATATGGCGGCGCCACGTAATCACATCATCCATATAGGTCGCTACTGCTTTTTCTATGAGATTTTTAAATTTCATGGCCTTGGCCTCCTATTTCAACTCGATATCATCTAAATATTTGAATAATTTAAATATTTATTCAACAATCATGAATAAATAATACTTTATTTTTAATTTTTATGCAATATTTAATATCGATTTATGCATAAACATTTTATAAATTTTTATATAAATGATTAAAAAACAACTTTAAAACAAAAATACCGCTATAAGAAAATATTTATTATAGCGGTATTTTTCTGTATATTATTTCAAAACAACTTGCTATATCCTAGTTGCTAGTTCCTAGCTGAAGAGTGGCTTTATAGGATTGGCCACTCCGATTGATGGTAATCGTAACAGAATCGCCAGGCTTGTGTTTATCAAGGGCTTCTTTAAGGTCCATAAGACTATTAACAGCATTCCCATCGATTTCCGTCAGTACATCCCCCTGGCTTAGGCCCAAAGAAGAGGCTGGTCCATTGCCGTCTACCTGCATGATGAGGAGGCCTGAGTCCCTGAAGTTGTAACCATATTCCCGGGCTACTGTTTTATCGATAGCGCCCAAGCCCAAGTAAGGACGGACTACCTTGCCATATTTGATGAGGGCATCCACAACGGCCTTAGCCTCGTCGATAGGGATAGCAAATCCAATCCCCTCTACCCCTTCCTTAGCAATCTTGGCGGAATTAATACCAATTAACTGGCCATCTGCATTGAGGAGCGCTCCTCCAGAATTGCCCGGGTTGATGGCTGCATCTGTTTGGAGAAGTGGGAACCGTTGACCCGCTGAATCAATGGTCCGGTTGAGGGCAGAGATGACACCCACCGTAACGGTCCCCTTAAATTCAAGGCCCAACGGATTACCAATAGCAATTGCTGGCTCACCCACATGGAGGTCAGCAGAAGATCCTAAAGAAATGGGTTGAATATCCTTAGGTGGATCGATTTGAACAACCGCTAAATCCGTTTGCTTGTCACCGCCGATGACCTTTCCATCGACCTCCTGCCCATTGGATAAGGATACCCGAACGGTCCCATTAGAACCGGCAATAACATGGTAGTTGGTAATAATATGTCCATCCTTATCATAGATAACACCAGAGCCCACCCCTTCTCCTACCGGAACAGCTCGGTCAAACATATCTCGTTGGTAGACCTTGGTGGAAATCCCTACGACTGCGGGACCAGATTTTTCTACGGCCTTAACCACATACGTATTACGGTCACCACTGACAGACTCCCGCTTGTAGGACTGTTCATTCGTAACCAAGGTGGATATGACCCCATCTGGGGTCATGTGAGAACTCAGATAGCTCACACCACCGCCTACAGCAAAGGCGATGATGATCCCTGCTACTAACTTTTTATTGATATTATTAAACATCCTGAATCCTCCTTTAACAGTCAGCTGACGCCAAGGCTTCGATAGCCACATTGCCGCCGCGGACAACTTCAATGCGATTGACAAAGAGCTCTTCAAAGAGAGCAATCATTTGATTATTTTTCTTCTCCGTCTTGACACATTGAACCAAGACCGACTTCTTATTGTAGTCCACTACCTTAAGATCAAAGGTTTGAGCGATACGGAAAATTTCTTCTTTATCCCCACCCTTACAGGCATTAACCTTAATGAAGAGGAGTTCCTTTTTATGGATAGCCATATCCGTAAAGTCGATAACCTTAATAACCTCTACAGACCGGTTGAGTTGCTTGACGATTTGCTCAAAGGTTTGACCATCACAGGTCAAGGAAATGGTCATCCGGGATATGGTAGGGTCTTCTGTCACCCCTACGGTAAGAGTATCCAGGTTATAATTTTTACCTGCAAAGAGACCGGAAATCTTAGCTAATACACCAATTTCATTCTCCACATAGGCGGAGATACAACGTTCTTTTAATTCCATATGAGTCCCCTCCTACTTCTTATCCTCTAACAACATATCTTTTAAAGACTTGCCAGCTGGCACCATAGGCAAGACATTGAGTTCCGTTTCGATGATGAATTCCAAGATCGTTGGCCCTTCTTGATTGCTATCAGCCAAGGCAAAAGCCTTAGCAATATCCTTAGGATCTGTTATCCGCATAGCTTTAGCCCCATAGGATTCAGCTAGCTTAACAAAGTCCGGCACATAGTGGAAATCACCTGAATCAATATAGTCTTGCGTCACAATGTGAGGGGCTTCCTTATCTAAGAGACGGGTGCAGGCATAGCGCTTGTCATAGAAGAGCTGTTGCCATTGGCGCACATTGCCTAAATAGCCATTGTTCAAGATAATGAGGGTCAGAGGTAGGTGGTTAATAACGGCCGTAGCCAACTCTTGGATATTCATTTGCACGCCCCCATCACCGGAGATACAGAAGACATGCGCCTGAGGGCAGCCAAATTGGGCCCCAATGGCCGCAGGCAAGCCATAGCCCATGGTCCCTTGGCCCCCAGAGGTCAGAAGCTGATGGCCGCCCTCTACCTCTAAGAACTGGGTGGTCCACAATTGGTTCTGCCCCACATCTGTAGAAACTATAGGCCGATCATAGTGATCGTTGATATAGTCAATGACAGCCTGTGGCGTAACCCCCTTGTAGCCAGTCTGTTCAATGGGATACTGTTCCTTAAGGGCCTGCAAGTCATGGGCCCAGGCCTTACAATCGATAGGCTTCATATACTCATCTAATGTTTCCAAAGCCAATTTTGCATCTGCTACGATAGGAATATCAACAGTAATATTCTTAGAGATAGCCGCTGCATCCACATCGATATGGATGATCTTTGTATGTTGGGCAAAGGTTTCCAGCTTACCTGTAATGCGGTCATTAAAGCGGGTCCCTACAGAAATAAGAACATCTGCATCATTAATAGCACAATTAGGGGCATAACCGCCGTGGATACCAACAGACCCTAAATAGAGAGGGTGACGAGAAGAAATCCCCCCTTTCCCCATGAGGGTAGTGACCACAGGAATCCCTGTCTTGTCGACTAACTGAGTCAAGGCCTCGTTAGCACCAGCTATGTTAACGCCACCTCCAATGAGAAAGAGGGGCCGCTTAGCATGACTAATAGCAGTAACAGCCTTCTTAATTTGCCCTACGTGAACGGTCTCATTAGGCTTGTAACCCCGAATTTGGATGGATTCTGGATACTCTTCCGTCCCCAAGTCCTTTTGTATATTCTTAGGAATATCTACCAAGACTGGTCCTGGCCGACCGGTGCGAGCGATATAGAAGGCCTTCTTGAGGATGGTCCCCAAGTCATTACGGTCCCGCACGGTAATAGCGTACTTACAAATATTGCGGCAAATACCAACAATATCCACCTCTTGGAAGGCATCATTACCCATGAGTTTCATATCCACCTGGCCAGTGATGCAAACGAGGGGCACGGAATCAGAATTGGCCGTAGAAATACCAGTTACCAAATTAGTGGCCCCCGGCCCGGAGGTTACCATACATACCCCTACCTTACCAGTGGCCCTTGCATAACCATCAGCAGCGTGAACAGCCGCCTGTTCATGGCGAGGCAAAATGACGTCAATAGCATCCTGTTGATACAACTCATCCATAATGTCGATTGTTGCTGCCCCTGGGTAGTTAAATAGCTTCTCTACACCCTCTGCTTGCAGGGCTTTCACGAGGAATTTCGCGCCTGTAATCATAGTGCCTCCTATTGACTCACTTTGCTATAATAAATGTATAAGCATAATTTTCGATATGCTTTCTGGCCTTAGGCCAAAATATGATTTTTATTATACTACAGACCCTTACTAAATAAATGAAAGGATACACATTATGAAAGAAATCCTCGCCTTCCATCTCAACGGCTGTCCTTACTGCCATAACGCCTTCAAAGCTATTGAAGAACTCCAAGCTGAAAACCCTAGCTACAAGAAAATCAAAATCACTTGGGTAGAGGACCAAGATGCAGCAGAACTCTTTAAAACTCACCCATTTGAATACTACCCTAACATGTGGTTCGACACAAACAAGCAATACGAGGCCCAACCTGGTGAAAGCTACGACCAAACTAAGGCTTACATCAAAGCTGTCTTCGACAAGGCTTTGGCATAAGAAAAAGACCTAGGGATCCAAACTTGGATTCCCTAGGTCTTTTCCTATATGTCCCCTATTGGGCTATGTGTTCATAGCCGTTAACAACTACTTCAATCTCCCCTGTGCGCGGATGGAAGAGGAGACCATGAATAGGCACGTCTTTAGGAATGAGCGGATTGATGCGGAGTTCATCAACCGTTTCCTCTACGTTATCACCAGGATGGGTAAAGCCGTCTGCCCAATGTTCCATCTCCCGCTTAACCATGTGAATAGCCTCAGGTGCGATGCCACGAGCCAACATCTTCTCCGTCAAATCCTTAGCTGTAGTCTTAGCCATACCGCACTCGTGGTGACCGATGATAAAGATTTCATTAACACCTAATTCATAGATGCAAACCAAGAGACTTCGTACTACGCCGTCGAAAGGACCAGTAATACAGTTCCCAGCAGTCTTGACTATTTTAGCCTCTCCACGACCGATGTCCATGGAATCCTCCAAGAAATTAACCAAGCGGGTATCCATACAGGTAACAATAGCCATTTGCCGGCTAGGCATCTTGCTGCACTTAGTATCCGTGTCCACATAACCTGTATTTTGGTCTTCCACGTATTCTTTATTATGCTGTAAAATATCATCTAATAAACTCATATTCTTCTCCTGTAATATAAGAATCATGCTTCTATAGTATACAATTATACTCTTTTATAATACCATACCAGCCAAAATCGCCCTCTTTACATACCATACTATTGATTTATAATATAGGTATTAATAGATATTAGGAGGTTAACTATGACACACTCTGAATTAAAAGTAAAAGTACAAGCCCTTTTAGACGCCCCTTGCAGCAATTCAACAGTCAAAGAATTCGCTAAATCTTGGCTAGCTGCTGAAGGCACTGATAAACAAGCACAATTGACCAAAGAATTGGTTTCTGTGGCAAAGCAAAACATTGCCCTCATCGATGAAACTATCGGCTTTATGGCCTCCCCTACGGCAGCAGACCTCTTTGGGGCAGACAAGGCTAAGGCTATGGAAGACCACGCTAAGGATATTAAAGCAAAAGGTGCCCAATTCTGTGACTGCCCTGCCTGCCTAGCTTGTAAGGACATCCTAGACCACGAAAAGGAAATCTAATAACCCTTCTGCAATAAGAATACTAAAAAACTCCCTGCTTAGCTTAGGCTGGGAGTTTTTTGTTGCCATTTTCTATAAAACTAGAATTGGCCTATATACAATTTATAATTGGAAGGAATTACCACAACGAAGGCAGACATAGGTATGTTCCCACTCTTCTCTCAGTTTTGGATAACTATCTCGATTCCAAGTATAGCGTTTATAGGTATTATACATGATAGAAGCCAAGGCCAACAGCATCCATATCATAGGCCAGATTTCATGGCTGCTTCCTATAATGACTACAGCAAATACCATGCCTATCCATAGGAGAAAGGACCACTTGATAAAATATGTAACAACAGATTTTTTAACTGGTGGCTGTGCCAATGTGGACAAGGCCGTTTGCTGTGTACCTACGGTGCGACCAATCCCTACACCAAGACCACCTCGAAGGCCCACACCTACACCAGTCGTAGTTCCTTGCACATCAGATATACCTGACGCATAGGCAATATTATAAGACTGGATATGATCAGAATGGCAATAAGGGCATTCATATATAGTATCTGCCATAAGACCTCCTCTATGCACATTACCAAAAATTACTTAGTACGCTTATCATACTGATTTACAATGAGTCCTTAATGAAGGGTTATAGGACAAAAAGTGTGTGTGACTAATCCCAATAAGTTGGAAAATCTGTAGACATATGTAGCTCATTCCAA
>URPV01000058.1 GCA_900549805.1 uncultured Veillonella sp.
CAGCTTCGCACAAAAGCAGTGTTTCACGGCTTTTACGAGTCAGACCACCCAAAGTTCCTCCCGAAGGAGACGGACGGATAAAAGCATTCGGTTCGCGTGAAAGCTGTTCCATACGTGTTTTATCGCCCAGGATACTGCCTTTGGTAACAGTACTGGAGGGATCGACCGCCAGTACTGCGACTTTATGTCCGCCACGACACAGGTTTGTGCCAAGAGCCTCAATAAAGGTGGATTTACCTGCACCATTGGTACCCATAACTACGTGGATTTCTCCTTTATTGATTGTCAAATCAAGGCCTTTGAGGATTTGTTTACCTTCAACGGATGCCTCAATACCTGTTACTTTAAGCAATTCTGCCAAAATAATTCACTCCTTTATAGCCTATTACCTAGGCTGAATCTATGGGAACTAGTACCTATATTAGTGTCTATGACATACAGGCCTCTGAAAGCATGAAAAAAGTGGCATTCACCAAAGTGAATGCCACTTTAAATCTCACCACTTCAGCCAGCCTTGTATTATCATCTAAATTCATTATACATGGTCGCCTAATTGATAGCAAGATATATCCTACTAAAATATCCAGGAATTAAAAATTTCTTAGATTCTATCTAATTTTTAAAGGACTGTAGCAGAAAAAATTATAAGATTTGTTTATTATGAAATTGAGAATGACTCCCTATTTGCACCAGAAGAGTCTATTGTCTTTTCTAGGAGCCCCTGGTCCAGAAATAGGCCCTTCGGCATAGCCTAGGGCGCAAATCCCGACCCCTTCATAATCCCCTTGGACACCTAGAGCATGAAGCCAGTCTTGCCAATCAGCCTCTTCAAAAGTTTCTTTAGCCCGATTAATCCAACAAGAACCCAGTCCTTGCTCATGGGCTGCCAGCATGAGGTTTCCCAAAACAAGTGACCCATCCTGAACGGTTACATAATGATCCTTAGGGGCTAATACGACTAAGGCTACAGGTGCTCCATAGAAGGGATCAAAACCTTGCTCCCAACCGCCATACTTGCGATTGGTTTCAGATAGGCGGTCTCGCACCTCTTTATTGGTAACAGCAACGATAATTGCCTTCTGCATACCCTTGGCAGACGGTGCCATAAGACCCGCTTGAATAATTCTATCCAACACTTCTTGTGGGATTGGATCACCCTTATACTTGCGCACACTGCGACGTTCTAATAGGTTTTGCATAGCATCCATACGAATCAACTCCTTTAGCGATTTTGGAAGCGTTGTTCAATCACATTATGGTAAATAAGCTTACATACCAACCAGACAAAGGAAGCAATCCCTGACCCAATACCTACTAGCATAAGGTGGTTAAGGCCTTGAGCTACCAACCAAAATTCTAAGGCACCAGACACGATGATGAAGAGAATTAACTCTAAGAGGCGGTGTCGGATGAGGTACAAGACCAACAGAGCCGCAATAAAGCCAAAGAAGGTGGCCACATAGGTAAAGCTAGCTAGAAAGCTAATAATCGATATGAGACTGGTAATTAAAATAACTAAAGCAATCATATAATCCTCTATACAATTTGAGATATTCCTTGATATCTCCTTGACACTGACTAAGTTCCCTATTGATACTTATAGTATACCACAGGCCTTAGATACGTGAACAAACACCCCTAAGACCAATCTTAGAGGTGTTTGCATTTATAGAGATCAACCTGTCTTTATAGAGACTGATATATACCTACTCTATTATAGGTCGGAGAAGTCCAAGGTTGCGAAGAGGTCGTCATAGGACTCAGCCCGACGGATTTGGGTAACAGATCCATCCTTATGCAGAAGGAGTTCAGCCGACCTGAGTTTACCATTGTAGTTAAAGCCCATAGCATGACCGTGAGCACCAGCATCATGGATAACCAAAATATCACCCATGTCGATTTTTGGTAATTCCCGTTGAATGGCGAACTTGTCGTTGTTTTCACAGAGAGAACCAGTTACATCGTAAACATGGTCCTTAGGGGCTGACTCCTTACCCATTACAGTAATGTGGTGGTAGGACCCATACATAGCCGGACGCATGAGATTGGCCATGCAAGCGTCCAAGCCAATGTAATGGCGGTAGATATCCTTTTTATGGATAGCTCTTGTTACCAAGTAACCGAATGGACCTGTTACCATACGGCCACATTCGAAGGCCAATTTAACGTGTGGATAGTTGTTGGCAACCAAGATGAGGTCGTAAGCTTCTTTTACAGCAGCAGACAATTCCTTAAAATCAATAGGATCTTCTTCAGGACGGTAAGCTACCCCTACACCGCCACCTAGGTCGATAAACTCGATTTCAATACCCACCTTTTCACGGATCTCGATGGCGAATTCAAAGCAGATTTCAGCGGTTTGCTTGTGAGCGTTAACATCACGGTCGTTAGAGGCCAACATAACGTGAAGGCCAAAGTGTTTAACCCCATGTTCCTTCATTTGCTTATAAGCTTGCAAAGCTTGTTCCCGCGTCATACCATACTTAGCTTCTGTAGGGAGGCCAATGATTTCATTACCACCTGTTTTAAGGTCACCTGGGTTATAGCGCAAACACATGGTATCAGGTAAAGACCCATGATATTTAAGCAAGTAGTCAATATGGGTAATATCATCGAGATTGATGATAGCAACCAATTCCAAGGCCTTCTTGTACTCTACATAAGGTGTGTCATTGGATGTAAACATAATGTCATGAGCCTTGATGCCCACCTTTTCGCATAAGAGAAGCTCGGCTAAGGAGGAACAATCAGCCCCCACCCCTAATTTTTGTAAGATTCGCATGATGTAAGGGTTTGGCGTAGCTTTAACGGCAAAGTATTCCTTAAATCCTTCGTTCCAACTGAAAGCAGCCAAGAACTGACGCATATTTTCCAAGATTCCCTCTTCATCATAAATGTGGAAGGGCGTTGGATAGTCTTTAATAATCGTTTCAATTTGCTCTTTGGTAAAAGGCAATTTTTTCTCTTGCATGTAATACCTCTTTATACTATTCTTTTTTAATTTTCTATAGAATTAACACATTAATTATAGCTAAGTCCTCTAGTCTTAGTCAATATAATTCTTATTGAGTCCCCTTATTGAGACTTAATTTCTAAGCATAAAAAAGGACCCTATCGGGTCCTTCTTATTCTATTCAATAGAGCGTTTTATTCAAAGAGCTTCTTTTTCCATCCGTTAAAGGTGTCTACCTATTAGCTTACGCTTCGTGGGCTACTGCATCATAGCCTTGAGAGATATCCGCACGCAAGGTTGCCTTCAATTCCTTAAGGTGTTTTTCTTCCCATGCAGAGATTGGTTGGAAGTCTATGAATTCTTTGATGCCATCTACGCCAAGTCGGATGGGACGGGCGAAGAAATCCACATCCATATCGGGGCTAGCAACATAGGCACATTCTGTTAATTCATCCCCCAATAGGCCTCTCACCAAAGACAAGGTGAACCAAGCGGCCGCTTGGGCCATGGACAATGTCGCAGAACCGGATCCCGCCTTGGCTTCCACCACTTCTGTTCCTGCATTCTTAATACGATCATTAAGACGTTCCATATCCTCTGTCTTCCAATCAAAAAATTTAACATGAGACAAAAGAGGCAAGATAGTTGGACCAGAGTGACCACCAATGACAGGTACATAAATATCGCTTGTCTTACGACCTACATGTTCTGCTACAAAGGTGTTAGTCCGACTAACATCTAATTCAGTGACACCAAAGAGGCGCTTAGGATCATAGACCCCCATTCGTTTAAGAGTAGCCGCAGCTACTGGTACCAAGGAATTGACAGGATTTGTTACAATAGCCACTAAAGCCTTAGGACAGGACCGCCCTACCTCTTCGACTAAGCCCTTTATGACATCCGCATTGACAGCAAATAAGTCAGCCCGTGTCATCCCTGGTTTACGTGGTACACCGGCGAGGATAACAACTACATCGGCCCCGTCTAAGGCTTGTGGTAGCTGGTCTCCAATATAGCCCTTAACAGCTACCTCTGTAGGGATATGGCTCAAATCTACAGCCACCCCTAAGGTATTCTTGGTAATCCCATAGAGGGCCAATTGAGACCCCATAGGAAGCATGGTTTTCAAGAGGAGGCTCAAGGGTTGACCAATGCCTCCCGATGCACCTAAGACTGCAACTTTCATATATCTATCCTCATTTATAACCTAATTACCTATTTAGGTTATCATTTTTTCTATAGTATGTCATTATCTTGTGATTAATTTCACTATGCCTATCGGCTATAGGCCTATTACTTAGCCCCTTACGACCAGGTTATTAATAGCGGAATAGCTGTCGACTGTTACCATCGAAGTTGCTACAGACTACTAACGGCTGAATAGCATATACGCTAC
Organism: uncultured Veillonella sp.; assembly: GCA_900549805.1. Lineage (GTDB taxonomy): Bacteria > Bacillota > Negativicutes > Veillonellales > Veillonellaceae > Veillonella. The sequence goes on from URPV01000058.1 coordinate 4,350, forward strand.
TATGATAAGGATAATAATGGCCGTCCGAATGAGACTTCGTTTGAGGAGTCGTTTGCGCATGTCTGCCATATCCTGACGGACCTCTTCCTTGGACATGATTCTTTCCCCATAGGCATTAAACCTTGTTTTCTCTTGCCCTTTATCCTGCTGGTCTTTTTGTTCCTGCAAGTCTTCTTGTCTCTCTTCCATGACTGATTCTCCTCTTCCTTATATCTTACTAAATAGTATCATTTTATCGTTTCAGCTAATACGCTTCTTAACTTCTTTATTATACAAAAAAGGACCCCGTCCATAAAGGACGGGGTCCCACTCTCCAGGATAGCAAACTAAGGCTTGCCAAGAGATTAATTTTGTGAGCTTTTACCAAGAAGCCGATTACATCATACCGCCCATGCCGCCCATTGGAGGCATAGCAGGTGCTGCTGCATTTTCTTCTACCTTATCAGCTACGATAGTTTCAGTAGTCAATACGAGGGAAGCGATAGAAGCCGCATTTTGAAGGGCAGAACGAGTAACCTTAGCTGGATCAACGATACCAGCAGATACCATGTCTTCGTACTCTTCAGTCAAGGCATTAAAACCAATGCCTTTATCAGTGTGTTTTACCTTTTCTACTACAACGGAACCTTCGAGGCCTGCGTTGTAAGCAATTTGACGAACAGGTTCTTCAATAGCCCGTTTAACGAGGGTAACACCAGTTGCTACATCACCTTGAGCATCGATAGAATCAAGAGCATCCATGATGTCGATGTAGGTTGTGCCACCACCAGCAACGATACCTTCTTCTACCGCTGCACGAGTTGCATTCAAAGCATCTTCAATGCGGAGTTTTTTATCCTTCATTTCTACTTCGGTAGCAGCCCCTACTTCGATAACAGCAACGCCGCCAGAAAGTTTAGCCAAGCGTTCTTGCAATTTTTCTTTATCAAAGTCAGATGTAGTTTCAGCCAATTGTGCACGGATTTGAGCCACTCGTTGAGCAATCATATCCTTAGAGCCAGCACCATCAACGATAGTAGTTTCGTCTTTGGAGATACGTACTTGACGAGCTGTACCCAAATCAGTGAGTTCTACGGAATCCAATTTACGACCCATATCTTCAGTGATTACAGTACCACCAGTCAAGATAGCGATATCTTCGAGCATAGCTTTACGGCGGTCACCAAAGCCAGGAGCCTTAACAGCTACAGCCTTGAAGGTACCACGTAAGCGGTTAACAACGAGGGTTGCCAAAGCTTCGCCGTCCACATCTTCAGCGATGATGAGAAGTTCTTTACCAGTTTTAACAACCTTTTCAAGGGTTGGCAAGAGATCAGCAATAGCAGAAATCTTGCGGTCCGTAATGAGGATAGCAGGGTTATCAATAACAGATTCCATACGGTCTGTATCAGTCACCATGTAAGGGGACAAGTAGCCACGGTCGAATTGCATACCTTCTACTACGTTAAGGCCAGTTTCCAAGGATTTGGATTCTTCAACGGTAATAACACCGTCATTACCAACCTTTTCCATAGCTTCTGCGATGAGGCCACCGATTTCTTCATCGCGGCAAGAAACTGTTGCTACTTGAGCAATTTCATTCTTACCGGATACTGGGATAGCCTTGTTTTTAATTTCTTCTACCAAGCGAGATACAGCTAATTCAATGCCTTTTTTAAGGACCATTGGGTTAGCGCCAGCGGCTACGTTGCGCATACCTTCTTGAATTATTGCTTGTGCCAAGAGGGTAGCTGTAGTTGTGCCATCACCAGCTACGTCGTTAGTTTTAATGGATACTTCTTTTACCAATTGAGCACCCATGTTTTCGAATGGGTCGGACAATTCAATGTCACGTGCGATGGTAACGCCATCATTAGTGATAGTAGGCGCACCGAATTTCTTATCCAATACAACATTACGGCCTTTTGGTCCCAATGTTACTTTTACTGCATTTGCCAAAGCATCAACGCCACGACCAAGAGCACGGCGAGCTTCTTCGTTGAACAAAATTTCTTTTGCCATATATATTACCTCTTTCCTCTTACATGTCACCTAAGAATTAGTCGACGATAGCCAAGATATCACGTTCGTTCAAAATCATGTGGTCAACGCCGTCAATTTTAACCTCGTTGCCAGCGTATTTAGCGAACATAACCTTGTCGCCTACAGCGACTTCTACAGGTACTTTAGTACCATTATCTAAAATACGACCGGAACCAACTGCAACGACAACGCCTTCGGAAGATTTTTCCTTAGCTGTGTCTGGCAAGAAGATGCCGGATTGTGTTTTTTCTTCTTTTTCTACAAGTTTAACAATTACTCGATCTGCTAAAGGTCTCATAATAGGTCACTCCTTTTTTTACTATTGGTATGTGGTCTCAGACCACTCTTTACAAGTACTATACTACCATAGCAAAAGTAAAAGTCAATAGGATAAAGTCAAAAAGTCAAAAATATTTTTAAACTCTTGTTGAATCCTATACTGGCAATAAAAAAAAGCCCTGAAAGCCATTC
>URPV01000059.1 GCA_900549805.1 uncultured Veillonella sp.
ACGCGCGGCCATCCAAATACTCTTCTACTACCAAAAGAGGATCATATTGAAGAGAATCCCTAAGGGCAACCTCTAAGCTTTCTTGATTCTTAGCGATGGTCACACCGATAGAGGACCCTTGTGTAGCTGCCTTAACCACTACAGGAAATGAGAAGTGGGCTAAAATATGATCTTTGATTTCCTCAGGGGATTGTACATTTCCATTGTAGGATTCAGACCGCGCTGTTGGTACATTAGCCCCTTTAAAAACGGCTTTAGAGATGTTCTTATTCATCCCTACAGCTTGGGTCATTACACCAGACCCTGTATAAGGAATCCCTGCCATTTCTAAAACACCTTGCAGGGCTCCGTCTTCACCAAACTTACCATGAATGGCATTGAAAACTACCTCTCCACCAAGTTGTTTAATATCTTCTACTACAGTAGAAGGGTTTAATTCCAATGCTGTTACCTTGTGGCCCTTAGCTTGCAAGGCCTCTGTGATAGCAGCTCCCGTACGACGAGATACATCAGCTTCTTTGGATGGACCACCCATCAATACGATAATATGTTTGCCCATTATAGTGTTTCCTCCAATAATTCCAAGAGTTTTGGTCCATATTGGTTAATGGACCCAGCCCCCATAGTAATAACCAAATCATTAGGACGGACCACTTTACTGAGAATCTTAGGAATATCATCTACATTAGGTACATAGTTAACATGTTTACCCGTTTCAGTCTCGATGCGATCAGGAATGGTTCGACCATCAATACCATCAATAGGGTCTTCGCCAGCAGCGTAGATATCGGTCATATAGAGCTCATCTGCAGCACTAAAAGCGGTAGCAAATTCATTGGCCAAGAGTTGAGTCCGGGTATACCGGTGTGGTTGGAAAACACAAATAACACGATGCTTTTCCAATTCCTTAGCAGCCTTTAAGGTAGCCGCAATTTCTGTTGGATGGTGAGCATAATCATCAACTACCCATACACCAGCTACATGCCCCTTGGTTTCAAAGCGCCGTTTTGCCCCTACAAACTTAGATAAGGCCTTTTGGCAAACTTCCACAGAGAGTCCATATACAGCATGGCAAGTAATAAAAGCAGCCATGGAGTTCAATACATTATGGCGTCCTGGTACGCGGAGAGTCAAACGAGCTATACTTTGTCCCTTATAGTACACATCATAAACCAGATGGCCATCTACATAGTGTACATTGCGGGCCATATAATCATTAGATTCATCAAAACCATAGGTATAGAAGGTGTGGTCCACCTGACTCATGACATAGCGAATATTGTCATTATCACCACATACTACAGCGATGCCATCTTTAGGTAGACGATTCACAAATTCAACAAAGGCAGCCAGAAGATTTTCCATAGTTCCATAATGGTCCATATGGTCATTTTCAATATTGGTAATAACCACTGTATGAGGGTTGTACTTGAGGAAAGACCCATCTGATTCATCTGCTTCTGCTACGGAAATATTCCCTTTGCCTGCTACAGAAGAGCCACCCAGGTAGTCTACTTCCCCACCGATGATGACGGTCGGATCCACTTGTCCTTCTACTAAGATTTGGCCAATCATAGATGTGGTGGATGTCTTACCATGAGCCCCTGCCACAGCAATTCCCTTTGTCACATCTAAGACCGCTTTTACAATATCGGACCGATGAAGAATCGTAATGCCTAATTCACGAGCAGCCTTAAGTTCCGGGTTCGTTTCCCGGATAGCTGTAGAACGAACTACGGCATCTACGTCCTTCACATAGGATGCATCGTGCCCTATGTGAATGGTAGCCCCTTGAGACCGGAACTTTTCGATAACTGGTGATTCCTTAATATCGGATCCCGAGACTTCATATCCTTTTGCAATCAAAATATTGGCAATGGCCCGCATACCAGAACCACCAATACCAATCAAGTGAATCTTTTTGATCCCCTCTAACATGTTTATCTCTCCTAACTAAGATTATTATTTTGCAATTTCCAAGGCCAAGTCTGCGATGTCTTTAGCCGCATTTGGTTTACCCAAATCCTTAGCGGCCTGAGCCATCCGTTGACACATATGAGGATTGTTCATAAAGCTTTCAATCTCTTCTATCAAATCATGGGAGGTCAGAGCCTTATCCACAATCATATGAGCCGCTCCTCGTTGCACGAAAATTTGCGCATTGAAGGTTTGATGGTCTTCCGCCGCATAAGGATAAGGAATCAAAACAGATGGAATTCCCCTAACCGCCAACTCTGCAAGGCCGATAGCGCCAGCTCGGAAAATAGCTAAATCGGCTGCAGCTAGGGCCTTAGGCATGTCATGTAAATAAGGTAGGATCAGGGATGATTGCCCATACTCTTCCTGACCTTCTTCCATGCCCAATGCTTGGGTTACGGAGTGGTACTCACCAGAACCAGTAAGATGGATCAACTTGATGCCAGGATTATCCTTAAAGTGCTCATGCACTTCAATCATAGCTGTATTAATAGAACGGGCTCCACGGGATCCACCAGAAATGAGAACGTTAAATTGATTATCAGCTAGATGGAAGAAATCACGCCCTTCTTGGCGGGTATCAGCCAAGACTTCTGGTCGTACAGGATTACCCGTATATACAACCCGCCTACACTTATGAAAATACTTAGCTGCCTCTTCATAACCAACGGCCACCACCTTTACCACGCGGGATAAGATTTTATTGGTAACGCCAGCAATAACATTTTGTTCTTGAATGATGGTAGGAATTTTACGTAAGGCTGCTGCCATCAGTATAGGGCCACATACATAACCGCCTGTGCCGATAACCACATCTGGTTTAAATCTAGATATGATTTGATTAGCCTTCCATAAGGATTGAGCAGTCTTACCAAGAGTAACCAGGGTGCTTAGGCCCAAGTGCCGTTGTAAGCCTTGAGCTGGAATGCTCTCAAAGGGAATTCCCTCCTTGCGTACTAGGGTTGCTTCAAGACCTGCTTCTGTTCCTACATAAAGGACTTCCGCATCGGTACTCGCCATAATCTGTTTATAAATGGTAATAGCCGGATAAATATGGCCACCCGTACCACCTCCGGAAATAATAATCCGTTTCTTCATGATTTCATTCCCCTTTTAACCGCAATACTTCTCGTTTGAAATCACAACCGCGCTCTTCAAAACAGGAATACCAATCAAAGCTAGAGCAAGCTGGTGATAAGAGAACAACATCTCCTTTTTGGCCCAGTTCTCGACCTAACTTTACAGCTTGGCCCATAGAGGATGCCCGATGAATGGACTCAATACCTACACTTCGTGCAGCTGCTTCAAATCTGTCCGCCGCCTCACCCATAAGAATGAGCTCTTTCGTATGATCTTTGACCACCTTCATAAACTCATGCAAAGGCGTCATCTTATCATGGCCGCCCATAAGAAGAATGACCTTCTTATCAAAAGAAGCCAAGGCCTTTTCAACGGAATCTGTATTGGTTGCCTTAGAATCATTGTAATAGGTTATACCATCAATGGTGTCAACCCGTTCTAAGCGGTGCTCCACAGCCTTAAAATTAGCAATAGCATCATGGATACTATCAGGTTCCACACCCAATGCATAGGTCAAGGCGATAACAGACAAGATATTTTCCACGTTATGAGCCCCTGGAATTGGGATTTCATTCTTGCTGATTATAGGTTGCGCATGCCCATCTTTAACGGCGTAACAAGTAGTCCCTGCAAAATACGCTCCATCAGTCACCACCGCTTTTTGGCTGATGCAAAGTACCTTGCCAGTAGCTCGCACCTTCATAGCAGCCACAATAGGATCGTCAAGATTGAGAACTACAAAGTCGCTAGGCCCTTGATTTTTAAAGATATTCTCCTTGGCCAAACGGTAGCCATCCATAGTCTTATGGCGGGCTAGATGGTCGGGTGTCAGGTTAAGAACAATCGCGCCATGAGCCTTAAAGCTATGAATAGATTCCAACTGGTAACTGGACAATTCCGCCACCAAGACACCATTTTCGGGAACAGCAAAGGCCGCTTCTGATAGGGAATCACCTATATTTCCCCCCACATACACAGGAGAGTCAGTCCCCTTCATAACATTCGCTAATAGGGTTGTGGTAGTCGTTTTTCCGTTGGTCCCTGTAACCCCCAAAATGGGTGCCTTCGACACTTGGTAGGCTACTTCTACTTCGCCAACTACGGGAATTCCTGCTTCTTTTGCGGCTAGGAGAATAGGAATCGTCAAGGGAAGTCCTGGTGATACGACAATCATGTCTATCCCTTCCAAGAGACTTTCATCTTGTCGGCCTGTAATGATGGATACACCCAAGTCCTTCAGCTTAGCTTCTGTAGTGGGCTCTAAATCGATTGCTTTAAGGTCATTAAGAACAACCTGTGCCCCCAATTTTCCTAAGACATGAGCGGCCCCAATACCTGATGTGCCTGCGCCAATCACCAGGATTTTCTTCCCTGTATAATTCATACGACACCTAACCTTTAGGAGGATATAAAACCCTCATTTATACTTTACAGATCAATTATTTCGTTTACAGATCAAGCTATATCTTCCTTCCACTTAAGGGAGGAAACCATTTCTTTTCATTATAGCACTGCCAGTAGAAGTCCAACAATTGCCAATATGGCTCCACATAGCCAAAAACGTCCAACAACAGTTGTTTCTTTCCAACCAGATAATTCGAAGTGATGGTGAATAGGAGACATTTTAAACACCCGTACACCCCGGGTTTTAAAAGAAATAACCTGTATGATAACGGACAGAGCTTCCATAACAAAAATGCCGCCGATGACTACCAAGAGGAGCTCTGCTTTTAAGATAATCGCCATGCCCGCAAAGGCTGCGCCCAAAGCCAAAGACCCTGTATCGCCCATGAAAACCTTTGCAGGATGAATATTAAAGAACAAGAATCCCAAGCAAACAGCGCAGATAAGAGCCGCAAAGAAGGTAATGGTGAAATTACCCATGATGATACCCAAAACCGCAAAAGCGATTGCTGCAATAGCAGATGTACCTGCTGCCAACCCGTCCAAGCCATCGGTCAAGTTAACCGCATTGGAAGAACCTACGATGATAAGGAAGGCCAAGACATAGTAGAACCAGCCTAGGTTAATATCGACATCAACTACTGGAATCCATAGGCTTGTTGGAATCATGAGATAGTGGTCCATAATGTAGAGAAAAATGGCTGCTAAGATGAATTGACCCAAGAGCTTTTGCTTGGCCGTAAGGCCTAAGTTACGTTTTTTAGCAGCCTTCACAAAATCATCAAAGAAGCCCAAAAGACCATGACCCAAGGTAAGAATCAGAAGAGCAAAGGTTGTAGGGTTCCATTTACCAAATACCAGTGTCCCCACGAGGAGGGCTAGGAGCATGAAAACACCACCCATAGTTGGCGTGCCAGCCTTAGCTTGATGCCCTTGAGGTCCTTCTTCCCGGATAGCTTGTTGAGCGTGCAATGATGCAAGGCCTCGAATCCCAAATTTTCCAAAAACTAGGGTAATGATCAGGGTCACCACAAAGGGGATAATCAAATGTATAAATAAATGTGACATCATATCCATTAATAAAACTCCCTTATTCTAATTCTGCTTAGACTCTTCTTGTTCTTTTAATTCTTCTACGACCCGTTCCATACGAAGGCCACGAGAAGCTTTTACGAGAACTACGTCCCCTTCCTCATGGTCCGCCTCATAAAAGTTAGCCATTTCTAGGTGACTCTTACAAGCTTGTACATGAATTCCTCCCTTTCGGGCTTCATCACCAATAAACTTGGCTGCTTCTCCGAATGTGTAAAGCACATCATAGCCTTCAGTAACTAAGAGACGACCAATTTGTCGATGGCCTTCTTCCGTGAATTCTCCTAGTTCCAACATATCACCCAACATGGCAACCTTTCTTTTACCTTGGAGTTGGCCCAAAGCCTTAATGGATTCAGCCATAGACGATGGATTGGCATTATAGGTATCGTTAAGGACTACAAAGTCCTTAAAGGCAACGATTTCTTGGCGAAGTGGCGTGCCAGTAAAAACCTCTAGCCCTTTTTTTATCTTTGCTGCACTGAGACCACAAGTCCTCCCTACTGCAATTGCAGCCAAGGCATCTAAAACATTGTGTTCCCCTACCATTGGCAAAAAGACATCAAAGACATCGTCATAGCATTTGCAGGTAAATTTAATACCATCCTTCTTATAGGTTAAGTTAGAGGCCTTGAGGGTAGCATTATTTTGAATCCCGTAGGTCATGGTCTTACCTTTAGCTATGTTAGCCATTTCTGCTACATAGTGGTCATCGGCATTCAATATAGCAATAGAGTTCTCATCCAAGCAAGCAATGAGTTCCCCCTTGGCCTGTGCGATTTTTTCTTGAGACCCTAAGAGCTCAATATGGGAGGTCCCTACATTAGTAATAACGCCTACAGTTGGCTCCGCAATAAGGGCTAATTCTTCAATTTGTCCCAAGTCCCGCATCCCCATTTCAACGACACAGGCTTGATGGTCTTCGGTAAGACCTAAGAGGGTTTTAGGCAGACCAACTTCATTGTTGAAATTCTTCTCCGTTTTCAAGACTTTGAGTTGAGTCGCTAAAACTGCAGCCACCATTTCTTTAGTCGTTGTCTTACCGGATGAACCAGTAATAGCAATGACAGGAATGGAAAAACGGCGACGATGGAAGTGGGCCAAATCTTGATAAGCCTTGAGCGTATTAGGAACCTCAATGCAAGGAAAGCCTTCTAAAGTCCGCCCT
>URPV01000060.1 GCA_900549805.1 uncultured Veillonella sp.
GGATATTGCATAAGTTATTACAAATTGATATAGATTTTCGTTATCGAATATATTGATATTTATTATTATTTTGTTAAAATTATGGTTGGATTAAATATAGAAAGTTTTTAATACTATTAGCTTTCCATATGAGTGTGATTGTTATATAAGGAGTTTAGACATGAACAAGCGTTTCTATCGCAATTGGTTATGTGCGACTCTTTTGTTGTCCATGCCTATGACAACATTTGCCGCAGAATACCAATTAGACGATTTTGTCGTATCTGGTAACCGTATCCACGAAGCACCGATTACAGAGCATAATGAAGTACCAGGTGGTCAAGTGGCCCGTACGGCCGACTATGGTATCTTGGGTAACCGCGATACCATGACAACACCATTTAATGCGACCACATTTACGGACAAGACAATTAATGATATTCAAGCTAGCAATGTTACGGATGTAATTGCTAACGATGCGTCCACCAATAACCAAACCCTTTCTGGAGCCTCTCAAGCTTGGGCTATTCGCGGTTTCCGGGCTCAACAACAAGACGTATCCTTCAACGGCTTGCATGGTATTGCACCACGATTCTACACAGGGGTAGAAGGGATTGACCGGATCGAAGTTCTAAAAGGGGCATCGGCCCTCTTATATGGCATGTCTCCAAATGGGTCCGTCGGTGGTAACATCAACTATGTACCAAAACGGGCTAAGGCTGGGGAAAACCAAAACTCTGTTAAGCTTTCTTACGGTGATGGCCGTCAATTCGGTCAACAAATCGACTGGGGGACTCGTACTGCTGATGGCAAGTGGGGCGTGCACTTAACTGGTTATCACACCAATGGATCTACTTCCTTTAGCGATGAAAAAATCCAAACAAACTCCGCCTTTGTAGGCGTTGATCGCCAAGGTAGTCGGTCTCGCTTCTACTTAGATGGTGGTTATATCTACAATAATATAGATAACCCACAGTACCGGGTACAATTTGCAGGCATTACGAATTCTCAAATTCAAAATAATTATATTCGCCAACATGGTCTCCCATCTGCAGACCATAATAGAAAGTATGGCCTTGCTGATACCTATCGACACATAACTGAAAAATTTGGTGCTGCTCGATATGAATACGACTTCTCCAAGAATCTCATCGGTTTTGCTGCCCTAGGTATGCGCCAAACCAAGATGGACTATGCTTATAATGATTATCGCTTACAAGCTAATGGGACTGAACAATATCGTCTCCATAATAATAACCACATTAATAAGGCCGTTTCTGCTGAGGTGGGTTTAAAAGGTAAGTTCACAACAGGCTCTGTAAAACACGAAGTAACTGGTGTAGCAACACGTGTGGCTTGGAAACGCTATATGACCAACCAAACTGGTGCTTGGTCTAATCTAAGTGCTTTAACGCCGTCTACGGTATCTAATTATACCCACCAGTATCCATGGAAGGCTGATCTTAACGATTCTAACTTGCTTTCTGGTGTAGCCTTAACCGATGTTATCTCTACTAAGGATGACAAGTGGACCTTCGTGGTAGGTGGTCGTTACCAACACATTAGCCAGGTTATGAATAAAACCAATAAATCCTACAAGAAGGATGCTTGGTCTCCTGCCTTTGCTGTGGTGCATAAATTGAATGATAAGACATCCCTTTATGCCAACTATATGCAAGGCTTGACCATGGGTGACTTGGTTGACGATACTACCTATGCTAATAATGGTGAGGTATTGTCTCCTTACAAGACAAAACAAGTAGAAGTGGGGGCTAAGTTCAATACAGGCAAATTCCTCACAACTGTATCTGCCTTCCAAATGGATAAGGCCGATTCTCTAGTGGAAAATCGCGGCGGACACAAGTTCTTGACTAACGGTGCTAGGTCCCGTAATCGGGGGATTGAGATGTCCATCGCCGGGGAACCAAAAGCGGGTACACGGGTAATGGGATCTCTCATGTTCTTGGATGCGAAATATCGCAAGGCTCCAACCGATTACCAAGGTAATTCCGTTATGGGTACACCACGTTGGCAAGCAGTGGCTCGCCTTGAACAAGATATCAAATCTGTTAAGGGCTTATCTGTAAACCTCCGGGCTAACTACCAAGGTCCTGCCTACATTGATCAATGGAATACCTACAAAGTAGGTGGCCGCATGACTTGGGACATGGGTGCTCGCTATGAATTCAAAGGCATGGGTGGTCATCCGATGATTTTGCGTGCTGATGTGTATAACATCTTCAACAAGGACTACTGGAATGCCTTGTCTAACCAACCAGCACTCTATGTTGGTAAAGGCCGTACGGGGGTCATTTCCTTGGAAGCTAAATTCTAGATTTTCTAATTAGTAACTAATATCTATAAGAACACATAAAGGATAGCTATTATCAAATAGCTATCCTTTTTTATTATATTTTTATTATATCAAAATAGGCCGACACACATTAAATGTATTATATTTAATTACTGATTTCATAGATGTAAATAACAAAAATTCATAGTCTTATGCAAAATAAATATGATAAAAGATATCATTTGTACATTAAAAATTCATAAACAAAACATAAAATAAATAAGAATTATTTTCAATGTTAAAAGTAAGAATGTGAGAGAAGTGTGTGTATATTCAAGCGAAGGTCGTATGTATGAACTCTTGCGTACCCTTTGTCCAGGCGCGACTGTTATTAGCGTGGCACACCGCCTCTACTTGCGCGATTACCACGACCGAGAAGTAGAGATATAAATTTAATTAGTTAGAGCTGTAGCTCTTGCCGTTTATAGCTGTAGATTTAGTAATCTTAGTTGCATGTATCCCATAGAGGATAGAAAGGAGTGCTTATGACCCAAGCTAGAGTGATAGCCGTCCAATGGGGACTCCTGCTTATGCTGGCTATCTCCCTTGTTCTGGCCCTAGGCATAGGGTCCGTTATGCTCAGTCCTAGTCAAGTGTGGCACATTATCTGGTCACAGATTATCGGCCAGGACTCTGGGCTCTCGCCAGCCTTGGTCGATATCATATGGGATATTCGATTACCTCGAGTGCTCTTAGCGGCTATTGTCGGGGCGGGACTAGCCTTGTCAGGCCTTATCATGCAAGCCTCTGTACAGAATCCACTGGCGGAACCCTTTATTTTGGGGATTGCCTCTGGCGCTTCTGTTGGCGCTGTAGGGACCATCCTTCTTGGCGGAACCATCCTAGTAGGTGGCATGAGCCTTGGTGTCCCCATGGGGGCCTTTCTAGGTGCTATATTAGCGACTCTAGGTGTTCTTCTTTTGGCCGGCATTCGAACTCGCATGTCCACAGTCCGTTTGATTTTAGCTGGCGCAGTGGTCAGCGCCCTATGCACGGCCTTATCTAATTTCATCATTTATATGGCCGGTAATACAGAGGGAATTCAAACAGCCACCTTTTGGATGATGGGGTCACTCAGCAATGCTCGTTGGGATGGCCTAGTTCTGCCTATGGCTATAGTGGCTATCATGGTAGCTTATTTTGCCAGTCAGGTTAGGTCACTAGACGCCTTGCTTTTGGGGGAAGAGGCCGCTATGACTCTGGGGATTGATGCCAATAAAAAACGGCGTACCTATATGGCCCTTATCGCCCTCCTTACCGGTATTCTGGTATCCCAATGTGGCATTATCGGCTTTGTGGGGTTAGTCATCCCTCATATGATGCGATCCTTGGTAGGTGCCTCTCATGGAAGAAACTTGCCCATGGTCGTCGTCTTTGGGGCTATTTTCCTAGTTTGGGCAGATTTATTGAGTCGTGTCCTCTTGCCGTCTGGTGATTTACCGATTGGGATTATTACGGCCCTTATGGGAGCGCCACTCTTCATGCGGTTACTCTTTGGCAATGCTAAGAATTTTGGAGGTTGAGATGGACCATATTACAATTGATAATCTCCACTATTCTGTGGCTAGTAAGGAAATCCTGAAAGGGATCTCCTTAGACCTAGGTGGTCATGAATTTGTAGGCCTTATAGGCCCTAATGGATGTGGTAAGTCCACCTTGCTAAAGCACATCTACCGGGTTAACCCTATACAGACAGGTCAGATTTATCTAGATGGTCAGCCTTTAGGGGATATTCCCCTTAGGGAGTCGGCCCGCAAGATTGCCGTTATGGGCCAATTTACTAGGATGGACTTTGACTTCACTGTCTTTCAAATAGCTCTGATGGGACGGACACCCTATAAAAAGAGCTTCCAGGAGGATACAGAAGAGGACTATGCTAAGGTCCAGTTAGCCTTGGAAGGGGTTGGTATGTGGCAGGCGAGAGACCGGTCTTTTACAACCTTGTCTGGGGGCGAACAGCAACGGGTCCTCCTAGCCCGGGCCCTGGTGCAAGAACCTGAGTATTTGGTCCTAGATGAACCTACCAACCATTTGGATATTACCTATCAATTGGAACTGTTAAAAACTGTTAAATCTCTCGGCATTGGCATTGTGGCAGCACTTCATGAGCTCAATTTAGCAGCTCTTTTCTGTGACCGCATTTGCATCTTGAAGGATGGTTGTATACAGGCCTTAGGAAAACCCCATGAGGTTATTACGGAGGAGACCCTCTATAAGACCTATGGCGTTCATTCAATTGTTCACTGTGATGAACATGCTATTCCTCATGTGCGTTACCTGGTTGATGATCTGGATGAAAATAAGCAGCCCTTGGAGGGGAAACTAGGGGGGAATAGCTATGACTAGTACCCTATCAAAGGTCCTGCAGGCCCTATTAGGCTTATTGGCCACCGCTTTGGTTTTGTGGTTGGGATTCACCCATGGTATGGGGCGAGCGCAAGATAGGAGTGTAGCCATAGGGTCTGGTCAGAGCCTAGTAGAACTCAGTAATTTTGATGGTGATGGGCACTCCTTAATCCAAAGCTACAAGGTTCCTCCAAAGCGGGTTTTAGTGACCTATCCAGGGGCGACAGAACTACTCATAGCCTTGGGTCTAGAGGACCGGATTGTGGGGACCGTAAAACCCTATGGGATAGAGCCAGCTGACCTTGCCGGCCCCTATGGAAAGTTACCCATCTTAGAGGCACCCTTTGTTCCCTCTAAAGAAGAAACCTTGGCCTATGAACCAGACTTAATCATTGGTTGGAACCACCACTTTTTGCCCGGTGCTTTAGGCCAAGTGGAGCATTGGCAACGCCAAGGCATTGCCACCTATATTGTGCCAGCTACAGTAAGGCGAGGAAAACCAAAACTGCAAGAAATACTCTATCCCTTTATCGATGATATGGGAAAAATATTCGGTGAAGAATCACGGGCAGAAGCCTATAAACAAGGGCTGGATGAGCGGATTAAGGCGGTGGAAAGTAAGGCAAAGCAAAGGGCCTACAAACCTAGCATAATGATTCTTCAGTCCTATGGAAATTCCACTTATACGGCTTATGGAGAAAATTATGTTATCCAAGATATTGTGGAAAAGGCCGGTGGCCGCCCCTTGGTTCCACAGGGGATGACCGCCGTAGGGCCAGAGCGTATTCTAGCCTATGATCCAGACTACATTGTCTTAGTCATGTCCGATGAGGATGGGGATAGAGATGCCTTTACGAAAAATGGTAAAGAATTACTGGAAAAAGATCCCAAACTTGGCCATATGTCGGCTATTATGAAGGGCCGCATTATCCCTGTCCCATTCTCTGCTGTTAATAACGGCAACGGTCGCCTTGTTGATGCCCTAGAGTGGATAGGGGCTGGTATAGATCAATAGTGATAGAAATTATTAGAATCAATGATTATCATGTGGAGCTAAGTAGCTTTCAGATTTAGATATACATATACATATACATATACAAATACAATAACTTTTGAATAAAGAAGGGAAAACAACCATGAACAAGTATGTATTACGAGCAACTCTACTTAGTGCCTTAGCTCTCTCTATGACTCCATCTGCCTATGCTGCAGAATATCAGTTGGATGATTTTATCGTAACCGGTACGCGGGTTAAGGCCGACGTGAAAGATGTAGCGGCCAATGTTACGGTCATCAATAATGAGGCCATTGAAAAAGGAAATTATAGCAATGTATCCCAGGCCTTAAAATCGGCCAACGTTGATGTAGTCGATAAAAATGGCGTATCCTATGCTGTGTTGAATGGTGATAGTCGGGTATTGGTCTTGGTTAATGGACGTAAGCAAAACTTTGACCACTTAACCGTATCTGGTGCTACTAATGCAACTGACTTAGGCAATATTTCTATGGATAATGTAGACCATATCGAAATTGTGCGGGGACCAAATTCATCCTTGTATGGTGAAAAAGCATCGGCAGGCGTCATCAATATCATAACTAAAGCACCAGGCCCTGAAAGTAAAACGTCAGTAACAGCAGAATACGGGTCTTGGAACCATCGTCGAGCAGCTATTACGAATTCTGGTGGGGATGAGAATAATCGCTACATGGTGACCTATTCCAAGGAAAAACGCGGTAATTATCACTATAAGGATGTGAATGGGAATAGTCATGTCTTCCCGGATTCTAAGATCAACCAAGAGGAAGCAACCCTGCGCTATGACCATTACTTTGGTAATGATAGAGCAACTTTTGATTTTGCTCGTAATCGCAGTAGAAATGGGGGTGGCCTATCCCT
>URPV01000061.1 GCA_900549805.1 uncultured Veillonella sp.
ACCAGAGATGATCCGATTCTTAAGCTTGTTATAGAGCTTGTAATAGTGTTGACCATTCTCAGTGAGTGTTAAATTGGGATTGAGCTTAATGGTGATAGGTTCAATCGGTTCTGCTAGAACATTATCTAATTCGATGGATTCTTGGTAGCGAATCGTTTGATAGGCATTAATTATGAGAAGATCCCCATACAGTTTGTAGGTGTCCTTCTTGTCAGTGTCAGCCAGTTCTTTTTGGATTTTTTCGTGCCGTAGGACTTCTTTTTTTATGGCTGCCTTGAGTAATTTTTCCAACTCCTTGTCAGAGGTATGGATAGATCCTTTATGGACTATGTCTTGGCTGATAGCTTGGGATATATCGTCATAAGTCTTGAGTAAGGTTTGCCCTTGGCTAAGGGGAAGGACTGATAGGAGTTCTTTGCCTTTGGTATCTTGGTAGACGTACAGGCGTTGACTGCTTTCTACTTCTTGCCGGAAGGCAAAAAGTATGTGAGCTATGCGGTTCCAATCATCGTGGCTATAGGTAGAGACATCCTCTTGACCGCTTTTTCCTAAGCGGTGTAGGAGCTCATTAAAGTGAACTTTACCAAAGCCATTTAAGATGGCCCGAATGCTATCGCCTAGGGTGTCCTGATGGAAGGAAATAAGAAGGTCTTTGATCTCCTCTTGATTGAATTCTAAAATGGACCCTCGGTTGGCATTAGGGGGCAGCTCGTAGGCTAACTTAGGACCAATGGTCCGTTCCCGATTCATAAGGGGATTAACGTGAACAAGGGATTCAAGGATGATTCCATCTTGGACGAAAATAGCATTGGAATACTTGCCCATAAGTTCTATGTAAACCTGGGTGGTAATGATATCTCCGTTCAGGGCTAATTTATCTAAGGAAATAGAGAAAATCCGGTCACCATTAATTTGTTCCACCTGGGTAATTCGTGCCCCTTCCAAGTGCTTACGGAGGAACATAATGAGGCCCGTCGGTTCCTTAGGTAGGTCCGAGAGGGGGTCAGAGAGGTAGAGGGCTGGTGCATTGCCCACAGTGATAACCAAGTCTTGGTTACCCTGGTTGGTATGGGTCTTAAAGACTAAGCTAGTTTTATCTATTTGATAAAGTTTTTGCACTTGTCCGCCTTGGAGCTTATCTTGAAGCTGACCTTTAAGGACTGACATAGCAAGACCATCGAGATTCATAGGGGCCTCCTTTCAATAGTATTAGTATACCTGTTTTTATGGGTCTCTGAAAGTGTTACAATAGGCATACAAGAGTAAGTAAATCTGTAACCTAGGGAATCGAGGGAGATTCATGAAGTCTATGACAGGTTTTGGGCGTGCTACCGTTGAAGAAGATGGTTTGTCATGTACCCTAGAAATTAAGAGCGTCAATGCTCGCTATTGTGATATCTTTATCAAATCTAATAGTCGCATAGGTTCTGTGGAGGGGGACTTACGACAACTAATTTCTTCCTATATTCAAAGGGGGAAGGTCGATGTTCTGGTGACTTTACAAGAGGTCGGCGAACGTCAGCAATCTATGACCATCAATAGGGCCTTGAAGAATCAGGTTTGCCAGATGCTGGTAGAGGAGGGATTCTATACTTCTCCCGAGGAAGTTCCACTTGCTGCGGTCATGCAGATTGCTCCTGATTGGATCCAACGGACTGATCAAGGTAGAGATGATGAAAACCTTAAAGCTATCATGTTAGCTGCTGCCAAGCCAGCGCTAGAACAGCTTTCAACCATGCGGTGCCGAGAAGGGGAGATTATAGGATCCGATGTGTGTGACCGTCTAGGAAACATGAAATCCATGATTGATCTTATCGATGATCGTAAGCAAAAGGCTATTGATAATTACAGTAGATACCTAAAGGAACGAATTCAAGAACTACTAGCTGATACTGACCTTACTATCAATGAGGACCGCTTCCTTCAAGAGGTGGCCATGTTGGCTGACAAGACGGATATTACTGAAGAAATTGTAAGATTCAGGTCTCATGTGATACAATTGAAAAATACACTAGCACAATCGAATTCTATCGGCCGCAAGTTGGATTTTATTATTCAAGAGATGAATAGAGAGGTCAATACCATGGGCTCGAAGGCATCGGATGCGACCATAACGGATTGTGTGGTTCAGCTCAAATGTGAGCTGGAAAAAGTGAGAGAACAAATACAAAATGTAGAATAATTTCTACGCCATTGTTCAATAAGTTTAGGAGCTGAGCATGTCAGATAGAGGGTTACTCATTGTCTTATCCGGCCCCTCTGGGGCAGGTAAGGGAACTATTTGTTCCCGTTTACGCGCGGAAATGCCTAATTTGACATATTCCGTGTCTATGACTACGCGACAGCCTCGTGTAGGCGAAGTGGAAGGGGTTAATTACTTTTTCCGCGATAAAGAGGAATTTGAAGAACTCCTCAAAGAAGACGCCTTTCTTGAATATGCAAAGGTATACGATAACTATTATGGAACGCCAAAGAAGCATGTGATGGATCTCCTAGATCAAGGTAAGAGCGTTCTCCTTGAAATAGATATTCAAGGGGCTATGCAGGTGAAAGAGCGTTATAGTGATGCTATTTTTATCTACATTGTGCCGCCGTCCTTGACGGAATTGTCCGCTCGGCTACGAGGGCGAGCTACCGATTCTGAAGAGGTCATCGACAAGCGTTTGTCCTTGGCTTGTTCCGAATTAGCTTTGGCCCATCGCTACGATTACATCGTTGTTAATGACGATTTAGATGAGGCGACGGAGAAAACCGCTTCCATTTTACGGGCGGAATCTTGTAAAATTAGTCGTAACAAAGAAAAAATTCAGTTTATTTACAAACAGTACATGGATAGCAAGGAGAGTTGATCATTATGATGGTAGAACCTAGACTTACAGAACTTGAAAAACGCGTTGATAGCAAGTATACATTGGTGTCTTTAGCAGCTAAACGGGCCCGTCAATTGATTGATGGCGACCAATGCTTGGCAGCTGTACATCCAACTGAAAAGCCTGTATCCTTGGCTATGCATGAAATTGCAGAAGATAAAATTGGATACATCCGTACAACAGAAGGTATTAAATAATATCTCTATAGGTAATTTGTGAAACCTGGCCTTGGTCAGGTTTCTCTTCGTTCTAGTGAGGTTGTTATGGTTCAGTCACTCCAGGATAAACATATCATCGTCGGCGTTACCGGCGGTATTGCAGCTTATAAGGCCATCGAAGTGGTATCGCGGCTACGTAAGAAGGGGGCACATGTTAAGGTTGTCATGACGGAACACGCCACCCATATTGCTACGCCCATGACTTTTGGCGAAATATCTGGCCATCCCGTGGCCATGGATATGTGGGAGGAAATCCATGATTGGAATGTGGAGCATATAGCACTAGCTACTTGGGCGGACGCCTACTTAGTGGTTCCCGCTACAGCTAATATAATAGGTAAGATATATAACGGTATTGCTGATGATATGCTATCGACTACCATCATGGCTACAGAGGCTCCTAAGTTTATTTGTCCTGCGATGAATAGTGGTATGTATCGGAATCCTATTGTTCAACGTAATATCACGGGCCTCAGAAACTTAGGCTACCATTTTCTAGAACCTGATACTGGCTGGTTGGCTTGTGGTGTTACGGACATAGGTCGCCTTCCAGATCCAGAAAAGATTGTGGCTTGGTTGGAGGCTAACTTGGTGGGCCAAACCTATGACCTATCTAAGCTAAAGGGTAAAACAATACTCATTACTGCCGGTGGTACTCAAGAGGCTATTGACCCTGTCCGTTATATCGGCAATCATTCGTCTGGTAAAATGGGCTATGCCTTAGCACAGGCAGCACAAGCGGCAGGGGCAAAGACTATTTTGGTATCGGCCCCTACTAAACTACCAGTTCCAAGCGGGGTAGACTTTGTCGGGGTGGATTCCGCCCAAACCATGAAGGAGGCTGTAGAAGCGCGTTATGACCAGGTGGATGTGGTTATTATGGCAGCAGCAGTGGCAGATTTTCGGGTTGCTCATGTAGAAGATCACAAGATCAAGAAGATGGAATCATTGACCTTGAAATTGATTAAAAACCCAGATATTTTAGAGTCGCTAGGTAAGACTAAAAGTCATCAAATTTTAGTAGGCTTTGCAGCGGAAACCCAAAATCTAGTGGCCTATGGTCAAGCTAAGGTGGCCAAAAAGAATTTAGACATGTTAGTGGCTAATGACGTATCTAAATCAGATGGCGGCTTTAATGTAGACACCAATGAAGGTTACATCCTCTATCCAGATGGTGGTCAAGAGGTTATTCCTCACATGACTAAGGTCCAAATGGCTGCCCATATTTTAGCGGCTCTTTCACGGATTATTGATTAAATTGCGAGGCAGTCTACGTGTTTGCTATTTAGCAAGCCTACAAAGTCGACCTTGGCCTATGCGGAAAAACTAGTAACTAAAGAGGAGTGTAATGATAGGTTAATAAAGTAATGATTGTGACATAAAACACTTGCTTTTAGGTAAAAAAAACTCTATAATTACCTCGTTAACTCATCTAGAGTAGTGGAGGGACAGGCCCTGTGAAACTACAGCAACCCACCCCTAAGGGGAAAGGTGCTAATTCCGACGGCAATTTTGCCGCAAGATGGGAAGGTCCTTCATGAGCTAACGAAGGACCTTTTTTCGTATAGGAGGAAATAATGGCAGATAAACATATGTTCTTTACATCTGAATCCGTAACGGAAGGTCATCCTGATAAAATTGCTGACCAAATCTCCGATGCTGTATTGGATGCAATCATCGCAAAAGATCCACATGCGCGCGTAGCTTGTGAAACATTGGTGACGACTGGTCTCGTTCACGTAGTAGGTGAAATTTCTACTAATACATATGTGGATATTCCTCGCATTGCTCGTGATACCATTCGCGATATCGGATATACCCGTGCTAAATACGGCTTTGATTGCGATACTTGTGGCATTTTGGTATCCCTTGACGAACAATCCGCTGATATCGCTATGGGCGTTGACGATTCCTTGGAAGTTAAAGAAGGTCATGCAGAAGCCTTTGATAAAATTGGCGCTGGTGACCAAGGCATGATGTTTGGCTATGCATCTAATGAAACACCTGAATTGATGCCTATGCCAATCTCTTTAGCCCATCGCTTGTCCCGTCAATTGTCTGCAGTACGTAAGGATAACACCTTATCCTATCTCCGCCCAGACGGCAAGACGCAAGTGACGGTAGAATATGTAAATGGTGTGCCTAAGCGCATTGATACCATTGTTATTTCTACACAACATAGCCCAGAAGTAACACGGGAACAAATTGAAAAAGACTTGAAAAAATACGTCATTGATGCTGTACTTCCAGCAGACTTTGTTGATGAAAATACCAAATATTTCATCAATCCAACTGGTCGTTTCGTAATAGGTGGCCCGCATGGTGATGCAGGTTTGACTGGCCGTAAGATTATTGTTGATACTTATGGTGGTATGGCTCGTCATGGCGGCGGTGCTTTCTCCGGTAAAGATCCATCTAAGGTTGACCGTTCTGCCGCTTATGCTACTCGCTATGTGGCTAAAAATATTGTAGCTGCTGGTTTGGCAGATCGTTGCGAAGTGCAAGTTGCGTATGCTATCGGCGTTGCAAAACCAGTATCCGTATTAGTGGATACCTTCGGCACCGCAAAAGTATCGGAAGAAAAAATTCAAGAACTCATCAAGAAACACTTTGACTTGCGTCCAGCAGGTATCATTGAAATGCTTGATCTCTTAAAACCTCATTACCGCAAGACTGCTGCTTATGGTCATTTCGGCCGTACAGATGTGGACCTTCCTTGGGAACGCACTGATAAAGCAGACATTCTTCGTAAAGAAGCAGGATTATAATCAGATCTTAAGCCCCCTAAGAGCTTTTTCTTAGGGGGCTTATTTTTGTCTAGACCTAGGCAAAATGCTATAATAAAAAGACTTAATTAAGGAGGTGGACTAGGTGATTGTAGCGGAGATTATTCTCAACAGACCAACCAAACAACTGCATGATACCTATACCTATGAGGTGCCTGAATCAATGGGGATTATACCCACAGGTACGCGGGTTTTGGTTCCCCTCC
>URPV01000062.1 GCA_900549805.1 uncultured Veillonella sp.
GTTAACCTTCCCAGACAATTGGCTAGCAATTTCTGCAAATACAGGCATCGTGCGGACGCAATAACCGCACAATGGAGCCAAGAAATCAAGTACTACCACACCGGATTTTGTAAAATCAGCATATTCAGCTGTTTTAAGTTCTTTTAAATCTGCCATTTGTATATCTCCTTATTTGAACTTTACTTACCACGCTTTTGAGATCCCAATAAGACCTCATACTTATCTATATCCATTATATCGAATTTTATCGTTAAGTCAATATCGAAATTTATCGTTTTGTCAAAAATAACCCTATGGTAAAAGCAAAAGGAGTCTATCTTTTATAGATAGACTCCTTTTCCACTAGCCCCCACTAAAGAGGCATCTTAGGCATGGTAATTTGATTAGCACTTAAACAATCTAGGTTCAATCCTCCACTCTTCCACAGAGAAATAAGGTCCATAAGGGATGGATTCCCACTTCCTTCAAAGAGGCCTGTGACCCTAACGAGGTGTCCTAGGATTTGGCGACTACTATAACCAGCCGCTCGCAGATCAGCGACCGTAATAGAAGCCTGTCTTTTAGATAGGCGGTAGCCTTGTTCATCAACTAATAGAGGCGCATGGCAATAGGTCGGATGATCCTGATTCAAGAGCTTATAAAGATAAATTTGTTGAGCTGTTGCATCCAATAGATCTGCCCCGCGAACCACTTCTGTTACCCCCATGGCCAAATCATCCAGGACCACTGCTAAATTATAGGCAAACATACCATCTGCTCGCTTAAGGACAAAATCATCAGCCCCCTCTACTAAGTCTGTCACTACAGGTCCCTGCCAAGAATCATCAAAGGCGATTTGACAAGATTCTAAACGTAACCGGTAGGACGGCGCCTTATCTTGGCCCATAATACTCCGTTGCTTACTATCCAAATTCCGGCAATGACCATCATATAAGAGCCTGTGTTCCCCCCTATGTGGGGCAGAAGCTATTGCTTGTATCCGTGCCCGATTACAGAAACAGGGATAGATTTTTCCTTCCTCTTCCCACTGTCTAAGGATCTTGTCATAGTAAGAATCACGATGGGACTGCCAATACGTTTCTTGGTCACTTGACACGCGAGGCCCTTGATCCCAATCGAAACCCAACCATTCCAAATCATCTAAGAGGGTCTCTCCCAATTGCCGCTTGGAACGCTGTTTATCGATATCCTCCATGCGAATAAGAAAGTCTCCTCCCTGAGCCCGGGTCGACAGGTAGGCCAAGAGGGCTACCCACACATTCCCCAAATGGATATGACCCGTAGGGCTAGGGGCAAAACGACCTTTCATAAGACCTCCTAAGAAAGGGAAATAATCCGATCAAAGAGATAGTCAGCCTCTTTAATCGTTTGTTCGTTCCCCATGGTACATACGTGTTGATCATTCATCACATCCCGCACCACTTGAGCCAAATCCTTAATATCCTCCGGACGGCAATCAATAACCTCTTGGCGGAAATCCACCTTAGCTTGATGGCTAAGACCAGAGAAATAGTCGCTCATGGCCCGAGGTCCAATAAGAGATGGCGTCATCGGTAAGTCAAGACCAGACATGGTGCCAATAATATACTTACGCATTTCCCGGTCATTGATACTAAAACCATCCAAGTAGTCAGCTAATTCCTTATAGGCATCCAAGGTTTCTACTAGGTTTGGATCTCGGTAGGAGCAGAGGACCATATTGCCATTATCATAAAAGTTAGCAAAGGCCCCATAAGCACCACCTTGTACGCGAACCTTAATCCAGAGGTATTCATAGCGGAGAATGGTTTCCAAAACGGACATGGCTCCTACATAGGCGTGACCATGATCTAGGAAGTTTCCTCCTTGGGCCACATACTGAACCTTACCAGCTGTGTAAATACCTTCACTCTTAACCTCTTTAGAGAAATGTAGTTGTCCTGTTGGTAATTCTTCTTGTGGAAGAGACGCTAAAGAATCTTGGGCCAAGGCCAAGAAAGTCTTGTCCTCCCCTTCTTGTCCCACCAAAAGGACATGTAAGTTATTAGCCCGGAAAATTTTCTTAGCAACCTTACTCAAGTTAAGAGATAGATCTGCCATTTTTTTAGGGTCTTTGACTAGAGCCTGTAGATTTTGATAAAGAGACAGATTGCCTGCATCCTTAAACTTACCTAACTCAGAAAACTGCGCCATAAGCCGTTGGGACACAAGGGTGTGACCGCGACGGAAGGCTTCATTATCCCAGATAGCCTTATTTTCATTGACGATTTCTTCCAAGCGCCCCTGGTCTGTATAGTGGGACTCTTTAATGATATAGTCCACAATACGAACCAATTCAGGCAGCTTACTATGAAGGGCCTTGGCACGGATTACAAAGAAGGGACGATAGTCATGGCGCGACCGATTTTTGCCGATGCCGATAATGTCCGTAGAAAAACCACCTAAGTTGAGGTTAATATCCTTAGCTACTTGATCATAGGCCTTATCCCCTGCATTAACCCGGCCCAACATATCAGACAAGAGATCCGCGTAGAAGAGTTCTTCCTCTGTGAGGCAATCTAAGCCAAAGTAGTATGCTACATAGTTAATACCTTTGGCAAAGGTTGGTACAAAGTGGAAGCTCGTAGGCCCCACTTGGGAATCAATCCGTTCAATCTTGTCCACTTGTGGCGATAAATCGGATAATTCCAAGAGAGGAATACTAGCTAAGGCTTCCTCAGAGTCAGGGCATTCTTGTCGCTCCTTAAGATGCTTTGTTTTAGCAATTATATCTTCCAATTCTTGGTCAGACATAGCTTCCTTAAGAGCTGCTAGTTTCTCTGTTAGTGCCTTATCCTTCTTCTCTTGCAAGCCAGGTTCAGGATAGATGCTTATCAAAGCCTTATGGTTATTTCTTAACAAAGACTCTTTGACTAAATCTTGGAAGTAGGCACCCTCTAAACCAGCACGAATTGCGGCTAGAGCCTTTTCATAGTGAAGGAGTTCCAAAGGATCTTTTCCGTAGAGCCAATTATCCATCATACGGATGACGTAGGCCAAGCCGATTGGGCGACCGCCAAAATCAGCTTCCCGCAAAGAAAATTCAATAGAGTTTAAAGAAGCCTCTAATAGCTCCTTATCTAACCCCTTAGCAGCAATCTCTGCAAGAGTCTTATCTACAATAGCCTTAAGGTCTGCCTCCTTACCCATATCAGAACCAGAGACAGCAATATTCCACAGAGGTTGGCGGATGGAATCTAAATAGTAACCGGAAATATCAGACCCTACGCCAGCCTTGATAAGAGCCTGTTTAAGAGGGGCAGCAGGCGACGTCAAAAGAGCATGGGTCAAGACTTCAAACGCTAAGGACTTCTCTTGATCCATACCATTGAGCACATAGGTCAAGGCATGAAGGGTTTTTCCTTCCTTAGTTTCCTCGGAACCAATACTATACGAATAGGCAGCTTGTACACCTTCAGCAAGAGGTGCTTGCAAGCCGATTTCCGTATTAGTTACATCAATAGCGTCAAAATGACTAAGGTATTCCTCATCAATGAAAGCCAAATGCGATTCTATATCCATTTGCCCAAAGAGGAAAATATAGGCATTAGATGGATGATAGTAGGTCCTGTAAAAGTCTTGGAAGTTTTCATAGGTTAAATCCGTAATGAAATCAGGATCCCCACCAGAATCAACACCATAGGTTGTATCTGGGAAGAGTGCCTCCATGCTGTGTCGTTCCAAAATAGAATCTGGCGAAGAATAAACCCCTTTCATCTCATTGAATACAACGCCCTTATAGGTCAACGGATCTTCTTTACTTTCTAATTCGTAGTGCCAACCTTCTTGCATGACGATTTCAGGATCTTCTGCTACGCGAGGGAAAAAGACCGCATCCAAATACACGTCCATGAGGTTGTGGAAGTCCTTATCATTTTTGGAGGCTACCGGATACATAGTCTTATCCGGATAGGTCATAGCGTTGAGGAAGGTATTGAGAGAGCCCTTAACCAATTCTACGAAGGGTTCTTTTAGGGGGAACTTGCGGGATCCACAGAGTACGGAGTGTTCCATAATATGAGCAACTCCCGTATTGTCTTTTGGGGTAGTTCGAAAGGCAATATTAAAAACCTTATTGGTATCTGGTGCGTCAATATAAATGAGATGCGCTCCAGATTTATCATGCTTCATTTCATAGGCTGTCCCATTAATTTCATCGATGTGTTCGATGCGATTGAGGGTGAAGCCAGAGTAAGTTTTATTGAGTTCCATAGCAACTCCTAATCATAAAATGCGGCCCTAAAAAGGCCTATCTATCGTAAATTGACAAGCAACTTATGCTCATATACATATGGGTTTATTATACCATACGAACAGATGGGGAAATGAAAGGGGGCTGTAACAGAACGCGGTTTTACCGCATTCTGTTACAGCCCCACTACTAGGATTCTAAAGCCCATTTTTTATTGCGTCGACAAACCAATAATCCTTCTAGAATGACCCGGAAATTCTCGAAGGACATAAGCCGACTAGGATACATATCATCTACGACTCGATAGGAAATAGTTACCTCCCCTTTGTCATAGTCATAGTAAACTCCATGACGTTGAGTAGTATCCGTAAAACCTGTTGTCAACTGTTCAGCCGAAGGAAGGGGTTGGTTTTGCAAGTGGTCAATCATATCATGCAAGAGTCCTTCCCTTCTTACATCATCATTGAGGATCTCTTGCATGAAGCTATCAAGTGCATCCATAACCATTAACCCCGTTCTGCAAAGAAGAGTTTTTCATGGATAGCCTTTACAGCATCCTTAACGCGTTCTTCTTTTACTAAACAAGTGATAGAAATTTCAGACGTAGAAATAATTTCCACGTTAATCCCTTCTTGGCCCAAGATATCAAACATTTGTGCAGCCACGCCTGGTTGTCCTAACATACCCGCGCCAACGACAGATACCTTCGCTACATCTTCATCAATATTGATATCGTCCATATTGATTTCTTTATGAATTTCATCAATGATTTCCTTAGCTTGTGGCACATCATCATTCATGACCGTGAATACGATATCTGTCTTAGCATCGTTATTGGAACGAATCGATTGAACAATCATATCCACATCCACATTGTGAGCTGCCAAAGCTTTGAATACTTTAGCCGCTACACCTGGTTTATTCTCTACGCCAATCAAGGATACCTTGGCAGCGTTTTTATCATCAGCTACGCCTGTAATAACGCGTTTATTGTGTTCCATTGTATAGTCCTCCCGGATAATTGTCCCTTGATCACTGGTGAAAGTTGATCGTACATGAATTGGCACTCCATAGCGTAGGCCCATTTCAACCGCCCGTGGTTGCATAACACCTGCACCAAGGCGAGCCATTTCTAACATTTCACCATAGGTAATTTCAGGCAATTTTTCTGCTTCTGGGCAAACCCGAGGGTCTGTAGAGTATACACCATCTACATCGGTAAAGATTTCACATACATCCGCCTTCATAGCACCTGCCAAAGCAACAGCTGTTGTATCAGAACCACCACGACCTAAGGTCGCCATATCACCATCTTCAGTAATGCCTTGGAATCCAGCCACTACAACTATGTTACCTGCATCCAATGCTTCAAACACACGACCTGGTTCTACACCCAAAATACGACCTTTGTTAAAGGCATCAGAGGACTTAATCCCAGCTTGGGCGCCAGTCATAGAGATAGCCTTTTGCCCCCGTGTTTCGAAGGCCATGGCCATCAAGGAAATAGTTACCTGTTCCCCAGTGCAGAGAAGGCGGTCCATCTCCCGACCATAAGGTTTATTGGTCACTTGCTTAGCTAAGCCTACCAGATCATCCGTTGTATCTCCCATGGCAGATACGACGATGACAATTTGATCATCCTCTTGGCGCTCGCGCAAGACGCGATCCACGATATTAAATATTTTTTCTGGTGTTGCTACGGAAGAACCACCAAATTTTTTAACGATTAAAGGCACGAAAAATCCCTCATTTATCTGAATGAATATCAACAAATATGGTTTAATTCTACCCTATAGAAATGCCTATGTAAAGGGATTTATAGGGATTTTTCTTTACTGAAGGCATATTTATCCATTCACTAC
>URPV01000063.1 GCA_900549805.1 uncultured Veillonella sp.
AAATAAGAGTTTAACTATGATGGAAATGCCCGCCAGACCTAGTTTGGTGGGTGTTTTTATACCCATTTCCATTCACTGTGATTTTTATTACTGTTTACCCCCTTTTTTATTCCATTTAGGGGCTTTTCATTTTCTCAAAAAGATAATAGGGCTATACTATAAGCGTAGAAGAAGTAAAGGTATTAGATGTATTAGGAGGTTTGTATCATGCAAATGAATGGTATTTACTTAGTAATCATCACAGCCTGTGTTTTGATGATTGCATACCGCTTCTATGGTGCATTCATGGCTACACGTGTTTTGTCCTTGAACACAAATCGTGTAACTCCTGCTGTTCGTATTAACGACGGCGGTGACTATGTACCAACTAACAAATGGGTTAACTTTGGTCAACACTTTGCAGCTATTGCTGGTGCTGGTCCTTTGGTAGGCCCTGTTATTGCTGCACAATTTGGCTATTTGCCAGGTGCATTGTGGATTTTGATTGGCTGTGTGTTAGCCGGCGCTGTTCATGACTTCGTATTGCTCTTTGCATCCGTTCGTCATGATGGTAAATCTATCGCCGATATCGCTAAAGAAGAAATCTCTGGCGTAGCTGGCATGGCAACAATGATTTCCACTTTGGCTTTGCTCATTATCACCATGGCAGGTATGGCTGCTGTAGTAGCAAACTCCTTGGAAAATTCTCCTTGGGGCTTCTTCACAGTTTCCATGACTATTCCTATCGCGATTTTCGTAGGTCTCTACCTTCGTTACATCCGTCCAGGTGCTATGACCGAAGCAACTGTCATTGGTATCGCTTTGATCTTCGCCGCTGTAATCTTTGGCCCAGACATCGCTGAATCTTCCATTGCTAGCTGGTTCACATGGGATCGTGAACAAATCCTTATGATGCTTGCTGTTTACTCTTTCTTCGCAGCAGCACTTCCTGTATGGCTCCTCATGGCGCCACGTGGTTACTTGTCCACATACATGAAGATTGGTACTATTGGTGCTTTGGCTCTTGGTATTATCATTGTAATGCCTGACATCCAAATGCCTGCAATGTCCGCTTACGTATGGGGTGGTGGCCCAGTATTGACTGGTTCCGTAATTCCATTCGTATTCATCACCATCGCTTGTGGTGCCATCTCTGGCTTCCATGCTACTGTATCTACTGGTACTACACCTAAGATGTTGACAAACGAAAAAGAAATGCTTCCTATCGGTTATGGTGCTATGTTGACTGAAGGCTTCATCGCTATGATGGCTTTGATTGCTGCAACAGCATTGCATCCAAACGATTACTTTGCAATTAACTCTTCTGCACAATCTTGGGCAGCTTTGGGCATCAATGTTCATGAATTGCCTCAATTGTCCTCCTTGATTGGTGAAGACTTGATGCACCGTCCTGGTGGCGCTGTATCCCTTGCCGTTGGTATGGCTCATATCTTCTCCCGTATCCCTGGCATGGATCACCTTATGGGCTACTGGTATCACTTCTGTATCATGTTCGAAGCTTTGTTCATCATGACATTGATTGACTCTGGTACACGTGTTTCCCGTTACATGTTGCAAGAATTAATTGCTCCTGTATTCCCTAAATTGGGCAATCCACACTTCCTTCCTGGTGTTTATCTCTGTGCTGCTATCGTATCCTCCTTGTGGGGTTACTTGGTACTCCAAGGTAACATCGGTACTATTTGGCCACTCTTCGGTGTATCTAACCAATTGTTAGCAACTATGGGTCTTGCTATTGGTACAACTGTTATCATGCGCTTGGGTCATAAACGCTATGCTTGGGTAACTGGTATTCCATTTGTCTTCATGGCTGTAATCACAGTATATGCGGATTATCTCAATATCTTCACAAACTACATCCCACAAGGTAAATGGTCTTTGGTAATTATTTCCTTGATCATGCTTGTCTTGGTTGCTCTCGTAGTTATTGAAGCTATTCGCAGCTGGATTCGCTTGTCTGGTATTCCTCAAGATTACCGTACTGAAAAAGAAGTCGAAGAAGACTACTTAAAAGAACATCCTGAAGAACGCAAGTTTGAAGATGATTACTACAAAGCTCATCCAAATTTATAAGCTCAATTAGCTAATACGCCCGTCGTGGGGAAGGTGTCCTGGGAAATGCTTATTTAGATAGGTACGGATGGCGATTAATAAATGTTTAGGGGTGTCTTTAGGGAGCAGATACTCATTCTAGGTAGGGTAGCTAGGCAGGGGTGTCCAGATGGATCCACATCTGGTACCTTGACCCAGTAAGTCCCCTTAAACCAAGGGACGACCTCTGTTACCTCGTGGAGATTAACAATGTAAGAACGATGGATGCGGTAGAAGGCATTTTTAGCCAGTTTATCTTGCAAATCCGTTAAGGTCTTATTAGTTGAATAGATAGCTTTCTTGGTATGAATTTCTACGCTTCCAGTTTCGGAGGAGATATACATGATGTCCTTGATATTGATGAGAAGAATTCGTCCCTGATAGTCTACGGGAATCTTATGAGAGGAAAAGTCAGGGGTCGTGGTTACTATATCTTTATCTGAAGTTTGTTGATTCTCTTGGTAGAGGCTTAGCTTGTTCTTAACATGTTTTATGGCAAGGGCTAAGCGGTCATCTTCAATGGGTTTAACTATGTAGTCTGTAGCCTCTAGTTCAAAGGCCTTGAGGGCATATTCATCATAGGCTGTAGCGAAGATAATTTGAGTCTTAGGAGACGTATTATGAATCATGTCAGCTAATTCTAGCCCGGTAAAGCCTCGCATTTGTATGTCCAAAAAGACAAGATCTGGTTGTTCTTTTGTGATAAGGCTAAGAGCCTCCTGGGCAGTATCAGCCATACCAATAACTTCAATATCAGATTTGTAGTTCTGGGTGAGTAGGTAGTTGAGTTCGTCTAAGGCTGGACGTTCATCATCTACCAGGATGGTTCTAATCATGGGTTAACTCCTGTGGTATTGTCAGAGAAATGGTAGTTCCCTTATGAGGGGCTGTCTCAATGTGGAGACCGTAGTCTGGTCCATAGAGACCAATGAGACGGTCGTGGACATTTTTAAGGCCCACATGTTGACCATCCTTGCTATGTATAGATCGAAGATACTTACTAGGAACTTCTTTAAATCCTACACCGTCATCTGCTACGGATAGGTATAGAAAATGATCATCTCGGGCGGCTTTGATGGTGATGGTACCGCCTTGGGCAAGGGGTTGTAGACCATGCTTAATAGCATTTTCAATGAGGGGTTGGAGAATGAGAGAAGGAACTGAGCAGGTCATTACATCACTAGGTACGTCGGTGACGACCTTCATCTTATCCCCTTGACGAGTTTGGGCTATATCCAAGAAGCCTCTAGTATGTTCCCACTCCTGACTAAAGCTGATAATTTTTCCTGTATATTGAAGTGTAAAGCGGAAGAGGTTAGAAAATTTAACCAAGACTTGGCGGGCTAGTTCAGGATTGGTCCGAATCAGGGAGGCTATGGTGTTAAGGGTGTTAAAGAGAAAGTGAGGGTTGATTTGGGCGTAGAGGGCCTGCATCTTGGCCCGTTCAATTTCTTGAGCCTGCTTATCCACTTCTGCTAGTTCTAGTTGGGTAGAGAAAAGGCCGGCGAGACCTTCGGCAAAAGACTTATCAATAGGGGTCATATGCCGGTTTTTATGAGCATAGTAGAGCTTGAGTGTGCCGACCACCTTGTGGTGCATACGAAGGGGGGCTATGATAGCGGAGGATAGGGTACAGCCTGGATGGTGACAACCAATGTCCCTGTGGGTTTCCGCTATTTGAACCGTATTGTATTCCAAAGCCCGGTAGGTGAGACGAGTTAGATTATGCTTACATTGGGGGCCATGGTGGTCTCGTTCCGCACCTACATAGGCCAAGACCTCCTTATCGTTGGTGATGGAAACAGCATCATATCCAGTCATGCGTTTGATGATCTTCACTACTTGGTCGGCCCCTTGAGGGTCTAAGCCTCTACGAAGAAGGGGGGCCGTTTTCTTTACAATGGAAAGAATGGTATGAGATTGCTTGGCCACGATATTTTCCCGGAAGGCCTTGGCGTTTTCTATGATGAGCATAAATAGGGTGAGGCCGATGGCATTCGCTATGGTCATAGGGACCGCTATGTTGTTGACAAGGTTCACTGCCTCCTCATAAGGGGTAGCTAGTCCCAAAATAATGGCCATTTGTACCATTTCCGTCAAGGCACCTATGGCAAATGTAATATAGGGAGGAATGGACCGGTCTGGATAAAAACGGTAAATGATAGAAGAAATAATCCCTTCTACAATGGAAGAGACAGCACAGGCAAAGGCGGAGAAACCACCCAAAAAGTATCGGTGTACACCAGCTATAATGCCAACGGAAACCCCGACTCGAGGACCCGCTATAAGACCTGCGGCCATGATGCCCACCATACGAGAGTTGGCCAGGGCGTCATTGACAGGTACACCTGCATAGGAAGCTATGATAGACATAGCAGAAAAGAGGGCGATGCAGATAATTTGATCATACTTGGTAAGTCTATATTTTATAATGTGGTCAATAAAACGGGTTTGTGTTAAAATTAAGCCAAGAATAATGGCTATGGAAATGCGTTTGAGCATTTCTAGCAAGAGTAATTCTATTGTCATGGAAGGATATCCTTATGAAAATCAATTATAGATCCGGTTTAAGCCGTGTAGGCGAAGGTATGGAAGGATCCCTTCACTTTATCTGTGAAGAAATCATCCTAATTTCTGTCTTTCGTTTGATTATACACTGGATTTTTGGTGTCTAATATATTTATTATACAACATGTCCAGTACTATAAATCATAGTTTTACAGTTATAACTGACTTATACTAGGGTCAGCACAAGGATCGCTTGGGCGATCCTTTTTTCATAGGTTTTTGAGGGAGGTAGACTAGATGGCCAGGACTCAGTCGCAAGCTGAAGATAAACGAAACCTTGAAGCAGTGGTAGTAACTGAATTAATACAACTCTACTGTCATGACAAGCATAAGGGTAGATCTAAGAATGCTAAAAATATGTGTTCTGAATGCCAAGCTCTGGATGCCTATGCTCAAAGTCGAATTCGTCAATGCCCCTTCATGACCTCTAAGACCTTCTGCTCTAATTGTAAGGTTCATTGTTACGATCCTGAAGAGAGAGAGGCTATCCGCCAGGTTATGCGCTATGCTGGACCTCGTCTCCTCCTCAAGCGCCCTATCCTGGTTATCCATCATTTGTGGTTAGAGTTCTTGGAAAAACGGGCCCTTAAGAAAGAAAACCAAGAAAAATAAGGTATGCGGGGTCTCTTTGAATTGCTAGCAATGGCATGTGAATGGATTTTATATAACTATATCTCATGAAAATACCCCCTTTACTGGTTGTCTAGTAAAGGGGGTACATATCAATTTATGAGTGCCTTTTCTTATTACCTATTTTGATGAGATTATGTATCTATGCTTTGAGGCTTTACCGGTTGGACATACATGGTTTGATTGGTGGAAAAGGTAACATAGCCTGGATTGGACCCAGGTGGCTTTTTGATGTTACGCACCAGGGTATAATCTACCTCTACCCGAGGGGAATTTTGTCCCTTAGAGTAGTAGGCCGCGTATTGGGCTACCTTGGAAATAAGGTCATCATCCATTTCCTGCTCGGTTCTTAGGATGACGTGGGATCCTTGGATGCCCTTGGTGTGGAACCACATATCATTAGGTTTAGCAAAGCGGTGGGTCAAGTAGTCATTTTGCCGGTTGTTACGACCAATGTAGACGGTTCCCTCCGGAATTTGGATGGTGATAAAGTTTTCCTTGGAAATCTTATAGGATAGGGGCTTCTTAGATTTTTTTATGAGTCCTGATTCGATGCATTCGTTCTTGATTTCTTGTAGGGATTCTCGGTCGGTGGAAAGGGAGAGAGAATACAAGTTGGAGTTAAGGTAGTGGAGATGCTCTTGGGATTTTT
>URPV01000064.1 GCA_900549805.1 uncultured Veillonella sp.
GGTGACTGGAGTTCAGACGTGTGCTCTTCCGATCTGACCATCATTAGTCAGGAGAATTAGCCCCTCTGTGTCCTTGTCTAAACGACCTACAGGAAAAACCCCCATCTTGAGAAATGCATCAGGTAAAAGGTCCATTAGAACAGGCCCTCTTCTATCTTCCACAGCACTTAAGTACCCAGCAGGTTTGTGGAATTTAATATAATAGGACTCCTGTGTCGATACCACCTGCCCTTGATAACAGACCTGATCAACCTTTGGGTCTATAGTAAAATCTTTCTTTGTAACGACCTGCCCATTAACAGTAACAAGGCCTTTTTTTATAAGTTCATTAACCTCTTTACGAGACCCATAGGCCTTATTAGCCAGCAATTTATCCAATCTCATCTTAGCCATCCAAGTGACTCGTATCATTCAAGAGGTTGAGAATATTATGTTGATCCTTTTCCATGCCTTGATAAAAGATACGATTAATACAAGTATTCCCCTGACTCATAGACCAGGCAAAATTGAGAGGCAGGTTAAACAGCTTACAAATTAGCATCCGATTTGTCACTCCATGGGCAGTCACCAAGATTGTCTCCCCATCCTCAGCCTTATCGATTTGGTCTTTAAGGCCAGCCCAAGCACGCACCTGTAACTCTTGAAAGGTCTCCCCGCCTGGTATGCGAATACTAGCAGGCTCTTGGTACATGCTATGAATCATGCCAGGCCAAAGGGCTTCAATTTCATCTACATGCTTAGTTTCCCAATGACCAAAATTAAATTCTTTTAATCGATCATCGACTTGGATATCTAAACCTCTCTTATGGCAAATGGTTTGAGCCGTCACAAAGGCGCGTTCCAAGGGAGAGGATACGACTCGATCAAAATGTACCCCCTCCAAAGCTCTGGCACATGCTTTAGCCTGATCTCGGCCCACTTGGTTAAGAGGTACATCAGTAGTTCCTTGATAACGCCCTTGGCGGTTCCAATCGGTCTCCCCATGGCGCACTATATAAATAGTCTTCATCGATTTTTCTCTATTTAATCACAAAAACATTATCATGCATTTGAGTCAAACTAACTAAGGACTGGTCATCTATATCTAAATCTCCTTCATCGATGATGAGGGCAGAAGAAGAATCACCTAACATAGTAGCTATTATGTCAACCATAGAGGTATCTAAATGGAGGCCACCTATGGTTACAGGATTTCGTAAAAGGACCAAGGCCTGGCCCACCTCATCATCAGCCTTATTAGCCAACTTGGCTGCATAGGTTTGCAGGGCCATATATGGCGGTTCTAAGTGACCCTCTGGATTCCGGAAATAATGCATGCCTGTAAAATCCAGACCTTCTCGCTCACCCAGGGACCTATAGGTCTCCTCTGTCCCTTCTGGCACCATAAGACCCGTAAAGGCGCCTTTGCCAACTAGATAAGAAAATACGTTGGGCAAGTTTTCAAAGGACTGCGTCTTACTTTTTTCTACCAAAGTTAACATAGGTAACCTCCTAAGAGTTCATCAAATAGGAAATAAGACCAGCAAGAATAACCATAATGAAGGCCACCGTGCAGGCGTATTTTACATGGCCAATAATATAAGCCCAAGAATCAGGTTTCTCCCTAAGGGCATTCTGGCGCCATAGAAGGCTAGCTAAGGTCCATAGACCTTGATTCATATGATTGGGAATAAATGACAATAGGAACCAAAGGCGGTCAGGAAATTGTCCAAAGTAGCGATATTCCTTTTGGCTTATAGGGAATCGTTCCACCAATTGATGAATCCCCCAGTAGACTAGGGAGGCAATTGGCCCTAAAAGGGCAAAGGCTAAGAGTGGTCCCACTAGGGTATGACTAGTTCTATCTTGCAAGCTAACCACGGCTAATTGGTTAATTTCAAGGTCTGTCAGCTGTTGGTCTTGTGCTTGCCCTAGGCTTTCTCCCATATAGGTTTGAGCTAGCTCAAAATGCCCCTTAGAAACCAATTCTTCAACTCGCAATAAGGCTAATATATCCTTAGCCAACCCTAGGGATAAAACCACATAAAAGACTTCTAGAATATACAGAGACCAAGAAAAAGTCCAACCTATGAAGATGAGCATCAAGCCACCAAGAATAACTATGACAAAAGTCAGAGCTAAGGTCATAAGCAGTCCATAACGAAGTTGTTGCCCATGCCTGTCTCGCCGACTATAAAAGATTCCTTCCAAGAAATCCCAAAAAGGCGAAAAAGTAGCTTCGAGCTTTGCCTTAGCTGGCGTCTTAGATAAGATGGCATCCACCATGAAGGCTAAAAGCGGAATAAAAAAATAAGCATATTCATCGAATAGCCGAGTCATGGCGACCTCCTTTCGCGACAAAAGCTATGCCCGCAAGCATAGCTTTATCTAGTCAATTAACGATATCGTCCTGAAGCAGCAATTTCTTGCAACTTTTTAATCCGGTCTTCCGTGGACGGATGTGTGGAGAAAAGATTGCTAGAAATTGATTTAACATAGGACAGAGGGTTGATAATAAACATATGTGCCGTAGCATTGCCTGCATGAGGCAATGCACCATAACGGGCATAATGATCAATTTTGGCTAAAGCCGAAGCTAGTGACAAAGGTTTGCCAGAAATCTCTGCACCCCCTTCATCAGCCATGTACTCACGAGACCGAGAGATAGCCATTTGAATAATAGATGCAGCTAAAGGCGCTAATATGATGGTTGCCAAAAGGGCAATAGGATTAGAAGAACCTTCTCGATCATCAGACCGACCACTTCCAAAGATAGCTGCCCACTGCATCACATTAGCTATCATGGTGATAACCGATGCCAAGATGGCTGCAATCGTGGAAATTAGAGTATCCCGATGTTTAACGTGGGTTAATTCATGGGCTAAGACCCCTTCTAACTCATCATGGGTCAAGAGGTCCATAATGCCTTCTGTTACAGCAACTGCTGCATGTTCTGGATTACGCCCTGTGGCGAAAGCATTTGGCGTTTCCGTAGGAATGATATAGACACGAGGCATTGGCAAGTTAGCATTATGGGCTAACTTTTTTACCGTATTATAGAGTTCTGGGTTGTCAGATTCTGTAACCTCACGGGCATTATATTGTGCCAATACGATAGAATCACTCTTCCAGTAGGAAAAAAGATTCATTCCAATGGCGATAACAAACATGACTAATAAACCATTAGTACCGGCCACATACTGACCAATAGCCATTAAGATAGCGGATAACAAAGCTAAGAGAACTGCTGTTTTTACACTGTTCATGATAACTCCTTACATAGACAATTAAAAAAGTAAATTGCCCTAATAAACTATATTTATTATACCACTATATCGAATTTTATCACATACCTTATAGATATATTCTTGATCTCACTCATTCTACCCTATACAACCCTAATCTATGATCTTAGCTCCCTGGGAGTCTGCCTTAAGACAATATACATGATAATCAAGGCCAGCCTCTTGATAGACCCTCCCCATAGCCTTGGCAACAGCCTCCACCGTAGAGGATGTACAGTAAGCTATAAGGGTAGATCCAGAACCAGATATAGTAGCCCCATAGGCACCCTCTTGGCGAGCGGCTGCAAAGACCTGATCACAATGAGGAATAAGAGCCTTTCTATAAGGAACATGTAAGTAATCGCGCAAAGCTACTCTTAGGTTATCCAGTTGTCCTGTAATCATAGAAGATACAAAAAGCGATGCGTGGGCCACATTACCAATAGCTTCCTTATAAGGAACATGTTGAGGTAAAACGGACCGAGCATATTCCGTCGAAACCAAGATTTCCGGCACTACTACAGCAAAATGCAGGTCCTCTGGCACTTCAATAAAGGTGGAGTAGACAGTTTCTCCTTCGGCAGCGGAGCAACAAAGATGACCATAAATAGCCGGTGCTACATTGTCTGGATGACCTTCCATGCGGTTGGCAATTACCAAAAGTTCTTCCTTGGTCAAAGGTTTGTCCACCCGAGCATTGGCCAGAAGTAAGCCCCCAACAATAGCAGTAGAGGAAGAACCTAATCCCCGGGAAGGAGGAATCATTGTATCCGAAGTAATATGACCATATTGAATAGGTTGGCCAGCCTTGGCAAAGACCTGTTCCATAGCCAACCCAATGAGGTTTTTCTTAGGGTCTTCCCCCTTTAATAGGTCGGCCCCAAAGCCAGAAAAGCTGTACGTATAAGAACTAGCATTTTCTTCATAAGTAAATGTAAATTCATTATATAGTTCCAGTGCTAGGCCCAGACAGTCAAAGCCAGGGCCACAATTTGCAGAGGTTGCTGGTACTTGTACGCGCACATCAGCCATAAGAATCCCTCCTAGTCCATAATCCGAATCACGC
This sequence comes from uncultured Veillonella sp., assembly GCA_900549805.1. Classification (GTDB taxonomy): domain Bacteria; phylum Bacillota; class Negativicutes; order Veillonellales; family Veillonellaceae; genus Veillonella. The sequence goes on from URPV01000064.1 coordinate 4,330, forward strand.
TAGCCACACACTTTACAGACCGCAGGTGATTAAAAGATTCAATGACATTGGAGATATAGGCACCAGGGCACTTGGAAGTGGTAATAACAAGGGTGGCTGTTTCTGGATTTTCCATTTGCTGTACCACATTTAATACGGAAATACGTTGTTCAGCAAATTTCTCAGCTACTTTAGCCAATACACCCATCTTATTTTCCACAATTAAGCGCATATAGTAAGATGATTCAATCTTGCCAGGGGCATAAATTTCTTTTTGATCATAGTAGAACTGAATGCGACGACCCGTATTGTGGCGTGCTACATTGATAGCTTCTTCCATGATATCGGCCACAACAGAAGACCCAGTTGGCAAAGACCCCGCTCCACGCCCATAGAGCATGACATCATCAAAGCCATTACCCCTAATATAAACGGCATTATAGGACCCACGCACCGAAGCCAATGGATGTTCAAAAGGAATGAAGGCCGGATACACATTGAGGGAAACGCCCTTGCGTGATTCGCGAGCAATGCCCAAAAGTTTAATCACATAGCCCATATCCTTGCCACACTTGATATCAATCTTATCGATTTTACTAATCCCTTCACAGTGGACATCTTCAAAGAAGAGGCGACGGTTAAATGCGATAGACCCTAAGATAGCCAATTTACGAGCTGCATCATAGCCTTCCACATCCGCTGTAGGATCCGCTTCAGCGTAACCCAAGTCTTGGGCTTCTTTTAAAACCTCTTGATAACCAGCACCATCCTCTGTCATCTTGGAGAGAATGAAGTTAGTCGTCCCATTCATGATTCCCACAATTTCAGAAATCTTATTGCCGCCCAAGGAATCATACATAGTGCGAATAACAGGAATCGCCCCTAGAACAGCTGCTTCAAATCGAAGATCTACGCCATTCTTGCCAGCCAGATCAAAGAGATAAGGACCTGCTTCTGCCATGAGATCTTTGTTGGCAGTGACTACATTTTTCTTAGCTTTAAGGGCTGCTTCTACACACTCTTTAGCAAAGGTCGTACCACCCATGAGCTCCACTACGATATCAATGGAATCATCCATCATGATATCCGCCACATCAGTTACGAATTGAGTCCCTAGGGGTAACCTTTTATCCTCGTGTTTTTTAGGGTCTCGTACATAGATTTTAGAAATAGTAATATCCACATCCGTCCGGTTGGTGATCTCTTTTTTATTACCCGTCAAAAGGTCGAAAGCACCTCGAGCTACAGTACCAAAACCGAGAAGAGCGATATTGATTGTCTTCATAAGCAGTCCTTTCTAACAAGTCTGTGGTCTAGAGAATAAAACTAGGCTTGACCTAGAATATCTACCTTAATAACGCCTTGAATGGTCCGGATGGAATCGAGTAGACCTTCCAAGGACCCAATTAGGTTCTTCGTTTCAAAGGAGATAGTACAGTTTGCTATCCCCTGCAAGGGAATATCCTGATTAATAGTCAAAATAGACCCAT
>URPV01000065.1 GCA_900549805.1 uncultured Veillonella sp.
TCTTTGACATCTGCTAAGAGATGTTTAGCATCGATGTGGTCTAAATAGAAATCGGTTACATTATCGCGGATTTCAGTTTCAATAACCCGGCGCAATGGACGAGCACCCATCGCTTTATCATAGCCTTGTTCCATCAAGATTTCCTTAGCTGCATCGGTCACTTTCAAGGTGATGTTCTTTCTAGCTAAGGTCTTATTCACTTGGTCTAACATAAGGTCTACAATCTTCTTCAAGTCATCCTTAGTCAAATGGTTGAATTCGATAACCCCATTGAAGCGATTGAGGAATTCAGGACGGAAGTATGGAGCAATCCGATCCATGATTTCAGCTTGATTTTCATCATCGGTGTTATCCCCATAGCCAAAGCCAGCATTGGAGGTAGCAATGATAACGGTATTTTTAAAGTTTACTGTGTTGCCTTGACCATCTGTCAAATGACCATCATCCAATACTTGTAAGAGGAGAGTGATAACTTGAGGGTCTGCTTTTTCAATTTCATCGAAGAGAACAATGGAATAAGGATTACGGCGAACCCGTTCAGTCAAGGTATTAGAGTTATCTTCATAGCCTACATAACCTGCGGTTGCACCAATCAATTTAGAAACCGCGGTGCGGTCGCTGTATTCGGACATATCTAGACGAATAATAGCATCCTTATTGCCGAACATATCAAGGGCCAATTGTTTAGCCAATTCGGTTTTACCAACACCAGTAGGACCAACGAAGAGGAAGCTACCAATTGGCCGGTTACCTTCATCGAAACCAGCACGGTTACGGCGAATAGCACGGGATACAGCTTCTACGGCCTTATCTTGACCGATTACATGAGCTTCCAAACGGGATTTCATATCTTTCAAGCGTTCGATATCAGATGCGCCCATCTGGGAAACAGGAATACCGGTCATCCGTTCTACCGCTTCTGCTACGTCGTTGACAGTAGCCACAACCTTTTGGTTGTCAGTATGCTTATCAATTTCTTCTTGCAGTTTTTGAATGCGCATCTTTTCGTTGATAGCGGATTCGTAATCTTCTTTTTGGGCATATTCTTCTTGTTTATCCTTGGCTTCCTTGATTTCTGCTTCTAAAGTCTTAATGTCGGTTACAGGATGTTGAGATGCCAAGTGAGCAGCAGTTACATCGATAAGGTCGATGGCTTTATCAGGCAAGGACCGTTGAGGGATGTATTGCACGGAGTAATCTACGGCTGCTTTCAGAACAGCATCAGGCAATTCGATGTTGTGGTGAGCTTCGTAGAGTGGGCGAATCCCCATGAGAATTTTGAAAGTATCTTCTGCAGATGGAGCATTAACCTTAACTTCGTTAAAACGACGAGCCAAAGCTGCGTTTTTCATGATAGTATTCCGATATTCATCTTGGGTCGTAGCACCGATAACAGTCAATTCGCCACGAGACAAAGCTGGTTTTAAGATATCAGCCAAGCCCTTAGACCCTTGTCCATCACCTGTAGAACCAGCCCCCAAGATTTGGTGAATTTCATCGAAGAAGAGGATGATGTTACCAGCCGCTTTAACTTCCTTGATGAGGTTTTGGATATTTTCTTCAAAGGACCCACGGTATTGAGTGCCCGCTTCCAAACCAGAAATATCAATGGAGATAATTTCTTTATTCTTAATAGCTGCTGGTACATCACCATTAACGATAGCTTGTGCTAAACCTTCTACAACAGCGGTTTTACCAACACCTGCATCCCCTACGAGGACTGGGTTGTTCTTGGTCCGACGGGCCAAGATTTCAGCAGTTTCTTGAATTTCTTTATTGCGACCAATGACAGGATCCAATTTACCTTGACGAGCTTGGTCAGTTAAGTTTGTACCCAAACGAGCTAAGATACCATCTTTTTTCATCTTCCCAGCTTGAGCAGCTTGTGCCGCTTGGATTTCTTCGTTGGTTGGCAAGTGACCTGTTTGACGGTAGTAAACGAATTCTTCAGGGGTTACTTCGCGACCATTGATTTGGTAACGACGGTTTTCTGTGGAGAAACCGCCCATGTTCCCCATCAATTGATCGAATAAGTCATGCATGCTGTTGAAATCGTTGCCAAAGTTGTTAAAGTTGTTGTTCATATATATTACCTCTCTTTATAGCCACTAGGGTTAACATATTCATTAAACCTTTTGACTTTTTATGTGTCTTTTCTCTAGGATCTTTCTTCCTATGTCATTATAATAGCCCCCTTAGATTAAAAAGTCAATAGGTCAAACAAAATATTTTTGACTTTTTTTGACTTTTAATTTTTTATTCGTACTAAGGTCCTATAAAAGCAATTATCTACTTATTTTTCCCTCTTTCCCTTATAAGAAAACCTACCTCCTTAGCTAAGGAGGTAGGTTACTTATTCTTATAAATTAGATTCCTCTAAAAGTGGAAGAGCAAACACTAGATGGTTTAGAAGTTATGGCGGAATCCTGCATCGATGCGCCACTTATTATCTATAGTAGCACCAAAGTTTTTAGTTAGAGTTCCATAGAAGTATGTATTAGGAGAATAATTCCAGGTCCCACCTACTTCTACATCTAGCCAGGTATCCTTAAGATCAAGTTCAGTATTCACTGCTGGGTTACTTGGAGCAGAATAGGATGCTTTCATTTTGCCGGAAAATTCATGGGCCAAAGCTAACTTAGCAAAGAGATTTGATGTATCTGTTTCCTTACCGATACCAATACCCAACCGACCAACTGCAGAGTTAAGAGCATCTGCTTTTACATGCATACTGCCACCGCTAGCTACAGCTGCGTTATAGGAGCCGCTATTCAAACGGCCTAGAACCAATTCAAGGCTAGGATCTAAGTAGAGACCATTAGTCTTCTTAATTCTCTTACCATATTCTGCGCTTAAGGATGTGCCATAAGTATGATAATCCCCATTTAAGCGATTTCCGGATAGGTTATTGAGGGCATAGTCATTAGACAAACGACTACCACGAGCGATGACGTCCAAATAAGAGCCATCATCATTTTGCTTAGTTCCGTAAATAGCAAGGCCAGCTAACTTTCCATCGCCAGAACCTGCCGTATAGGAAGTATTTGAATCGTTATAGTCGAGGGCTCCACCAAGAATCCACCCACTGGACAAACGATGGTCATAGCCCACCTCTACACCATTGTAGGTCATATGCACATCTGCCCCATCAGACATAGACGATTTGCCACCGATGTACTTACCCCAAACACCTTGTCCTGCTTTGGCAAAACGAAGGTCTCCTAAACGCCTTTGTAGGTTATTGGTATTATTCCGCCAGGACATAGCTGTAGATGCTAGGGCTGCCTTACTACCACTTACAAAAGTAGATTCACCTGCGTGCTTTACAGGTACAACATCAGAAATAACTAGCTTACCATCGCTATCGAAATTATCTGCCCCTAATTCTATGCTAGCCTTTGGACGCGTTATCCCTTCCTTAATTTCTACAGAAGCAGATAACTTCCTATCTCCACTGTTAGCATAGTGCAGTTTTTCTCCCACAGTTTTTAATTCTTGCCGGTAAGAAGCATCATCTTTTAAGTCCTTGTTAGAGTCCCCTTGCAAAGTAATGTGGCTATGATCGGCAGCATGTTCTATGACAATAGCACCCTTACCAGCAGCGGCAGCCTCTGTCCCATCTTGGTAGCTAGCCGTAGTATAGCCACTGTAATTTTGAATACTAATAGGTCGATCATCAATAGGGTGAATTACCCCTGCGTGAGCCACATCCGGACCACCAACTAAATTACGGACTTTAGAACCCTTATAAAGGTAGGATGCATTATCATTGGACTTACGTTCCTTTTTAGGAGTAGGCCGTTCAGCCCCAATCCATTCATTATTCCAGACGGCTCCATTTTGTAGGTATATATCCGCGCCAGAATTATGAGGGTTCTTATTGCTTTCCGCATATTCATTCAGGACTGCACCAGTCAAACTAGAATTAGGCGTTGTTAAGGCAAGACCTATATTAGTAGGAGCTTCATTAGGGTTAGGGTCACGGCCGTAGTCCTTATCAACAAGGCCTACATTCCCATAAAGGGTTAAACTCTTAGTGCCTGGATACTTACCATCTAGGCCACTATTCACATAAATATTCCCTTCTTCTGCTACAGCGGAATAGGTATCAGCCGTAGCGACAGGATGGGTTATAACCTTACCGCCCCCTTCAACGATGATGTTACCTTGCTTATTAACTTGAAGTCCAGAACCAACCGCATCAATATCTACATTCCCTTTTACATGGATAACTGTATCACCATAGTCAGTATCACCGAAGCGCTTAACAAGGCCACCATAACCAGCATAGACGGCATTCATATAATAGTGACCTAATTCCCTCTTAGAAGCAGGGGCATCATTCTTAAGGACCACCTTTAAATCCTTATCCACTGTTAACTGAGAGCCAAAGCCATTGTAAATCCCTGTTACATTCTTACTTTTCCCTTCATCGGTCAAACTTTTACCCTGTACATGTATCACAAGATTATCAGCAATATGTTTAACTGCAGGCTCTGTTTGTTGCGGATACCCCATGGTTAATCCCAAGAGTTCCTTAGGCGTATCAGAAAATTGGTTAATTTCTGTCGCCCCTGCGCCACATGTTACACTAGTTAATACCATAGCCGCCATTACAGCCGATAGGTTACGATTCACTTTCATTAGAACATCTCCTTAACAATCACACTACAAACAGAACATACTCCTTAAGCTAGTCATACAAGTCACATGAGACAAAAAGACCCCCTAAGTCCAACTTAGGGGGTCAAATCAGTTTATTTCATGCACTTCATGAAAGCTCAGGGAGGCTAATCCTCTTATTCTTTAGGCTCAATCACGTAAGAGAGGGCACTGAAGTATTTATTTTGTTCGCCCTTATGGTCTGTTGGGAAGGCTACTTCAACACCTGCCACATTCAGACCCTCTGCAGTCACTGTAAGGGTTGCCTTACCATTCTCATCAGTTTGGGCTTGTCCATTTAGGTCATTGACCAAGTCCTTAATGAGAGGGGCATGGGCATAGGGTTTTCCATCCTTAAAGACTTGGATGGCAAAGCTATCACCCTTGCTAAGGGTTAATGGATTAACTGCTGGGACGATTTGAATAAAGGCCTTTGGATCCTTGTAAGGTTTGGCAGCCGCATTCCAGTATTGGATATCATATTTAATAGCATGGGTAGACTTTTGTGCCCCAGGAACCTGTGTGATTGGTTTGTGAACAATATGGCTATCCTTATCTTTAGTCCAATAACCATAATCAAAGTCTGTTACAGTCACACCAAGATTAGCTGGTGGCACGATAGCAATATTTTTTTCCTGCTTAATAACCGGAACAGGAATCTCCTTCCCATCCACATCATACCCCTTTAAGCCTGTAACCATGTCAGGATTATAGGCATTATCAACAGGTCCTTCGCCGAGTACAAGCACCTTTTGATCCAAGCGGTTGGCAAAGAAAACACCATGTGCATCGCTTACAGCACATAAAGAACCGGCCGCAAAGCTCAGTGCAAAAAGAGAAGCTAAGAGTTTTTTGCTCATATTAACCTCCAATGCTAAGAATTATTATCAAAATTATATATTGATTATACCTCTAAAAAATTAAAATATGCACATTTTCATGTAAAATATAGTATTCTTTTTACTCATTAATATATTACATATAGGCATTTAATTGATAATTCATTTCATAATTCGACAAAAAACAAAGATATACCCTATAAAAAACTCCCCTAGCAATCAGCTAAGGGAGGTTTTTCTTTACTTCTTACAACCTAAATTGTGATCCACG
>URPV01000066.1 GCA_900549805.1 uncultured Veillonella sp.
AGAGTAAGTCCCTTCTGGTATTGTGTCAACATATCATTGAGAGATAAGTCCTCTTGGTCTAGGTTCCGGACAATCTCCTCTAAGGCTGCGTATTTTTTTTCATAGGATTTAATGCTTATGGCCATGATGGACCTCCTTAATTTCTGATTCAATAGCCCCATCTGGTAGGGTTAAGGTGAGTTGATCTCCTGCCCGTAGCCCCTTAACAGAGGTCACCGTATGCCCTGCAAGTTCAACCTTGGAATAGCCTTTGAGCATAATGTTCATTGGATTGAGGGCTTCTAACTCTTGTCCTAGAAGAGACAGTTGATATTTCTCCTTCTGCAAAGCCGCCTTCATGTCTTGGGTCATAATTCCCCTTTTCTTATCTAAAAGAGACCGCTGCTGGTGAATCATTTGAAGGGCTGGCATCCCCAAGGAACGATTAAATAGAGCTGCTAAAGTCCTTTTACGATCCAATACTTCTTGACGCATATAGGTATTCAAGTAGTCTTCCTTAAGACGGAGGCGTTCTTCCATAACAGATATTGGTAAAACCGTAATTTCAGCCGCATGAGATGGGGTAGCCCCTCGCATATCAGCGGCATAATCACAAAGCGTGTAGTCAGTTTCATGACCTACGGCTGAAACGATAGGCTTTTTACAAGCATAGACTGCCTCTACTACAGCCCTTGTATTAAAGGGCCATAGGTCTTCGGCAGATCCACCCCCCCGTCCTAGGATAATGGTATCTACATCAGGGTCCTTATCGGCTGCTGCAATTCCTCGAGCAATGACAGGGCCCGCTTTGTCTCCCTGTACGGGAACAGAAAAGACTTTAAAACGAACCAAAGGGTTTCGCTGTAAGGATACATGTAAAATATCATGTAAGACAGCCCCAGAAGAAGAGGTAACAAGACCGATACAGGCAGATAACTCAGGGATTGCCTTCTTATGGTCATCATCAAAATAACCTAAAGCAGTTAATTCCCTCTTTAAGGCTTCAAATTCCAACTGCAAGGGTGACTTCTGTCCCACTTGCATATCCGATGCCACAATATTGAGGCGACCGGCCTTGGTCCAAAAATTTATAGAAGCCTTGATGGTCACTAATAAACCATTCTCAAAAAGTCCTGCCAATCCTTTTTGCATAACCGTTGAAGACCACATGACCACATCTATGGAAGCATCCTGGTCCTTCAAAGAAAAATAATAGTGGCCTGCAGAGTGTCGCTTAAGATTTACAATGGTCCCTTGCACATAAAAGCCCTTAAGTAGGTACTCACGATCTAGGGTACGGCCGATAAGGCTATTTAATTGTGTAATGGACAGTACATTCATGCTTAACTCTCACTAGAAATCAGCTGCAACCACAATCACCCAAGCAAGCTATAGAGACTTACAGGCATAACTACCTGGATGATTTAGCTGCCATAAGACTAGCTCCAAACGCTACACCTGTAGCATTATCTACACTATACTTAGGGTCAGCGAAAATAGCTATAATGTTATGACGTTTACAAAAGGCTTGTAAGCGTTGTCGAAGATAGCCATTAGACATGACTCCCCCTACCGCTACAAGGTCCTCTACAGGATAGGATTCTAAATGATAGGCTAGCATCTTTTCTAAACTATTTGCCATGGCATGAAAGACAGCCCGTCCCATTTGGCCTTGATAGTTTACCAGGCGCTCTTCATCCATTTCATGAATAGCAGCACGTTCAATTCGGCGTAAAGCTTCAGAACAAGGTCCTCCAAAGGAAATCTGCCCAGCCTTTACAGAGCTTGGAAGAGGCTCATAGTCCTCCCCCTCTTGCGATAGGCTATCTAATTGAGCTCCTGTTGGAAAATGGAGGCCTAAAGCCACTCCAATCCTATCTACGAACTGCCCTCCATGTAAATCCATGGCCCCTCCTAAGAGCCGCGTATCAATGACCCCTCTTTCACAAGGTTGGCAATATACGAGCTCTGTAGTCCCACCAGATAGGTGGAGACTAAAGAAAGGCTTATTCAATGAATACTCTTGTTTTCGCAAGGCCGCTAAGATATGGTTCTCTTGATGAGAAAACTCATAGACTGGTATCTTCATCATATGAGCTAAACTATGGCCATGGCCCTTGCCTACTAAAAAAGCGGGCATATAAGAATCCTCTTCCCGTCTAGGAAATGCGGATACGCCAATAGCCGCCAAAGGCACTTGTGGTAGGGATTCAATTAGGCTTGGGAGAACTCTAGTATGTTGAAATACCATATTCGATTGTTGTAGCCCCCGCTTACCGTCAGCTACTTCTAAGATTTTTCTCGCCTCTCCTAGAAGGTTACCAGACTCATCCACGATGGCACAGGAAGTAGTATAACAGGAGGTATCAATTCCTAAGTAATAGGCTTTCATGAGGCTTACTGGCTCTTTCTATAGGCATCCAAAATAGCATTAACTAACTTATAGGAGTTATCCGACCCAAATACCTTAGCGAGATTAACAGCTTCATTAATAGCTACCTTAGGGTCTATTTGGTGGTCCATCTCCCATAGAGCCAAGCGCATTAAGGTTCGATCCATAGGATCTAACATGGCCACCTTGCGTTTAGGGGAATGAGCTTGAATTTTAGCATCCAAGTCCCCCTTATGGGCCATAACACCGTCGATTACTTCTGATGCATAGTCGTAATCAATAAGCCCCTTAACTACATCTTCTGGAAAGCTAATAGGATCTGTATTTCCATGAAATTCGGCAGCAAACAAAGCTTGAGCAATATAGACTCGGGTTTGACGACGATTAGTTTTCTTGGTCATTCTTATCTCCTTCTTGTTTACTAGCATCTTCAATGAGTCGTTCAAAATGAACATCCACTTTGACAGAGTCTAGCTGATGGTCTTCTTTTAGCAATTGTCCTATAGATTCTTGTAAGGAATGGGCAACATCAATGAGCTTATAGCCATATACAGCTTGTAGGTAGAGGTTTACTTCTAGCCCATCCTTAGTCTTTTTCAGATTAATCCCTGGCAATCGTTCTTTGCGAAGGGGTGTAGCTAATTTATCCTCCACCTCATCCCTGAAACGGGGGCTTAATGCATGAATGGCGGGACTGGATAAAACCAAGTTTCTGATGGCCTCTAGCAGGGTCTGGTCCTGTGGATTAGCAACTAAACCTATGTTATTAAAAGCTTGCGCCCCTTGAAGGGTCTAGGCCATCTTTTCCAATCACCTGATTAGCCCTATCAAAGATGAGATCCTGCACCACAATATCAATGGCTTCCACCTTGATTGAAGTATAGGTTTGTATAGCCGTTTTTATTCTTTCTTGTAACCGTAAGACTAAGTCTGGAATACGATAACCATAAGACACAGCAATGTAAACAGTCATATGAATCTCTCCATTATCAGAGTAGGATATCTTGACCCCTTCATAGTCGTGCTTAGCCCCTAAGAGTCGGCTAATACCATCGTTAAGGGTAGACTCTAAGCCTGCTATACCATGAGTTCGACGGGCTGCAATAGCCGCAATAGTAGCATAGACGGCATGACCGATCTTAATTTGTCCTAAGTCTGATTGGCTAATCTTTGGTTTCATAGTACTCCCAAGAAAAAAGCACCCAGTCTGCCTTATGTAGTTGCAAGACGGGTGCTATCTTCTGTCATTCCTCAAGGGAAAACGATATGGCTTTGATAAAGAAGGGTGCAATTATGCACGTTCGATGTATTGGCCTGTGCGTGTATCAATACGGAGTACATCATCAACATTGATGAACATAGGTACTTTTACAACATAGCCTGTTTCGAGAGTAGCAGGTTTGTTACCACCAGTAGCAGTATCACCTTTAATACCAGGTTCTGTTTCAACTACCTTGAGTTCTACAGAAACTGGAAGGTCAAGACCGATAACGATACCTTGGAAGAACATAATGGAACATTCCATGTTTTCGAGCAAGAAGTTTTTAGCATCCCCCAATTGTTCAAGGTTCAATTCAACTTGATCGTAGGTTTCGTTATCCATGAATGTGTATGCCCCATCAACTTCATAGAGGTATTGCATACGACGACGATCAACGTGTGCTTTTGGCACTTTTTCACCAGCATTGAAAGTACGTTCAACCACAGCACCAGTTTGCAAGTTTTTCAATTTACAACGTACGAAAGCAGCACCTTTACCAGGTTTAACATGTTGGAAATCAACAACTTGCCATACGTTACCGTCTAGTTCAATAGTTGTGCCTGGGCGGAAGTCATTACTGGAAATCATGAGAATCTCTCCTTACTACACTTCAATTTCAATCAAATCTTTCGGACTGTGTGTCAATACTTCACAGCCATCATCTGTGACGATGACACTATCCTCTATTCTCAATCCGATTTGTCCAGGCAAGTAAACACCTGGTTCAATCGTGATGATCATATTCTTTTCGAGAACGGATTCAGATCGTGGGCTGGCCACAGGTTGTTCATGAATATCGAGGCCTACCCCATGGCCTAAACCATGGTTAAAGTAGTCTCCATATCCATCATTCTCAATAGACTCTCTACATATTGTATCTAATTCTTTACCTAAAAGTCCAGCCCTAACAGCAGAAACCCCTTTTTTTTGTGCTCTTAAAACCACTTGGTAAAGTTTTTTTTGCAAGTCAGAAGCTGGTCCCATACAAATGGTACGCGTCATATCAGAATGATAGCCTTGCCAAACAGCACCAAAATCAAAGGTGACAAAATCCCCCTTCTCAATAACCTTATCAGAAGCTACTCCATGAGGCATGGAAGACCGGTGTCCGGAAGCCACGATGGTGGTGAAGGAAGGCTCTTGAGACCCACCCTTAAGCATATAGGTCTCCAAGATGATGCGTGCTTGATTCTCTGTCATACCCACCTTGATTTCCTTAAGAAGATGGGAAAAGGCTTGATCTGCAATGGAAGCCGCCTTACGCATATGGACCAATTCATCATCTCGTTTTACCGCTCGTAAGGCTTGTAATTGAACAGAGGAGAATTCAAAAGCATCACCAAATGTATCTACTACTAAACCAAATTGGTCTACCGTCATTGAATCCCCTTCGATAGCAATAGATGTAGCACCAGATGCCAAGACGTAGTCTTTTATTTCTTCCCATAAAGGCTTCTTATATTGAACCACTTGATAGCCGCTGCATTGGTCTTGCGCCTGTTCCGTATACCGGGAATCCGTAAAGAAATAGGCTGATTGAGGTGTTACAAAGGCCACGCCTGCAGTACCTGTAAAGCCTGCAAAGTAATGGAGGTTGGTGGTGGAGGTGATAAAAATCCCCTCATAGCCTTCTTGGACTAAATAAGTTTGAATACGGTCTAAGCCATTCATGACAATCCTTCTTTCTATTTTTTAAAGAGGTCAATTTCCGCCTGAGTTAATTCTTGATAGGATCCAGCTTTTTCAATCCCATCCAAATTAATAGGTCCTATTCGTAAGCGTTTTAAATAGGTCACCTGGCCTCCAGCGGCACCAATCATACGCTTAACTTGATGGAATTTGCCCTCCTCAATAGTTAAATAGCAAAGATTGCTTTCACTATCAACAGCTTCTTCCACAAGCTTTATGGACGCCGGTTTACAGATGCTACCATCTCCTAAAACCATCCCCTCTTGTATCCGGCTAATTCCTTGCTCCGTCAATACCCCTTCGTAGTGGACTTCATAGGTTTTAGGTATGTGCTTCTTTCCGTGAATAATGGAATGAC
>URPV01000067.1 GCA_900549805.1 uncultured Veillonella sp.
AATTATCCTTCGATACTTCCTATGCACAACGCTATGTAAATGAAGGTTTCTCCGGCGGCGAACGAAAGAAGAACGAAATTTTACAAATGTCCATCTTGAACCCTAAATTGGCCATCTTGGACGAAACTGACTCCGGTCTCGACGTGGATGCTGTCCGCATCGTATCCGAAGGGGTATCCCGTTTCGACAACGAAGATAATTCTGTTCTTATCATCACCCACCATAATGCGATTTTGCAAAGCCTTAAACCAGACTTTGTTCACATCTTGATCAATGGTAAAATCGTGAAAACTGGCGATGCATCCTTGGTTGACGAAATCGAAAAACACGGTTACGAACAATTTAAAGCTTTGGCTTAATGGGAGGCTCCCTAATGGAAGAAAGAAAGAAAACGCACATTGACGATATGAATCGTGGCGTCTATGACATTAAGGACGAATTCTCCTACGAACACATCGCCAATAAGGGCCTAACAGAAGATATCGTACGCGATATTTGGGCCAATAAAAATGAACCTCAATGGATGTTGGACTTCCGGTTGAAATCCCTTGAGATTTACAACAAAATGGAAATTCCAAACTGGATCCCTGATATTTCCGGCTTGGATATGGAAAATATTTATACCTATGTAAAGCCTAAGGCTAAGAAGATGTCTGCTAGCTGGGACGAAGTGCCTGAAGATATCAAGGGGACCTTCGACCGCTTGGGTATCCAAGAGGCAGAACAAAAGTCCTTGGCTGGTGTAGGTGCTCAATATGACTCTGAAGTAGTTTATCACTCCATCCAAGAAGACTTGGTTAAACAAGGTGTTATCTACACAGATATTGAAACAGCCCTTCGGGAACACGAAGATATCGTCAAACAATACTGGATGACCTTGATCCCACCAACTGACCACAAGTGGGCGGCTCTCCATGGTGCCGTTTGGTCTGGTGGTTCCTTCGTATACGTGCCAAAAGGGGTACAAGTAGAAATTCCTTTGCAATCCTACTTCCGCTTGAATGCACCAGGGGCTGGTCAGTTCGAACATACCATGATCATCATTGAAGAAGGGGCGTCTGCCCACTTCATCGAAGGTTGCTCTGCTCCTAAGTACGACGTGTCCAACCTTCATGCGGGTGCGGTAGAATTGTTCGTCAAGGATAATGCAAAACTCCGTTACTCTACCATCGAAAACTGGTCCAAGAACATGTACAACTTGAACACTAAACGGGCCATCGTCGGTGCTCATGGGACCATCGAATGGGTATCCGGTTCCTTCGTGTCTCATGTATCCTGTCTCTATCCTATGTCCATCTTGAATGGGGAAGGGGCTCACTGTGAATTTACGGGCATCACCTTTGCTGGTGAGGGCCAATTCTTGGATACTGGGTCCAAGGTGGTTCATAACGCACCATATACAACATCTAACGTAAACGCAAAAGGGATTTCCAAGTCTGGGGGCGCTCAAATTTACCGGGGCCTCCTCAAAATTGGTAAGAACGCAGAACACTCCAAGGCGACTGTTTCCTGCGAATCCTTGATGCTAGATGATATTTCTCAATCCGATACAATTCCTGCGGTTATCGTGGAAAACGACAACGTGGACATTGGTCACGAAGCTAAGATCGGCCGTATCTCTGATGAAGCCATCTTCTACCTCATGACCCGCGGTATCAGCGAAGAAGAAGCACGGGCTATGCTCGTACGTGGCTTTGCTGAACCAATCTCCAAGGAATTACCTTTGGAATATGCCGTAGAAATGAATAACTTGATTAATCTTGAGCTGGAAGGCTCCATTGGGTAAGGAGGAACTATGAGTAACCAAGTACTTTTCAACGAACTTCCTAGACCAACCTTCCGATGGTTACAAGTTAATCATACGGAGGGTCAAGTCTGGGGTGACCGTACAGCTGTAGCACCTATCGTGGTAGATGCTAAGGCTGGCATCGTTAGCCCTATTGCTAACCCACAACCACTCAAACCTGCCTATGCAGGGGCTAATAAATCCGTCCTCGAGGCGGTTATGAATGCCACTGGTGACTCTTACGCTATCAAGGTACCTGCTGGTGGCAAGGAAAGCGTGAAAGTAGCCATCAAGGTGGAAGCATCTCATACCCAAGCGGATGCCCGTTTCTTAGTAGAAGCTGGCAAAGACTCCCAAGTAGAAATCCTTTTCTACTTGGCTGGTAATACGAAAGAGGCCTCTACGGTACAGCTCTTCACTGAAGTTGCTGCTGAAGAAGGGGCTAAGGTAACCATTAAAAAGGTTCAACTCTTGGGTGATAAGGTACAACACATCGAACACCGCTATACGCGCTATGCGGATAAGGCTGATGTGACCTATCTTAATGTTGAAGTAGGGTCTGCTGAGTCCTACCTCAACTACGAACAAGACCTTAAGGGCGTAGAAGCCTCTGTTAAACACGACTTGGCTTATATTGGTGGGGATGAACAAAAATTCGATATCGCTATGCTCATGACGCATGAAGCAAAGAAATCCTATTCCGATATTCATACCCTAGGTGCCTTATCTGGCAAGTCTAAGAAATCCTTCCGTGGGACCTTGGACTTTTTGAAGGGATCTTCTGGTTCTGAAGGGGCTGAAGAAGATACTTGTCTTCTTTTGGATCCAACGGTACACTCTGTATCCTTGCCACTCCTTCTCTGTAAGGAAGATGATGTAGTGGGTAACCATGCGGCAGGGGCTGGTCAAATCGACCAAACTAAGCTCTTCTACCTCATGAGCCGTGGTTTCTCTGAAACAGAAGCTAAGCATATGATCGTAGAATCTATGATTCGTCCTGTTATTGACCGAATCGGTGACGAAGCAATTGAAGAAGAAGCGCTCGCAGCAGTACGGGCTAAGATTTAAGGTGAGGCTAGGAATGAAACCAGTATCTGAAGCATATAAAGATTTTCCAATCATGCACAAAACCCATAATGGGAAACGGGTTATCTATCTAGACTCCGGCGCAACCGCACAAATTCCTCAAATGGTCATTGACCGTTTGGTGGACCATATGACTAAGCATAATGGGAATCCACACCGTGGGTCCCATATCTTGGCTGTGGAAGCATCTGAAGCCTATGAAAACGCCCGCGATCGGGTGGTGAAGTTCATCAATGCCAAACAACGGGAAGAGGTTATCTTCACTCGTAACTCTACGGAATCCATGAACCTCATCGCTCACTGCTATGGCCTTAACAATGTGAAAAAAGGTGATAAAATTCTTATCACCGTGGCGGAACACCATGCTAACTTGGTAACTTGGCAGTATGTGGCCAACCAAACAGGGGCCACCTTGGAATACATGTATTTGGATGACCATGGTCACTTGAAAGATGGGGAATTGGATAAAATCGACGCCTCTACAAAGATTGTAGCCTTCGCTCATGTATCTAATGTATTGGGCATGGAATTCCCAGTCCGTCAAATCATCGATAAGGCTCACTCCGTAGGGGCTGTGGCCGTCCTCGATGGGGCTCAATCCACGCCTCATATGAAGATTGATGTACAGGCCTTAGACTGTGACTTCTTCGTATTCTCCGGCCATAAGATGTGTGCCTCCCAAGGAATTGGAGTCCTCTATGGCAAGCGAGAACTCTTAGAAGCGATGCCTCCATTCCTCATGGGTGGGGATATGATTGAGTATGTAAAGGAACAAACGACAACCTTCAACGAACTCCCTTACAAGTTCGAAGCAGGCACACCAAATGCGGATGGGGCGGTAACCTTGCACGCTGCTATCGACTACTTGGAACAATTTGGCATGGATAACATCAATGCCTATGAAGAAGAATTGGTGGCTTATGTCTTGCCTAAGATGCTGGAAATTCCTCACGTTCATGTTTTGGGGTCTGAAGATCCTAAGGAAAAACATGGGGTTATCGCCTTCACCATTGATGATGTCCATCCACACGATGTGGCGACCATCATGGATAGCCAAGGGATTTGCGTCCGCTCTGGCCATCATTGCGCCCAACCGTTAGGGGCCTTCTTCCATGTATCCGCATCTACCCGTCTTTCCATGTACGTGTACACACGCAAGGAAGATTTGGATGCCTTCTTGGAAGTATTGAAAACTGTTCGGTCCGTTATGGGCTTTAAGGATTAGGAGAATTCATACATGGAAATGGATCAATTATATACGGACCTTATCTTGGAACATAACCAAGATAAACGTAATAAGCATGAATTGGCTGAATTCACCAATTCTGAACATGGTCACAACCCTTCTTGTGGGGATGATTTGACCCTACAAATCGATGTCAAAGATGGCATCATCAAAGATGCTGCCTACACTGGTTCTGGCTGTGCTATCAGCCAGGCCTCTGCCTCTATGATGATAGACCTTATCAAGGGTAAGACTGTAGAAGAAGCCCTCCACTATGTGGACCTCTTCTTGGGTATGATCAAAAAAGAAGTGACCGACGAAGCTGAGCTGGAAGAATTAGAAGATGCCATGGCTCTTAAGAATATTTCCAATATGCCAGCTCGTGTAAAATGTGCTGTGTTGGCATGGCATACATTGAAGGAAGCTTTGAAGAAATAGCAGAATAAGCACTAGTTGAGAAACTAGTAAGAACATAAAAAAAGCACACTTACTCAGATAAGTGTGCTTTTTATTTTGTCATTAAGGACTGTGATTTTCTATATAATTAATAAGTATGGGATATAATAAGAAGTGGAAGATGAATATTACATAGAGAAATGAAATTAAGGTGTACAATCATGAGTGATATAGAGACGTTAACACAGTTAATTACAACTTTTTGCAGTGAACGGGACTGGGACCAATATCATAATCCTAAAGATCTAGCCATTGGTTTATCCACAGAAGCTAATGAATTATTGGATATCTTCCGTTTTAAGAGCCACGAAGATATGACAGAAATGATGAATGATCCTGAAAAAAGAGAGGCTATCTCTGAGGAACTAGCTGATGTCTTTTTCTTCCTCTTACGGTTTGCACAAATGAATCACTTTGATTTAAAGAAGGCATTAGAATCAAAGCTTGTATTGAATACTAAAAAGTATCCAGTAGATAAAGTTAAAGGGAAAAACTTAAAGTATAACGAATATTAGTAGGGAACTATGGATCATAGCAAGTATCGAATGACAACAGCCAATTTTAGGGATGAATTTGATAGCATCTCCGGAAAGTATTTGAGTAATTGGCCAATTTTATATATTCTGACAGAAACACTATTAGAAGATAATATCAAAAAACAGAGACCTAAGGCCTACATTGGTGAAACTACTAATGGTCTTCGTCGTTTATCTCAGCATGCAAAGAATGAAGCAAAAAAGGAATTCGATAAGGTTAACTTTATTTATTCTAAAGAATTTAATCAATCAGTGACCTTTGATTATGAGTCGAAACTAATCCAGTATTTTTCTGCTGATGGTATTTTTGAGTTACGTAATCGTAATGGTGGTTTAGCTGATATAGAGTACTATGATAAGAACTATTATGATGGAGAATTTAAGTACCTATGGGAGT
>URPV01000068.1 GCA_900549805.1 uncultured Veillonella sp.
AAATGGAGGTCCTATGGAATGTGTAGAGATTTCTGCTAAAACTGTAGAAGCTGCTTTGGAAACGTTCAAAGAAAAGGGCTATACCTTAACATCTTATGAGGTGTTACAGGAGCCTAAATCGGGTTTTCTCGGTTTTGGCCGTAAGCTAGCTATCGTTCGTGCCTATTATGAAGAGGTTCCCTCTCCTGAAAGTCCTTCTGAAAATGAATTGGAAAACCAAGAGAGCCCTTCTAAGAATCGGCAAATCCAAGAAGAAGTCGCTCAAAAGGGGTTGACCTTCCTTCAAGATTTATTTGCTAAGATGAATATTGATGTAACAGTTACTATGACGGTAAAATCTAAGGTTATTTATTATCAAGTTGAGGGCCAAGAAGAAATTGGTGTCTTAATCGGTAAGCATGGACAAACCTTAGATGCTATTCAGTATTTAACTAGCTTAGTAGCGACTAAAGAACATCACGGCCTTAATCGTTACCACATCGTGGTAGATGTGGAAAACTACCGAGATCGTCGAGCAGATACCTTGAAGGCTTTGGCTAAACGAATGGCTGAAAAGGCTAAGTATGATCGACAAAAGGTTCGTCTAGAACCTATGTCTGCTATGGAACGCAAGGTTATTCATATGGCCTTGGCTAAGGAAGAAGGTATTATTACCGATAGTGAAGGGCAAGAACCCTTCCGCTATGTAACCATTTCTTATAAGGCTTAAATCCTTATGTAAAAGTTATCCGTAGATTATAAAAATAGAGTTCCTAGAGTATCACAATGATATTCTGGGGACTCTTTTTTTATGACTACTGTTAGCTAGTTAGTAAAAATAATAGATTTTATTATATAATAAAGGATAGATTTTATTGATGTATACGGGTTAGTGAAAGTAGCCCTTATATGCTTGTTATATAAGGAGATTACTATGTATATTGATGATACCATCGCAGCCATCGCTACGCCTCCTGGTATTGGCGGTGTGAGCATTATTCGGGTTAGTGGTAAGGATGCCTTTTCCCTTGTGGATTCTAATTTTCAATCGGCCGGTAGCTTGCCTCTAAAAGAGAGACCTAATAAAACTGTACAGTATGGACATATTATAAATCCTAAGACGGGAGATACCTTGGATGAGGTTATTCTCCTCCTCATGCAAGGTCCCCATTCCTATACGGCTGAGGATGTAGTGGAAATTCAATGCCATGGTGGCATTGTATCCACTCGCGCTATTCTTACCCTTCTTACTTCCTTGGGTATACGTCTTGCAGAGCCTGGTGAATTTACTAAACGAGCCTTTATGAATGGCCGTATCGATTTGACTCAAGCAGAGGCTATCATCGATATTATTGAGGCTAAAACAGAAGATTCTCTATCCCTTGCTGTTAAGCAATTGGATGGAACCGTTTCTTCCTTTGTAAAAGACTTACGGGAAAATTTGATTTCTATGATTGCCCATTTGGAGGTAACCATAGATTATCCAGAAGAAGATATTGAAGAAGTGTCCTCCCAAGAAGTGGATCAGCAGTTACAACCTATTGTAAGGCAAATGGATCAACTTTTGTCTACGGCTAATACAGGTCGCCTCATTCGGGATGGTATTTCTGCAGTTATTGTAGGACGACCAAATGCAGGTAAGTCTTCCTTGATGAATGCTCTCTTGCGGGAAAATCGGGCTATTGTAACGGATATTCCAGGGACGACTCGCGATTCTATCGAAGAATATATGAATATTGAAGGTATATCCCTTCGGTTAGTAGATACAGCTGGCTTGCGGCAGACTGATGATCAGGTAGAAGCTATTGGCGTACAAAAGGCTAGAGAATATGCGGATAAGGCGGATATAATTCTCTGCGTTATCGATGCTTCTAAGGAGCTTTCAGAGGAAGAAAAGGATATCCTCCAAGATGTGAGTGGCAAGCATACTATCGTCCTGCTTAATAAGTCTGATTTGGGCAGCGTGGTGATCCCTCCTATGATTCAAGAATTAGGAGAATTCGTGGCTGTAGAGCCTATTTCTGCGGCTCAAGGCCAAGGGTCGAGTGTCGTTAGTAAATGGGTGAAAGATTTAGTGTATGGCGGGCAGGTATCTGCTGATCATTCTGCTATCTTATCCAATGTACGGCATATTTCCCTGATGAAAGAGGCAAAGGCCTATTTAGATCAAGCTGAGGAAAATATATCCTTAGGTATGCCTATTGATTTTATCGCTACGGACCTCCGGTCAGCCTGGGAGGCCTTAGGGCAGATTACAGGAGATTCCTTGCGAGAATCCATGGTAGATGAACTATTCTCCCGTTTCTGTTTAGGAAAATAAGAGACTGATAAAAAATACTAACAAAGGGATTAGTAAGTAGTCATCTTTATTAGTAATGTAAATATGAAATAATAGTACACTTAGTGTAAATTAAGTGGTTAACTATAAACTAATATAATGAGTAAGGAATATATATGTATATAGTAGATTCTTATGATGTAATCGTCATCGGTGGTGGCCATGCTGGCTGTGAAGCTGCCCTTGCTGCAGCTCGTATGGGCCAACGAACCCTCATGGTTACCCTTAATTTGGACAATATAGCCCTCATGCCATGTAACCCTGCAGTAGGCGGGCCTGGTAAGAGCCATCTTGTCTTTGAACTGGATGCTCTGGGTGGACAAATGGGTATTAATGCAGATGCAACAGCCATTCAGATGCGTATGCTCAATTTGGCCAAGGGTCCTGCTGTTCATTCGTTACGGGCCCAATCGGATAAGTTTGAATACCAATATTTGATGAAACGGACCTTAGAAAACCAAGAAAATTTGGATGTTAAACAAATTATGGTTAACCAACTCTTGGTAGAAGATGGTAAGGTTACAGGGATTGTCACAGAATTAGGGGAAGTTTATCAAGCTAAGGCAGTAGTTCTTTGTACGGGGACTTATCTTAAGGGAAAAATTCTTATTGGTGATTATTCCTATTCTGGTGGTCCAAATGGTCAGCGGACAGCAGAATGCCTATCTCAATCTTTATTGGATCATGGCATTGAACTTATGCGTTTTAAGACCGGAACACCAGCTCGCGTAGATAAGCGAAGCCTTCATCCTGAAAGAATGGAAGTCCAAGAAGGTGACCCACAACATAGGGCCTTTTCATTTATGTCAGAATGGACAGATCGCAATAAGACCGTTTGTCATCTAACCTATACCAATGAAAAGACTCATGAAATTATACGGGCTAATATCCATAGAGCTCCTATGTACAATGGCATGGTAGAGGGTGTGGGCCCTCGTTACTGCCCTTCCATTGAAGATAAGGTAGTCCGTTTTGCTGATAAGTCTCGCCATCAACTCTTTGTGGAACCAGAAGGCTTAGGAACTAATGAGATGTATGTACAAGGGATGTCTACCTCCCTTCCTATGGATGTGCAATATGCCTTTCTCCGTACCATTCCAGGCCTAGAAGATGTGGAAATTATGCGGCCTGCCTATGCTATTGAGTATGATTGTTTAAATCCGACACAATTAACGCCTGCTTTAGGTGTTAAGCATATTAAGGGCCTCTATTCAGCAGGTCAAGCTAACGGCACCTCTGGCTATGAAGAAGCAGCGGCACAAGGTCTTATGGCAGGTATTAATGCTGCTCTTTACCTACAAGGAAAGGAGCCATTTATCCTAGAACGATCAGAAGCCTATATTGGGGTTCTCATCGATGACTTGGTAACTAAAGGTACGAAGGAACCATACCGGATGATGACCTCCCGGTCTGAATACCGCCCCCTCCTCCGTCAGGATAATGCGGATTTGCGTCTGACAGAAAAGGGCCGCGCTATTGGTCTCGTATCTGATCAACGGTGGGAAAAATTCCAGGCCAAAAAAACAGCTATGGAAGGGGCTATGGAAGTCTTGAAAAACACGCCAATTAACCCTACTCAAGAAACGCAAAAAATCTTGGAAAAGCTTAATACACCGACAATTAAGACGGGAATTAGGGCCTTCGATTTAGTTAAGCGGGTGGAATTAGATTATGTTAAGGTGGCCGAAGCCTTTGGTCTTCCTCGCTTTAGCCCTGATGTAGAAGAAGAGGTCAATATTTCTATTACCTACGAAGGGTATGTAAAGAAACAATTGGACCAAGTGGAAAAGGTGCGAAAATTGGAGGGCAAAATATTGCCTGAAGAATGGGATTATACAGAAATTAAGGGAATTACCTTGGAAGCTCAACAAAAACTCAATCAAATTCGTCCCCGGTCTATTGGGCAGGCCTCTCGTATTTCTGGTGTATCCCCAGCGGATATATCCGTCTTGTTAATACAATTGGAACACTATAATAGGACAAAGGGGTAAGCTATAGATGAGTAAATATGAAGATGTGGTCATCGCTGATCAAGATACCTTTATAGCTGATTTTAAGGAGCAAATGGAAACATTTGGTTTACCTATAAATGACCAGCAATGCAACGACTTTTATAGCTACTATGTGGCCCTTATAGAGGCTAATAGATATATGAATTTGACTGGCATTGTGGACATGCATGAGGTGATTATTAAGCACTTCATTGATTCCTTGTCTGCCTATGACCCTAGGTATATTCAGGATGGGGCTAGCCTAATTGACGTGGGGACAGGTGCTGGATTCCCTGGGCTTCCTTTGGCTATTTATAATAGGTCCCTAAAGGTTACTCTTTTTGACTCCCTTCAAAAACGCCTCAATTTTCTTCAGTCTGTGGTAGATCAGTTAGGGTTGGATAATGTACTAACCCTTCATGGACGGGCGGAAGACTTGGCCCATAAATCTGATTACAGAGAAACCTATGATGTGGCAACAAGTCGGGCCGTAGCTCGCCTCCCTATCCTTTTGGAATGGACCCTTCCCTATGTGAAAGAAAATGGCTATGTTATAGCCCTAAAGGGGGCGGCCTATGATGATGAAATTAAGGAAGCTAAGCATGCCTTAGAAGTTTTGTGCGCTAATCTAGATAAGAGTCAGCCTATTAAGTTACCTGGCCTAGACGATAAGCGTGCTGTCTTATATATCAAAAATTATAAGGCCTGTCCTAAAAAGTATCCTAGAAAGCCAAAGGAAATTAAGGATAGACCTCTATAAAAGACTAATGAATTATAAAATAGTCCCTAAGATATCTTAGGGACTATTTTTTTGAATGAAGAGAAATAGTCTATATTGGAATAAATAACAAATTTAAATTGTAAATATACAATA
>URPV01000069.1 GCA_900549805.1 uncultured Veillonella sp.
AATGATGAGCTTTCCGTTTGGAGCCAGTTTCTTGCCAATTACAGGGAGGAGAATCTTTAAAGGATCCACTGTTAGATTGGCGAAGATAAGATTTGCTTGGTCGTGGTAATCCCTATCTAAGTCGCCACAGATAAAGCTTGCAGTAACCTTATTTTTCTTGGCATTGTTCTCCGCATCTTTAACAGCAGAAGACTCAATATCAATACCACATAAGTTACGAAGTCCTAAGGCATGGGCCACCAAGACTAGGATTCCCGTACCCGTTCCAATATCTAAACACATGAGAGCCCCTGCTCGATCTGTATCTAAAAGATTATAAGTTTCATCAATAATTTCTTCTTCTTGTAGATACGAAGCAGCTAGCTTGGCACAATTGCGTGTCGTTTCATGGGCCCCAGTCCCAAAGGAGAGGTCAGAAGCTATCTCTAGAACCCTTTCCCCTGGTTTAGCCTCATAATCTTGCCATTCAGGCTTTATAATAATCCCAGGCAGAATCTCTGTGGGCTCAATATATTGCTGCCACGAGTGAAGCCAATCATTCGCGTCTACAGTCTTTGCTGAAATAGAGTCTAGACTCTCGAATTCCTCAGGACTTAGATTCGCCTTCAAGATAGCCTCTACTTCTTTAATCCAATCCTCTTCCGTTTCAGACACATCTCCATAGATGGTCAACTTGGTGAGGTCAGGGCTTTGCTCATAGGCCTCTTGGATGATTCCGTTTGGGGTAAAATCTCCTAATAGGTCCATCACTTGGTCTGCTAGTTCTTGCCGGCAAATGATAGAAATTTCAATCCACTGCATACTTGGTCTCCCCGGATTATCCACATATCATACGTTTTATATTTTAGCTTATTTATTGAAAGTCATCAATTTTTCTCCACCTAAATCGTCTTATAAGATATCTCTTAAGAGACCATAACTTACAACTTATCCCAAAGATACTTATCTTAGTATTCATGATGAATACTTTTAAAAATTATACAAGAAAAGGTCTATGGCACTTCCCTAGAGATGTATCCATAGACCTCAATCTGTGTTTATTAGAGCATATTAAGTTGTAAGTAAAGCTTATTCAAAAGCTTCTTTAATCTTATCAAAAAGACCTTTTTTGATATTCAACTGATCCACTTCTTCCTTGCTTTCTTGCGCAAAGCGGAGGAGCAGTTCCCGTTGTTTGTCATTGAGTTTTTTAGGGGTTTGAACCCTTACCACAACATGGTGGTCACCACGGGTTTTAGGGTTTCTGAGGTATGGAATACCACGCCCCTTGATGCGGAAGGCAGTCCCTGTTTGAGTTCCTTCTGGCACCTTAAGTTCTACTAAGCCATCCAAGGTATTAACCCGAATAGTAGCACCCAAGGCAGCTTGTGCAAAAGAAATATTTACATGGGACACCACATCATTACCAGACCGTTCAAATTCTCTGTGATTACGTACATAAATATATACGTAGAGGTCACCCTTAGGGCCACCTAATTGTCCTGGTTCCCCTTCGCCAGCTACGCGGAGGCGAGATCCAGTTTCCACACCAGCAGGAATTTTTACGTCAATGGTTCGTTCCATCATTTGTTCCCCTGTGCCTCGGCAACGGGAACATTTCTTTTCGATTTTCTTACCAGAACCACCACAGGTGTGACAAGTACGAGCAGAGCGCATTTGTCCAAACGGAGTATTTTGCACTACATATTCTTGGCCAGACCCATGACAGGTTGGACAGGTGTCCACCTTAGTACCTGGTTCTGCACCAGTACCATGGCAATGGCTACATTCTTCATGGCGATGAACCTTTAGCTTAATAGCCTTACCAAAGGCCGCATCTTCAAAACTAATGGTTACATCCTCACGAAGGTCAGCCCCCTTTTGAGGGCCTTGTTGGCCACCGCCACCTTGACCGCCGAAGAACATATCAAAGATATCTCCGAAGCCACCAGCACCACCGAAGCCTTGACCTCCGCCAAAACCACCAAAGCCGCCCCCTTGGAACCCTCCAGCCGTGTTGCCCCCACCACGGGTGAAGGCATCATGGCCGAATTGGTCATATTGGGCTTTTTTAGTCTCATCAGAAAGAACTTCATACGCTTCGTTAGCTTCTTTGAATTTTTCTGCTGCTTCAGGGTTGTCACGGTTTACGTCAGGGTGATATTGACGGGCCTTCTTACGGAAGGCCTTTTTTATTTCATCCTGAGAAGCATTTTTATCGACCCCTAGGACTTCATAATAATCGTGAGCCATAACTTACCAGCCCTTCTTATTTTTTATCTTCGTCGTCAACAACTTTGTAGTCAGCGTCCACTACATTGTCATCGCCTTTAGCGGATGCATCCTCTGCAGTAGCACCTGCTTGTGCCCCTTGTTGTTGAGCAGCTTGCGCTTGTGCGTATACTTGTTCGGCAATCTTGTGCAATGGTTCAGTCAATGCTTCAGAATCTTTTTTGATGTCTTCAATATTGCCAGCTTCGAGGGATTTTTTAAGTTTATCCTTAGCTTCTTCCACTTGTTTCAACAAGGCAGCATCACCTTTACCATCCAAGTCTTTTAAAGCTTTTTCTGCTTGGTATACGAGGGAGTCAGCATTGTTTTTGATGTCTAACTCTTCTTTACGTTTCTTATCATCAGCAGCATGTGCTTCTGCTTCTTTTACCATGCGTTCGATTTCTTCATCTTTCAAACCGGAGGAAGAAGTAATGGTAATGTTTTGTTCTTTTTGAGTACCCAAGTCTTTTGCCTTTACGTGTACAATACCATTAGCATCGATATCAAAGGTTACTTCGATTTGAGGAACCCCACGTGGAGCAGCTGGGATACCGTCAAGGGAGAAACGACCCAAGGTCTTATTGTCTGCAGCGAATTCGCGTTCCCCTTGAAGTACATGAATATCAACGGAAGGTTGATTATCAGCAGCAGTGGAGAATACTTGAGATTTAGAAGTTGGGATTGTAGTGTTGCGATCGATGATACGTGTGAATACACCACCCATTGTTTCAATACCAAGGGACAATGGAGTTACGTCGAGGAGCAATACATCCTTAACTTCACCGACCAAAACACCGCCTTGAATAGCAGCACCAATAGCTACACATTCATCAGGGTTGAGGTTTTTGTTAGGTTCTTTACCCAATTCTTTTTTGATTGCTTCTTGTACAGCAGGGATACGAGAGGAACCACCTACGAGCAATACTTTATCGATATCGGATGCAGACAAGCCGGCATCTTTCATAGCTTTACGTGTTGGTTCAATAGTCGCTTCAACAAGATCACGTGTCAATTCATCAAATTTAGCACGAGTCAATGTCAAATCTAAGTGTTTTGGACCACTTGCATCAGCTGTGATGAATGGCAAGTTAATGTTTGTGGAAGCTACGCCAGACAATTCGATTTTTGCCTTTTCAGCAGCTTCTTTCAAACGTTGGTCTGCCATCTTATCAGTGGACAAGTCAATGCCTGTATCCTTTTTGAATTCTTCAATCAACCAATTCATGATGCGTTGGTCAAAGTCATCGCCACCCAAGTGGTTATTACCGGATGTAGCTTTAACTTCAAATACACCATCGCCCAATTCAAGGATGGATACGTCGAAGGTACCACCGCCCAAGTCAAATACGAGAACCTTGCCATCTTCTTCTTTATCTACACCATAAGCCAAAGCCGCTGCTGTTGGTTCGTTGATGATACGAAGAACTTCCAAGCCTGCGATAGCCCCCGCATCTTTAGTTGCTTGCCGTTGGGAGTCTGTGAAATAAGCTGGAACTGTGATAACTGCTTGGGATACAGTTTCACCTAAGTAAGCTTCTGCATCAGCCTTAATCTTTTGCAAGATCATCGCAGAAATTTCTTGAGGGGTGTAGGATTTACCTTCAATGGTAACCTTATAATCTTCACCCATATGACGTTTAATAGAAGCTACTGTATTTTCAGGGTTAGAAACAGCTTGACGTTTTGCCAATTGGCCTACCAAACGTTCACCGTTTTTAGCAAAACCAACAACAGAAGGAGTGGTACGAGCCCCTTCTTGGTTAGTAATTACGACTGGTTCGCCGCCTTCCATAACCGCTACACAAGAGTTAGTTGTACCTAAGTCAATACCTATTACTTTTGCCATCTTACATGACCTCCTAATAATCTAATCTATATACTAGGGATGTATCCCACAGTATCAATTCTTTTCATGCACCTCGCCCACAGCTTAGTGCACGCTACTATTTACCGTTAGAAACGACAACCATAGCTGGACGGATAACACGACCATCTACTTCATAGCCTTCCTGGAACACTTGGCAAACCACATCCGCTTCATATTCATCATTATCTACCCGTTGGATAGCTTGATGTAAGTTTGGATCAAATGGTTTACCTAGGGATTCAATAGGCTTCAAACCATGCTTTTCTGTGGCCGCCTTAAGATTGTTATAAATCATAGTAAAGCCATCTAAGAAAGTTTTTGTATCCCCTTCAGCTTCTACAGCCAAGGCCCGTTCGAAGTTGTCCAATACAGGCAAGAGATCCTTCAAGACATCGCCTTTGATAAAACCACTTAACTGCTCTTTTTCTTGGTTGGTACGACGACGGAAATTGTCAAAGTCAGCTTGCAATCGTTTGTAACGATTTTCAAATTCCGATTGAAGGGCAGCCAAATCTTGATTCATGGCTTCATCATCTTGTACTGCTTCTTGCGTAGAATCAGCCGAATCTGTAGTATCAGCAGCTTCTAGTGTCTCTTCTTGAGGCTCTTCTTGATTTCCTATTTCTTCATGTAGGTTCTTGTCTTTTTCCTCTGCCATAGGTTCCCTTTCTATATATGTCATACAAAAGATTGAATACCTTATGCATTTTAACCAATAAACTGGGTAATCAAATTCTGATTACATCCTAATAGTATCATAGTAAAATCCAATGTCAATAGGAAAGGTCAAAAAGTCAAATAGATTTTTATAGATTATTAGTCAAAAAGACAGGATACATATTCCTTAAGCCCTTGCCCCTACTGGATTTTCCCTCATCCATAAAAATTTTAAAAAAATTGTAATAAAGTCAAAAAAAATCAAATTATTACTGATAGCTTTATTTGGAGATGAAATAATAATATTATTTAAAAGGCTTAAATAATTTGCCTAGAATTTTACCGGTGCGTGGCA
>URPV01000070.1 GCA_900549805.1 uncultured Veillonella sp.
TTGAACCCTGGGTACGGTATACGCCGCACACATGATTTCCAATCATGCTCCTTAAGCCACTCGGACAACTCTCCATAGCGATTACTTGCTTATAATATCAAATCTATGAATTACTGTCAAATGATTTCTATGGATTTTACCTAGGGATATGATGAAGAAAACTATCTCTCCATTGGCTCTGTAGCCACTGCCGCCTTATGAAGTCCACAGAGGCGGTAAGCAA
The DNA here is from genome assembly GCA_900549805.1 of uncultured Veillonella sp. Lineage (GTDB taxonomy): Bacteria > Bacillota > Negativicutes > Veillonellales > Veillonellaceae > Veillonella. The sequence continues at coordinate 224 of URPV01000070.1, forward strand.
GAGCTACAAGGGCCATGAAAGCCCAAGCTACGAAGAGCGAAATACGAGATGCTGGATCTATGAGCATTCCGATGGTAACCAAAGCTAAGAAACCTATACAAGCGTAATTTACATAAGGGAAACAGATAGACTTGAAGGGATGGTCAGCCATGGCCTGTGGTCCCCAGTGTCTACGAAAACGTGCTTGAGAAGCACAGAGAACAAACCAAGTCACCATACCAGGGAAAACAGAGGCGGAATAGATATAGCGGAAAAGATCAGACCCTGGCATGAGGAAGTTTAAAAGAACTCCAAACGATAAAATAAGAATCGTCGCTATAAGACCATTTTGTGGTACACCCTTTTTAGACAGCTTAGCAAAGACCTTAGGGGCCTGTCCCGCTTGGGCCAAGGTATAGAGCATACGGCCGCAGGAATAAATACCCGTATTAGACCCAGATAGGGCAGCCGTGAGAACGACGAAATTAATAATCCCCGCCGCTGCTGTAATTCCCACCTTAGAGAAGGTCGTTACGAAAGGAGACCCCACAGTCCCTAACTCATTCCAAGGATAGACAGACATGATGACGAAGATAGCACCGATGTAGAAGATCAAAATCCGCCACACGATGTTCTTAATGGCTTTTACTAAGGTGTGCTTAGGATTTTGTGCCTCCCCAGCGGTAATGCCAATCACTTCTACCCCTTGAAAGGCTCCCGCAACGATACAAAGGGCCGTCAACATCCCCCCTATTCCATTTGGGAAAAAACCACCGTGCGTCCAGAGATTAGAAATCCCCATAGGGACACCATCATTCCCTAGACCAAAGACAATCATGCCAATCCCTACTAAGAGCATGATGATAATGGTAGCCACCTTGATAAAGGCAAACCAGAATTCGAATTCGCCATAGTACTTAACGGAAATGAGGTTAGCCGTAGCTAGAATGGCCACCGCTCCTAAAGCCGACACCCAATGAGGTATATCTGGAAACCAGTAGGCCACATAGAGAGCCACCGCCGTAATCTCCGACAGGGCTACCGTAGCCCAAAGGAACCAATAGCACCAAGCTGTCAAATAGCCTGCAAAGGGGGATAAATACCGGTAGCCATAGGTAGCAAAGGAACCTGTCACCGGCTCTAAATAGAGCATTTCTCCCATAATCCGCATAACTAGGAACATAACTAGTCCCGCTATACCATAACAAATTAATACTGAAGGCCCTGCCATTTGAATGGTGGATGCAGACCCTAAAAAGAGACCGACTCCGATTGTGCCCCCTAGGGCAATCAGTTCAATATGGCGGGGTTTTAGTTGACGCTCTAGCGTAGATTCATTCACTGAAAAACTCCCTTTCTGGCTATGCCTATTAGGATGCATATCCTTTATAATTATACCATTTCCCCCTCTAAGGGGACATATTAGGCTCCTACAAGTTAGAGGTTATAAGGTCAGTTAATTTTGATTTCCCTTCTAGGTCCCCCTGTGCTAGGATTAAGAGTGTTAATACATCCTACATGAGCCTACATAGGCCCTATCCATAAGGAGATTCTATGAAACGACATCTTATCGCAATCCTGGCCCTCACCTGTTTGGAAACAGGCGTCAGCCTAGCACAAGTCCCACAAGGGGCACAGTACGTATCCCTCAGACCCATTCACCCAGTTAGCTATGTAAGACCCACTGTCACCCATAGCGCAGGCTTTTTAACAGCCAATAAGACCCCTTCCAACTACGATGGGTCCTACCTCAACTTACGGCCCCAATATACGGAGCCTAATGTGGATGATCTTCCCTACTACAATCCAACTAAGGACAAGACCCCAAAAGAGCATGTCGTAGTTAAGGAAACCCATTTTCTCTTTCGGGGCAAGCTTCAAGTCCGGCCAGAAACAGACCACATTGTTATCCACCATGTAGCCATTCCCTCCGGAGACTATTCGGCCCAACAAATTCACCGCTACCACCAAGATCATAACGGTTGGGCGGGCATTGGCTACCACTATGTGATCCGCCGAGACGGAAGCATTGAACGTGGTCGTCCATTAGCCACTGTCGGAGCCCAAGCATCGGGAGAAAACCTCCACTCCATAGGCATCTGCATGGCGGGGAATTTTGACCAGGAAAAGGTAGAGGAACAGCAGTACAATAGTCTAGTGAAACTCGTAGCCGACCTAGTAGAAATCTACCAATTACCTCTACGACGAGAAATCGTAGGTCACCGAGACTATAACGATACCTCCTGTCCTGGAGAGAACCTCTACAACCTTCTTCCCCGCCTCCGCCAGGACGTAGAAAAAGAAGTGCTAGCGGATCGAGCAGCCGGTCGGGCTATCACCAGCAGAGAAGCCCTTGTAACACAAGAGAGAGCCCAACAAGCAGCCAAGAAAAATCAGGCTAAACGAGAGAAAGCTAACAAACAAACTAAGGCTAATAAGACTCTTCAAAATCAGCACCATAACTAAAAGATAGCCCTCTAAATCTGTATGTATCATTCTTTTTATAGGCCTATAGTAAAAAAGAGCTCCAGCAAATGCTGGAGCTCTTTTAATTGGCTCTAGGACCAATTTATAAAAGCACTCATTAAACCTAATAGAATTTGTATAGGAAAGCCGATTAATCCAAGATACTTTCTTTGGTATCTTCCATCATTTGAGCGCGACGACGACGGATGCGAATCCGTTCTTCTTCGTGACGAGCTTTCAAAGATAAGTCCTTAGCTGTACCAACGAATCGGCCATAGAGGAAGAAATAAACTGCCAAGGCGAGGAGGGCAATAACAACAGTACCTTGGAACATGTAAGTATAACCGACTACTTCTTTGACTGCACCGAGGATGTAAGGACCAAAGCCAAGGCCTACATCAAGAGCGATGAAATAAGTAGATGTCGCAACACCAATCCGGTGGACTGGTACAATCTTAACAGATACGGCTTGACCATTGGACATGAATGTACCATACCCAAGGCCTACGAATATAGCAGATAAAAGGATAGTCCACGTATTAGATGCGACGGACAAGAGGTAGATACCAAAGGCCAAGCAGACAAAGCATGGGTACATGACCCAGTTTTCACCTTTGCGGTCGAAGATAATCCCCAATAGAGGGCGGGTAATAGTAATGATAACAGCATAAACTACGAAGAAGTACTTACCAGCATCTGCCAAGTTGATATCCCGTGTATAGGCAGCCATAAAACCGATAACGCCGGAGTAAGCCAAGCCCACAAGAACGGAAGTAAGGGAGATGGAATTCATCCGTGTTTCGATGTATTCCTTAATACCTGTATCAGTCTTATCGGCTTGTAGGGCAGGTGTTAAGTCCGGTTCTTCAAACTTCATAATGAAGGAACCCAGGATACAGAGGATCAACAATACGACGCAGAATAAGATAACGAATTGGAAGGAAAAGGCATCCAGGAGCAAAATCCCTAAGAATGGGCCAATAGCTGCTGCCAAGGATGTGGACAAACCATAATAGTTGATCCCTTCACCACGACGAGACTTAGGAATAATGGATGCAATAATAGTCGATGTTGCTGTAGAAGTGATACCATAAGCAAAGCCGTTAATAAAGCGCACTGCATAGAGGGCCATAAGACTTGGCGTATAGAGATAAGCAGCTGTAGAAATAAAATAAATAGCGAGGCCAAGATAGAGCATCTTTCGGCAACCTAACTTACCAATAAAGCGGCCCGCTAACAAACGGGAGAATACCGTACCGATGATAAATACACCAACGGCAAGGCCTGCTTGCGATGCTGTTGCTTGCAAGTTATCCTTCGCAACAACGGCGATGATAACAATCAACAAATAATAGATTAAGAATACGAGTAAATTAATCGCTGTGTCCAGGAGAAAGGCTCCTGTCCACAATGGCTCTTTCTTAGATGCCACAAAAATCAACCTCACTTTACAAGATATACATTATACAATTTGGGTTACCGATATATTATAAACCACCCATTACAATTGTGTAGCGACAAAAAAAGAAAAGGCATATCATTTTTTATGATATACCTCTTAATTTTATCAAAAACTTCTATTCAGCAATTAAACCGCAGTTTTTAAAGAAGTTTTTATAGGCCTCTGCCTTCTTAACCAAAGACAAGGGATAGGCTCTGGAAGTAGATGGAAGGCGGGTTAATGACAATTGACGCCCATCATAAACAAAATTAATAGTTTCATTAGTCTTAGGTAGTTTTACCTTTTCAGGCAAGAGGCCTAAGAGAATTTCTGTAGCCTTGCCGCCAGTGGTGCAAATATGGGCTACATCTGGGACTTGTCCCAGAACCTCCTTCAAGTTTACCGGTTCCACTACCTCTAAAAAAGCATCTGACGCATTGCCGTGCTCACGAATCGCCTTATAAACCGTTGGACAAGACGCAATCCCCTTTTGATCCAAAAAGGCTTTAATTTTTTCTGAATCAAAAGCCTTCTCCTCACCCTTTCTAAAGTGGTCCTTATCATTAAAGAAAATCAGCCCATAGACTCGCCACATATCATTTTGGAAATTTGGATAATGGAATTCCATAGCCCGTTTTTCAGCTGCTGGCGGAAAGGTTCCCATCATCATAACAGTAGCCTTCTTAGGCAAAAATGGAGGGAAGGGTCTTGTTTCAATTTTTTGTTCCATAAGAGTGCCTTCTTTCTATTATCTTTCAACTATATGTTTATCATATATCA
>URPV01000071.1 GCA_900549805.1 uncultured Veillonella sp.
AACGCCTAGGGAGTATGATATTTTACTACTATTAGCCTCAAATCCAAATCGAGTATTTAGAAAAGATGAGATCTTTGAACGTCTATGGGGATTAGATGCTCTTGGTGAAGTGGGGACTGTTATGACACATATTAATCGCTTACGGTCAAAGATTGATAAACAATATAATAATGAGGAATATATAGATACTGTATGGGGAATAGGATATCGATTTCATAAGTGGGATAACTATAAAAGCACTCGCCATTGACGAGTACTTTTATAGTTAAATTTGTATACTCTATATGAACAAAAAAATTTTTTTATATGAGAATGGGCGTGAATAAATAGTGAAAATACAGATGAAATAAGACTTATAGGCCTCTTTCTGTGTTTCTTTTGTGATTTGGATATATGGTAGATTATCTTGAATTGCTCTACTATATATGGTATATTACTACTGTAATCTTTAAAAAATAAAGACTATATGAATAGCCACACCTTAGGATGTGGTATTTTTGTGGCCTTATGGGGCCATTACAGTGTGATAGGGGGATTGGGTGCTCTTAGATGGAAGTATGACCTAATGCTTTTTTCTAAGAACATCTAATTCTACAAGAAGAGATGTAACTATAACTAGGGGGTAAACAGTCATGTTGCAAGTAATAAAACGCGACGGCACTAAGGTGCCATTTGATAAGGCTAAGATTGCTAAAGCAATCGAAAAGGCTGAGCATTCTTCTACAGGCCTCTTTGAAGAAGGTCTGGCAGACCGCATTGCGGGGGAAATTGAAGACTATGCTAAGGCCATTAATAAAGATTTAACTATCTATGCTATCGAAGATCAAGTTTATTACAAACTCCTAGAAAATAAGAACCCAGCTACAGCCCGGGCCTATGAAAACTACAAGGCTGTACAAGCTTTCAAACGGCAACAAAACACTACTGATGATGACATTATTGGCCTCTTAGATCGATCAAATGTAGCTGTTTTAGATGAAAACTCCAACAAGGATGCGGCTATTGTGTCCACCCAACGTGACCTTATCGCAGGGGAAGTATCTAAGGATATTGCCCGTCGTAAGATCATTCCTACGGATATCTTGGAAGCTCATGACTCTGGGGCTATTCATTTCCATGATATGGACTATATCATCCAACCTATGTTCAACTGCTGCCTTATCAACTTGGAAGATATGTTGAACAATGGGACTGTTATTAACGGTAAGAAGATTGATACACCAAAATCCTTCCAAGTAGCCTGCACGGTGACCACGCAAATTATCGCCCAAGTGGCATCTGGTCAATATGGCGGCCAATCCATTAACGGTATTGACCGTATTTTGGCTCCATTCGTCCGTAAATCTTATGATAAACTCTTGGCACAAGTTATCGAAGAACAAGTGGAAGTCTACGGCATGGAACCAAACATGGAAAAGGCTAAAGAAATCGCTTGGAAACGGACCCGCAAGGAAGTCAAAGACGGTATACAAACTATCCAATACCAAATTAATACCCTTATGACTACCAATGGGCAAGCGCCATTTGTAACCCTTTTCATGCACTTCGATCCTAAATCTGAATACGCTAAAGAAGCGGCTCTTATTGATGAAGAGATTTTGAAACAACGGATTCAAGGGGTTAAAAACGATGCGAATGTCTACATTACACCTGCTTTCCCTAAGTTGATTTACGTTTTGGATGAACACAACATTCATCCAGATGCGCCATACTATTACCTAACTGAGTTGGCTGCTAAATGCACGGCTAAACGTATGTATCCTGATTATATTTCCGCTAAGAAAATGCGTGAAATTTACGATGGCAATGTATTCTCTCCAATGGGCTGCCGGTCTTTCTTGGCTCCTTGGAAGGATAAAGATGGCAAGTTTAAATTCGACGGCCGCTTTAATATGGGCGTTGTATCCCTTAACTTGCCACAAATCGGGATTTTGGCTAATGGGTCCGAAGAAAAATTCTTTGAAATCTTGGCTAAACGTTTGGATTTGGCTAAGAGAGCCCTCCTTCTTCGCTATAACCTTTTGAAGGATGTGGTATCTGATGTATCGCCTATTCACTGGCAGCATGGTGCTATTGCCCGCTTGGGTAAGGGGGAAAAGATTGGTAAATACCTAGAAAATGGCTATGCGACCATCTCTCTTGGCTATATTGGCATCTATGAAGCGACCAAACTTATTACTGGTGAATCTAATACGGGTAAAAAGGGATCTGTCTTTGCTTTAAAGGTCATTGATGCCCTCCATGATGCAACTGAAAGCTGGAAGAAGGAGACTGGTTTGGGATTTGGCCTCTATGGGACCCCTGCAGAATCCTTGACTAACCGCTTCTCCTCTCTAGACCGTGCTCGCTTTGGCATCATTGAAGATATCACTGATAAGGGTTACTATACTAACTCCTACCACGTAAACGTACGAGAAGAAATCAATGTCTTCGATAAGTTCAAATTTGAATCAGAATTCCAAAAACGTTCTACTGGTGGTTGCATTTCCTATGCGGAAATTCCTAACATGACCAACAACATCGAAGCTGTTTTGACCATGATTAAGTACATTTATGACAATATTTCCTATGCGGAATTCAATACTAAATCCGATTATTGCCATGAATGTGGCTTTGATGGGGAAATTATTCTCAATGAAAACAATGAATGGGAATGTCCTCGTTGCCATAATAAAGACCGCGATAAACTGACAGTTATCCGCCGTACTTGTGGCTACTTGGGTGAAAACTTCTGGAATGAAGGCCGCACTAAGGAAATCAAAGACCGCGTAATGCATATATAAGAGCGCTTTCAAATGACTAGGAGTGAGGCTTAGCCGAACGACGCAGTCATTTGCTAAAAGCGCCTTGCTCAGGGACGTCCAAGAAAGCGAGCGAAGCGCAGCTTGATTGGAGACGGTCTACGAGCCCGAGCGCAAGGGATAAAGGACCTAGGAGGGACGTCCAAGAAAGCGAGCGAAGCGCAGCTTGATTGGAAACGGCCTACGAGCCTGAGCGCAAGGAATAAAGGATCCAGGAGGGACGTCCAAGAAAGCGAGCGAAGCGCAGCTTGATTGGAAACGGCCTACGAGCCTGAGCGCAAAGGATAATGGACCTAGGAGGGACGTCCAAGAAAGCGAGCGAAGCGCAGCTTGATTGGAAACGGCCTACGACGATATAACAATATAAGAAACAATGCGTGTTGCCTCAAGCAACACGCATGGTTTGTATAAGAAGTAAATAGAGAAACGTCTATTTGTATAGACATCTATCCATATAAAGGGGAGGGGCTATCTCATGCGATACGGACAAATTAGAAAATATGACATAGCTAATGGCACCGGTATTCGGGCTTCGATTTTTGTGACGGGCTGTACCCACCACTGTTTTAATTGCTTTAATGAGGAATACCAAGATCCATGCTTTGGTAAGGAATGGACAGAGGCAGAGACTCAAGAAGTAGTGGATTACGTATGTGACCCTAATGTATCGGGGTTGACCCTCTTAGGCGGAGAGCCCTTCCAAAATGTGGAGGGCCTCAAGGCTGTATGTGATGCTGTGCGGGCTGCTGCTCCTGATAAAACTATTTGGGCCTATTCGGGTTATGTATTGGATGATATTCTTTCTGATCCAAGTCGTAAATCTCTCTTAGAAAAGGTAGATATCTTAGTAGATGGTCGATTTGTAGAAGAACTTAAAGATCCAGCCCTTAAGTTTAGAGGATCTTCCAATCAACGGATTATTGATGTGAAGAAAACCCTGGCTAGTGGACAAGTTGTTTTGGCTGACCATGTGTAATAATCTCCATAAAAAAGGGAGAAAGAATTGACAGATCGCTTTTACTCAGGTATACTAGTCGAGTAATCAAATGAAGCAGAGGCCATCCGCCTTTCACCAGCTGCCACGAAGCACGTGGTTAATACGAGCAAATACTCAACGGAGGGCGTAAAGCCGGCCGTGTTTTATTCACCCTTGGAGGTGAAGCTTATTAGCAAGGACAACACACCACGGAATAACGAAGAAATTCGTGCTCGTGAACTTCGCGTTGTAGGCCCTGAAAACGAACAAATCGGTATCATGTCCGCACGTGACGCTTTGGCATTAGCTGAAGAAAGACAGTTAGATCTCGTTGAAATTGCGCCTAACGGCAAACCACCAGTAGCTCGGATGAGGAACGATGTTAAATACCGTTATGAGCAACAAAAACGTGAAAAGGAAGCTAAGAAAAAACAAAAGACTTTCACATTGAAGGAAGTTAAGCTTCGCCCTCACATTGAGGATCATGACTTCTACGTTAAGATGAAAAACGCTACGAAGTTCCTCGGTGAAGGAAATAAAGTTAAGGTTACAATCATGTTCCGTGGCCGTGAACTCAGCCACCCAGAACTTGGTCACAATGTGCTTTCCCGCTTCGCTGATGAACTCAAGGACCTTGCCGTCGTTGAGAAAGCAGCTAAGATGGAAGGTCGTAATATGACCATGATTTTAGCAAAAAAAGGTTAATTCAGGAGGTTTTCAATCATGCCTAAAATTAAAACTCGCCGTGCGGCAGCTAAACGTTTTGTAGCAACTGCTACTGGTGAATTCAAACGCAATAAAGCGTTCAAATCCCACATCCTTGAACACAAATCCCCAAAACGTAAACGTAATCTTCGTAAAGCTACTTTGGTTGCTAAATCCGACCACAAACGCGTAGCTAAATGCTTGCCAAACGGCTAATCGTTTGTCATAAGATTGCATACAAAAGACAGAGAATTCTTAGGAGGAATACATAATGGCACGTATTAAAGTTGGCGTTACTGCACACGCTCGTCATAAAAAAATCTTGAAATTGGCTAAAGGTTACCGCGGTACTCGTTCTCGTTTGTTCAAAAAAGCTAACGAAACAGTAATGAAAGCATTGT
>URPV01000072.1 GCA_900549805.1 uncultured Veillonella sp.
AGCTGGAATCAAGGCATCAAAGGAGACATTCTTCAATTCCACATCCTTATTGAGCCGCTTCCCTACTTCCCGGATGAGTTCAATATCGAAACCATCATAGTCAGTAGTTTTTTCATTCTTAAATTCAAAGGGTACGAAGGTGGCATTGGTACCTACCACAATCTTTTTCTCATCCTGTGTGGATGACGTCGATCCGCAGCCGGTAAAGATGCCCGCTGCCAAGACTGCAATAGCACCTGCTGCTAGCAGTTTTTTTAAGGTCTTAGAAACTTTCATAACATGACTCCTTATTAATAACATATAGGTATGTATGCATATTCTTAACTCACAAGTCTTAATTCATAGTCTTTATTACAAGAGTTTATGCATATATATGAATAACTATGAATTAATAATACCCAATCATGACCATATAGTCAAGGCTCTTTTTGTAAAAGTATGCAAATTAATTTATATTTTATACATTAACATTCTATTTTATATACAAATTTCGTCTATAATATAAAATATAAATTATATGCAATATTTATCTATCTTATAGGTGACAAGGACAAACTATTTCTTAGAAGGCATAAAAAAAGCACACGACAAGATTGTCGTGCGCAACGGCTGACCTGGTTTTTGCCCCCACACTCGCCTGCTGGACATTTCGCTCCTAGCCAATGGCCCCCACTACTCAGCCTCTCGGTCTCCCGGCAGGTCTTACATCTAAGATGCACCATGATCACATTTCAATGAAATGCTTACGTGGATCGCTTCGCCTGCATCTGGCATCGACTTTCAACCACAGACCCGTTATGAGCATTATATATATATACCTTTTATTTGTCTATAAATGGTTACTATAAATAAACCTAAGCTAATTAGCTTAATCAAGTGTTATAAAAAATTCTAAAAATCCAATTTCCATAAAATATCCATAGAATTTTTCTATAATTAGTTCATTTATTTATATCAAAATTTATATAATACCATATCTAGTATATGTCTATAAAACCATCTACTAGGCTCTTTCTGACCATCTAAGATTTGTTATAGCAAATAGGAATAGAAAAAATTAATTTCACCCTTGATTTTCCTGTACAAAGATTTTACTTTACTCACAAGTCCCGTTCCTAATGCTTTCTTCATTTGTCAAGTTATTTTATGTATGCGTTTTTGTAATAAGACTATCCATTCCTATCATGTCAAGATACAAATGAAACTTTCTTTGTTGTATAATAACAACACTTGATAAATGAACGCCAAAAATAAGGTTCCTACAGGAGTGTGTTTGTAGGATACAGAATCTTATCTAGAAGGGATATATTAGTATGTACATGTTGTCGTTAATGCAGCCATCAGGGCTCTACGAATTGGAAAAAGATAGCTTAGAAGCTGTCAGCGCCCAACTCTTGCAAATGCTACAAATGAAAAACTATCATTTATATACTCATAGCTTACAAGTTGCCAACTATGCTGTATCCATTGCTGCTAAGTTAGGGCTTCCCCTCAATGAAATTGAGCAAATCCGACATGCAGCCTTCTTGCATGATTTAGGGCTCTTGACCATTCCTAATGCGGTCTTGCAAAAGGTACCCTACCTTAACCGCCAAGAGTTGTCCAAATACAAGCAAGCACCGGCCAATGGGGCTAACATGATTGAAAACTATCCTTGTTGTCAACAAATTCTCCCTTACATTCGTTATCACCATGAACGTTGGGATGGAACCGGTTACCCAAAACATCTACGGGGTGCTAACATTCCTCTAGGTGCTCGCATCATCGCTGTAGCTGACTACTACGATACCATTATTAACCCATCCACTGAATCCTGGGCTAAATCCAAAAAAGATGCTAAGCAAGAGCTCTTCTCCGCTTCTGGCATCCTCTTTGATCCTGATGTGGTTAAGGCTTTCATTGATGTATTAGGTTAACTAAACCCTTACAAAGATCCCCCAAACCAAATAGCGCCCCTTGACTCATGAGTCAAGGGGCGCTATTTATATATACATTCTATTATCGAGTTCCTGAAGCTAAGGTCAGGCCATATATAGCTTTTGCTCCAGCCTGCCGCAAGATATGAGTAGCTGCTACTAAGGTAGCCCCTGTAGTATATATATCGTCTACCAAGAGTATATCTTTGCCCTCAAGGGCTGAGAGGTACTCTTTTTTAATATTGAAAAGCTTATCCACATGTTGCTTTCGCTCTAGCTGAGACATATGCCACATATCTCCCTGACTCGTCTCCTTAGTCAAAGCATCAAGCCATTGCCAATTATAGTAATCAGCCCTATCTTGAACCCACTCTTTAAAGAAAAGATCTACCTGATTGTAACCCCTCACCTGTCTCTTAGCTAGGCTAATGGGAATAGGCAAAACAAGATTGATATGCCTTAGACAATGAGTTTGATCAAAGGTAGACAAAAGTGGTTTAACACAGGCAGCTTGGCTAGATTTACCATTGAATTTAACGTCGTGAATCAGTGACCTGAGGCCACCTTGGTAACGTCCTAGGATCCAAAGTCCATCCAAGCCTTCTAGCTGATCCGCCTGTAGAAACCGAATATCCAAGACCTTATCTAGGCAGCTTGGACACCATGTCCCCTGCTCCTTGACAGGCCGACCACAATGAGGGCAAGTAGGTGGATATAAAAAATCTAAAAGCCATCCCATCAATCAACACATCTCCCTTGTATGCGCTCCTTAAAGAGGGTATAAGTGCTATCTCTATTGACGTGAGAGACAGCACGTTTAATGGCACTTTCAGTACCAATAATAATGACCTTATGACGAGCCCTAGTCACTGCCGTATAGAGGAGGTTCCGTTGGAGCATAATCCCGTAGTTGGGTATAAAGGGGATAATCACTGTTCCATACTCTGACCCTTGTGCCTTGTGCACGGTAATAGCATAAGCGGGCATAATGGTATGAATGTCATCCAAGGACAAGCGTATGTCCTTATGGACAAAGCGAATTAAGACATCTGTCTTGGATATGGCATAAATACAACCGATTTCCCCATTAAAGACATCTAATTCATAGTTGTTGGTGGCTTGGATAACCTTATCCCCCACCCGGTAAGTGATGCCATTAGCTCTAACTTCCCCCTTGTGGCCTGCTGGCGGATTGATAGCCTCTTGGACAAACTTAGATATAGAAAGGCTACCCGCATCACCTCTTCGCATAGGAGAGATAATTTGCATATCCAATTCATCATCCAAGTCCTCTTTTTCACGCTTATAGGTCTCGGTAATAGCCTTCATCATAGAGGCCATAGACTTAACAGGGATGAAGATAAATTCATCAGACCCTGTAAGGTCTGGCATGCTTCCTTGATTGATGGCATAGGCATTGGATATAATCGCGTTACCCGAATCCTGCCGATAGATTTGGTTGAGTCGACTAAAGGGCACACACTCTGATTCCAATAGGTCCTTAAGGACAAAGCCTGCACCGATAGGCGGCAGTTGATCAACGTCTCCTACAATAACTACATGGCAGTTCTCTGGAATAGCCCTTAAGAGGGAATGATAAAGACGAATGTTTAGCATGGAAGCTTCATCGATGATGACCACATCAGCCTCCAAGGGATCTTCCTCATTTTTTTGAAAGTCATAAGAATCCGATCCCTGGACAGGCATCAAGAGCCTATGAATGGTGGTTGCTTCATAGTCTGTAGCCTCCGTTAACCGTTTAGCAGCTCGGCCTGTTGGAGCACACAGGAGGATACGACTCAGCCCCCCCAATTGAAAGCCTTCTACCAAGGCTTTGATGATGGTGGTTTTCCCCGTACCAGGCCCACCAGTAATGAGTGCCAAGGACTGGGTCAGAGCCAAATCAATGGCCTCCTTCTGAACATCTCCTAAGCGAATTCCTTGCGTATCTTCAAAATTCCCTAAGAATCGTTCCATATCAAGGTTAACTGGGTCCTCCCGCCCTAAAAAGGCCAGGGTTTTCTGAGCTGATTCCATTTCAGCTATATAGAGATTTGGTGGGTACACATAGAGGATTCCCTCTTGATCAACCGAATAGAGCTGCCCTATAGTAATGCATTCTTCTATATAATCTGCTATAGGGTCAGCTATATCCCCTAAGAGGTTAACCCCAGCTCCAATCAATTGGTCTACGGGTAGGCAGGTATGGCCCCTATCCTCAATATGGTTAAGAAGCCAAGAAATCCCCGCTTCTAAGCGCCGTTGATCATCCGCTTCAATCCCTATATGTTTGGCTAGGGTATCGGCTACGGAGAAATTGACCCCATCAGCAACCTGTAATAGAGCATAGGGATTATGGGTCATCACATCCACAGAGGCAGCCCCATAATACTGGTAAACTGCCTTACTCCACTTAGCAGAAATGCCATGGTCCTCAAAGAAGTGGTTAAGGTCAGATAGGATGCCTTCCCCTAGAAGGGTGTTAAAGAGTTCCTCCTTGACCCCCTTCCTCAAGCCCGGTACCTCCTTGATGGCTTCTGGTCGGTCAGATCGCAAAAGATCTAACAATTCTAAGCCAAAGTAGTCGACAATTTTTTCAATAGATCGATCGCCTAGACCTTTGACACCCAAATTGGCCAAATATAAACGGGCAGCCCCCATATTATCAGGCTTGAGTTTTTCCATAGAGGACACGTTGAACTGATAACCATACTTTTCGTGTTCTACAAAACGCCCCTTAAGTTCTAGGTCCTCCCCTTCTTTAGGCCCTTCCAATCGAGCCGTGCAAGTTATGTATTCATCATTATAATCTTTAATAACAAACACGCAGTAGGTATTCTGCGTGTTTGAATAAATCGTGCGGTATACAAAACCACGAATGACTTCCATTATTTCTCCGCTTTTGGCAAGGCTTCAAC
>URPV01000073.1 GCA_900549805.1 uncultured Veillonella sp.
ATTCATCTAGGGCTAAATCCACATACATAGAACCACTCCTCTCTTCTAATACATAAACCTACTGTATAGTTTCTATCTAGCCCTTTTATATCCTACCAACTTCCCTACCCATCACTTTTTACGTCATATTTGACCTATTTCTCCCAAAAATTACAGGCAAACAAAAAGGACTCCCTTAGGAGTCCTTTTTTCTATCTCTCTATTTAATTAAGTCCAAGAAGCTTCTACCATGTAGCCCTTTAAGACCAAAGTTATTCAAGACCGTAGCACCGATATCTGAAAAGCTATCTCTATCGCCAATAGGAATAGGCCTATCCAGTCCCTTATGGTAGCCCAAGAGAGGAACTAGTTCCCGTGTATGGTCGGTACCCGTCCAAGTTGGATCATTACCGTGGTCTGCTGTAATAAGGACAAGGTCATTATCCTTGAGGGTATTCAAGAATCCCTTGAGTTGATAATCAAAACCTTCAATTTCCCGCTTATAGCCTTCTACATTACGGCGGTGGCCATAAAGAGAATCAAATTCCACTAGATTGACCATCATAAAACCGGATTGAAAACTAGAGGCCATAAGGCCCGCTACCTGGTTCATACCATGGCTATTAGATTTAGATGGATAAGATTGGTCTAGGCCCACATGGGCGAAGATATCCCCAATCTTGCCAATCCCTATGGTTGGCACCCCACCCTCCTGCAGGCGTTCCAGGTCTAGTTTCATGGTTGGCATCCGGCTATAGTCATGACGGTTAGCGGTTCTTACGAAGGAACCTGCTTGCCCTACAAAAGGCCGTGCTATAATCCGGCCCACATAATAGTCCCCTATACAAACCTCCTGGCGGACGATTTCGCACATCTTGTAGAGTTCCTTGAGGGGAATCACATCCTCATGGGCTGCAATTTGAAAAACCGAATCTGCCGATGTATAGATAATTGGTTTACCTGTTGCTAAGTGTTCTGCCCCTAGGCGTTCTATGATTTCCGTCCCAGAGGCTACCTCGTTCCCCAGGTAACCGTAGCCGGTCTTTTGGGTAAAGGTATCCATAACTTCCTTGGGAAAGCCATGAGGAAAGGTTGGAAAAGGAACCTCTACGGGGTGACCCATCATCTCCCAATGACCGGAGGTGGTATCCTTACCTCTAGATACTTCATGGAGGCGACCAAAAATTCCTTTGACAGGAACCTTAGTCCGGGTCAAGTCTGCAATCTCTTCTAGCCCCATAGACCGCAAGGTAGGACAGATAATAGGACCCGCTGCTTCTTCTATGTGGCCCAAAGTATTGGCCCCCTTATCACCAAAGCGGTCCGCATCTGGCGCATGGCCTACTCCTACAGAATCCATCACTAAGAGTATGATTCGATTAAATGACATAGCATCCTCCTAAAAAAGAGGCCCTAGGGCCTCTTTTCATCCTAGTAACTAGGTTTCTATTGCGTATGGTCAGCTCTCTCCTGTATCTATACCAAGAGAGACCTCCTTATTTGAGGTGAGGCAAGGCCAACATAAGAGCAGCTAAGGATTTTGCATCCTTAATGTCTTCCTTAGCCATAGCTGCTAAAACTTGGTCCAAGGTCATATATTCCAATTCTACATATTCGTCAGGATCCCAATTGGTTTCCCCTGCTTCTAAATCCCTAGCCAAGTAGAGGTGGAGAACTTCATCACAAAAACCAGGGCTGGTACAGATAACGCCTAAGTCCGTCCAATCCTTAGCCCGGTAACCGGTTTCTTCAGCTAATTCCCGTTGGGCACAGTGAAGAGGACTTTCCTTAGGGTCTAATTTACCAGCTGGAATTTCCAAGAGGGGGCGCCCCAAAGCATAGCGGAACTGCCGTTCCATGACAATCTTGCCATCATTGGTAATAGCCACGATAGCAGTAGCACCAGGATGATGAACAACCTCCCGCCAAGCATCCCGACCATTGACCTCTGCAATATCATAGGTCACCTTGATGAGTTTTCCGTCGAACTTGAGATTCGAGGACTTTTGTACTTCTTTGCTAATTGCCATAGTGCCCCCTAGTTACCTGTAGACCCTATACCGCCTTCGCGGAGTCCTTGGGCATCGTCTTCTGTTGCCTTGAGGTACTTAGCAAAAATCCCTTGGGCAATGCGTTGGCCCTTTTCAATGGTTACACTATCTTGCCCAAAGTTAAAGAGACCTATCATGATATGACCTTCATTATCATCATTGTTATAGTAATCGCTATCGATAATACCGGTAGAGTTAGCCAACATGAGGTGTTTTTTTATGCCTAGACTAGAGCGAACGTGGAGGGCCAAGTATTCATCGTAGTTCATAAAAGCCTTAATACCCGTTGCCACCAACTTAACCATGCCGGGTTCTAGGGTCACTGTTTCGGCTGCTTCTATATCATAACCCGCAGACTGGCTAGTCTTACGTTCTGGTATAGTAATGCCTTGCCCTTCAAAGCTAGACACCACTTCAAAACCGCGAATATCCATACTACATTCTCCTTTAGCAAGAGGAAGAAGGCAGCTCACGCTGCCTTCTTAGACCTTAACAATTATAAGCAATCCTTACGGGACAAGTTAATACGGCCTTGTTTATCGATTTCGATAACCTTAACCTTCACAATATCCCCTACTTTTACAATATCTTCTACGTTTTCCACTCGTTCATGAGCCAATTTGGAGATATGTACTAGCCCTTCCTTGCCTGGAAGCACTTCTACAAAGGCGCCAAATTGCATGATGCGGGTCACCTTACCATCATAAATTTCGCCCACTTCTACTTCTTTTACGATGGCTTCAATCATTTCGATAGCCTTTTTAGCCCCTTCTTGGTCTGTAGAAGCTACGAACACAGTGCCGTCATCGTTGATGTCGATAGTAGCACCTGTTTGGTCGATGATACCACGGATAGTATCACCACCACGACCGATGACATCGCGAATCTTATCAGGGTTGATTTGGATGGTCGTAATACGAGGTGCGTATGGGGACATATGGTCATTAGGTTGCGCGATAGTATCCAACATAATACTCATGATATGAGCACGACCCTTATGAGCTTGTTGAAGGGCTTCATCCAAAATTTCACGGGACAAACCGGAAATCTTGATATCCATTTGGATAGCTGTTACGCCCTTAGCGGTACCAGCCACCTTAAAGTCCATATCACCTAAGGCATCTTCCATACCTTGGATATCGGTCAAGATTGTATAGTGTTCCCCTTGGGTCACAAGGCCCATAGCGATACCTGCTACAGGTGCCTTGATTGGCACGCCTGCATGCATAAGGGACAAGGTCGAACCGCATACGGAAGCCATGGAGGAAGAGCCATTAGATTCTAATACTTCTGACACTAGACGCAAGGCATATGGGAATTCTTCTTCAGATGGAATAACAGGTACCAAGGCCCGTTCAGCCAAAGCACCATGACCCATTTCACGACGGCCAAGACCACACGAGCCACGGGTTTCCCCTACGGAGTACGACGGGAAGTTGTAATGGTGAATGTAGCGTTTTTCCACTTCTGCCCCAATGCCATCAATGGTTTGTTTTTCACCCAATGGTGCCAAGGTAGTTACGTTCAGTACTTGGGTTTGCCCCCGGGTGAAGAGACCAGACCCATGGGTACGAGGCAATACACCTACGCGACAGGTAATAGGTCTAACTTCATCTAATTGACGACCATCTGGACGGATTTTTTCGACCGTAATCATATGGCGAACGATTTCTTTTACCAAAGCATCTAACGCAGTTTTGATATCATCCGTATTATCAGGATAGGTTTCTTCAAAGTGACCCAAGGTTTCTTCAAAGACCTCATTTTGTTGAGCTTCCCGTTGTTGCTTATCAGCACAACGAACAGCGGTATTCAACTTATCATAGGCAAAGGCACGAACAGCTGCTTCGATATCTTCTGGCACCAACTTTTTAGGGAAGACCCGTTTTTCCTTGCCAGCCTTAGCCACCATATCTTCTTGGAAGGCTACAATTTTCTTGATTTCTTCATGGGCTGCCATGATGCATTCCAAGATATCCTTTTCAGGTACTTCTTGAGCGCCCCCTTCAACCATGAGGATAGCATCTTTTGTACCTGCAACGATGATGTTAAGGTCAGTGCCTGCCAATTGTTCTTGGGTTGGATTAACCACAAATTGACCATTAACCCGACCCATGCGAACACCAGCAATAGGACCATTCCAAGGAATATCGGATAAAGCAAGGGCTGCGGAAGCGCCAATCATACCACAGATGGATGGATCGTTATCTTGTTCCACGGACATAACAGTGGCCACTACGTGCACTTCATTGCGGACACCCTTATCAAAGAGCGGACGGATTGGGCGGTCGATGAGGCGGCTGTTCAAGATAGCCGATTCAGAAGGACGCCCCTCCCGCTTGATAAACCCACCAGGAATACGACCTACTGCATACATTTTTTCTTCGTAGTCCACAGTGAGTGGGAAGAAGTCAATGTCCTTGGCTTCTTTAGAGCCTGTTGCCGTTACCAATACACACGTATCGCCATAGCGAACCATTACGGCACCGCTAGCTTGTTTTGCCAGTTCCCCTGTTTCAATAGTCAGGGTACGACCAGCTAAGTCCATTTGGAATTGTTCCATTCCGTCTGCCTCCTATTTATACCTTTTATATACTTCTTAATTATACTTCTTTTAAACCTTTTGCACCACTCATAAAAGGACTTCAATAACGAAAAAAGCAGCAACTAGCGTTGCTGCTTTTACTAGGAATCCGATTATTTGCGGAGGCCCAATTTTTCGATC
>URPV01000074.1 GCA_900549805.1 uncultured Veillonella sp.
CCCCGTGGTGTAGCGGTTAACATGTCGCCCTGTCACGGCGAAGATCGTCAGTTCAAATCTGATCGGGGTCGCCATTTCTTGCCTCGGTAGCTCAGTTGGTAGAGCAACGGACTGAAAATCCGTGTGTCGACAGTTCGATCCTGTCCTGAGGCACCATACTAACACACAACATGCGGTTGTGGTGGAACGGCAGACACGCCATCTTGAGGGGGTGGTGAGCATACGCTCGTGAGGGTTCAAGTCCCTCCAACCGCACCATAACTAAGGATCTCATTTGGGTGAGGTCCTTTTTTCGTGGAAGGGATCGACACACTAAGGTCTCTGCGTCGCTATGCTCCTAGAGACCTAAGTTGTTTACGTATCCCTCCAACCGCACCATAACGAAAAGCACTTTGTTTCGGCAGAGTGCTTTTTTTTGGTGGAGGGCCCTCCGCTTTGCTCCGACAAGGCGCTTTTTCTTGACACGCTAGAGAATGGATATTAATATATATTCATTGAGTGGCATAAGTCACAGCCCATAAGAGCATAAAAGACAATGACGTCTTGTTAGATTTGATCTAGCAAGGCGTTTTTTATTTTATAGGCCTTCTTTGGGAATAGATACATATAGTTTATAAAGGAGAGCCTCTTATGTTAGATACGGGTAATGTGGCATGGATGTTGATGTCCACGGCCTTAGTTTTCTTTATGACTCCAGGTCTAGCCTTCTTTTATGGGGGTATGGTGCGGTCTAAGAATGTTTTGAATACCATCATGCACTCTATCTTTATGATAGCCCTCATTACCATTGAATGGGTTTTGATTGGCTATACCTTAGTATTCGGAGATGATATAGGCGGTATTATCGGTAGCCTTAACAAGTTGGGGCTGGAACATGTAGCAGGCCATATTATGGAGGATACTGGGATTCCAGAGCTTCTTTTTGCTGCCTTTCAATGTATGTTCGCTGTCATTACGCCAGCCCTGATTGCAGGGTCTTTTGCGGAACGGATCAAGTTCAAGGCCTTTGTTATCTTTGCTCTTCTTTGGTCTATCTTCATTTATAACCCTATGGCCCATTGGGTATGGGGTGGGGGCTGGTTGGCCCGCTTAGGAGCCCTGGATTTTGCAGGTGGCTTAGTTATCCACATCTTGTCCGGTGTGTCCGGTTTAGTACTCTGCATTCTTTTGGGAAAACGCCATGGTTATGGCAAAGCGCCTATGTTACCCCATCATTTGCCTATGGTTGTATTAGGGGCTTCCATGCTTTGGTTTGGGTGGTTCGGCTTTAATGGAGGTTCTGCCTTAGGGGCGAATGAATTAGCTGTTAATGCCTTTACGACCACGCAAGTGTCAGCTGCTGCGGGCGCTTTAGCCTGGGTTTTTACAGAATGGCTTTTGCAAGGTAAGCCGACCCTTTTTGGTGCTGCCTCTGGCTGTGTGGCAGGCCTTGTGGCTATCACACCAGGCGCTGGCTTTGTAGGTATCCTTCCTAGTATTTGGATTGGTGCTCTAGGTGGCGCTATCTGTTATTTAGCAGTAGCGGTGTTAAAAAATAAATTAGGTTATGATGATTCTTTAGATGCCTTTGGTGTCCATGGTGTCGGCGGTACTTGGGGTGCTATTGCTACTGGTATATGGGGGTCTGTGACTATTAATCCAGCTGGGGCTAACGGCCTTTACTATGGAGAAACACATATGTTCTTGGCTCAAATTCTTTCTATCGTCATCGCTTATGCCTTGGCTATAGTAGGATCTTACCTTCTCTATAAGGTCATTTCCCTCGTTATGGATATGCGGGTAGATATCAGTGAAGAAACCGCTGGTATGGATATCGTCCAACATGGTGAAAGTGCCTACAACCACTCTATCTTCTCTACTAACGCCTTATCTGCTAGTGGGACGGGTAGTGAATTGGATAAATTGGTAGCCTCTATGAATCATAAGGAATGAGATCCTGTATAGTGAGCTTGAGGTCAATTAGTAGAAGTATAATAGATAGAGACATATCATATTAAAAACTGTAGAATACATATAAAATTGTAGGATTTTTAATAACTGTGATAGCTTTCATAGGAAATGATTAGTAAGAAAGAGATTATATAAGGGAGGAGATTAGCGGATGGACAAGATGACCAAGATTGATATCATCGCTCGCCCTGAGCGTTTGGAAGATTTAAAAGAAGCCTTGAATACCATTGGCGTACAAGGGATGACTGTTAGCCAAGTGTATGGCTGTGGCTTGCAGAAGGGGCATAAGGAAGTCTATCGGGGCAAGGAATACAACGTGAACTTAGTTCCTATGGTCAAGGTAGAAACCGTAGTCTGTCAAGTTCCAGTTGATGCGGTTATGGAAGCGGCTCGTAAGGCCTTGCAAACAGGTAAGGTAGGGGACGGGAAAATTTTCGTCTACGATGTAGCTGACTCCATGCGGATCCGGACTGGGACGCGGGGATCTAAGGCCGTGATTGATGATGAAGCCCTTGTTGAATAGAAATTTTGGGTCATGCCCTCTTGTAAGGTTGCTCTTTACCTTGCCTTGCCTCTTGTCATGAATGGGAGTATACTTTTCTCGTATTGACTATACTAATAATAGCCTGATTCAGTCTCTTGACTGGTTTGTGCTTGTATTAATATAAGGGTGAAATAATGTCTGAAGATGTGATTCGTTTGTCTGCTAGTGCAGACAATGTGTATCGCGCCATGGCCGATGCCTTTGTGACCTACTCTAATGAGGTGATTCAAAAAACGGGAGCCTGCGTGGTAGGAATTACGGGCGGTTCCGTTGTAGAAGGTCTTATGGCGGTTTTGGTGGATCCTCTCTATAATCAGAAGGTCAATTGGGAGGACACCTATTTCCTCTGGACTGATGAGCGCTTTGTTGATTACGATGACCCTGATTCTTACTACGGTCGAATCGCACGCCTAGTAGATGGGGCGGTATCGGATGTGGTCCACCTCTATGGCGTGCCTATGTCGGGCGGTTCTCTCATGAACGCTGCTGCTGAATACGAGCAAGAACTAAAAAATGTCTTACGTGGTTTGGATAAAACGGCCCTAGACCTAGTTATTTTGGATCTAGGGCAGGATGGGCATATTGCGGGTCTTTTCCCTAAATCCTCTGTTCTTACCGATACAGATCATTGGGCGGTACCTGTGAAAGATGGCAAGGTGTGGGATCGGGTTTCTATGACCTTCTCCTTCTTGGCCAAGGCCACCACCGTATGGTTTGGTGTGGTAGGGGAACGAAAACGGGCGGCCCTTCGCAAAGTTCTCTATCAACGGAAGGATTTTGAAGGATTTTCTTGGGATGAACGTTTGCAAGAGGTCTTGCCAGGTGCAGTTTTATGCCAAGATGATATCATTTGGTTCGTTGATCAAGAGGCCTATGAAGGCGCTGCGCTAAGACAAGGCTAGTTATTCTAAAAAACTGAAGCTCTAAGATTGGCAAAACTGGTCAGCAGAGGCATAACATGATACACTAAATTATAGACCTAATTTAGGCATGAGTGAGTACTAATTAAGGAGTATAGATATGGGCGGCATTGGCGTACAAGAATTAATCATCGTCTTGATTATCGCATTGGTTATCTTTGGACCTGGTAAATTGCCAGAAGTGGGCAAGGCCTTGGGCAAGTCTTTGAATGAATTCAAAGGGGCTATGGGCGGTGCTAAATCCACTGTGGATGATGCTAAAAAAGAAGTAAAAGATGCCACTACTATCGATGTGACAGCAGGTGCTGTTAATGACCAAAAAGATAAACAAGCAGACGAAAAATAATCGTCATTATAAGGAGGCATTTTTATGTGTAAAGAATGTGGCTGTGGCCAAGAAAACGGTATAGTAACAAAAGTATTTGTTGTACCTGGCATGATGTGCAATAACTGTAAGGAAACTGTTGAAGGCACAACCCTTGGTTTGCCAGGGGTTTTGTCCTCTCATGTAGACTTGGGCGATAAAACAGCAACGATTTCCTTTGAAGAAGCAAAGATTGATGAAAATACTATCTCCACGGCCATTGAAAAAACTGGTTTCGAAGTCAGCGAAGTGAAACCTTACGTGCATAGCCACGGCGGCTTCCTTGGTGCCATTAAGAAATTGTTCAATTAAGGATGAGATAAGAGCCCTTTAGGGGCTCTTTTTTATAGGTGTACTATGATTAAACGTTTTAATGCAGATGATTTTACCTGGGAGGGTACCTCCACCCTAGTTTATAAACAAGATGGGTCTCCCTTTAAGGATGTAACCCGGCAGGTCCTCTTTACCGGGGCCTTTGATATTCCTTGTCAATTTCGCTACTTTGAGGTTAAGCCTGGTGGTTACTCTACCTTAGAATGGCATGAACATACCCACATGGTTATGATCTTCCGCGGCCATGGTCAATGCCTCTTGGGCGATCAAATTTACGATGTGAAAGCGGGTGACTTCGTAGAAGTGCCCGGCAAGACCCTCCATCAATTTAGGGCTAATCAGGGCGATTATGTGGGCTT
>URPV01000075.1 GCA_900549805.1 uncultured Veillonella sp.
ATCAACTGTAAATGACTTTTGCAGCAGTGCATCACCTTTATATTTCTCATTTGAGGGTATGATAACTCTGATACCAGCCCTCTCCGGCATGACAGATCAGAATCTGACCGCCACCCTTATCAGCATGATGGATGTGCCAGTTATTCCTACATCCGGGAGAAAAGGTCACATTGATTTCATAGCCGCTCACTCCTCTCCGTAGACTTCCTTTGCCAGATTAAAGACTGCCCTTTGACTGGACAGAGAATTAACCCCTCTAGAGGAAGAAGCTGCTACTCGATAATGATCAACCAAGAGTGCAATGGTGACCCAAGAGGCTAAGGATCCAATAATAGCAAACACAGCTTGCCCTTTCATGGGTAAGAGAACCTCACCAGGGATCAAGGTTGTCAATGCACCTACTGCTAGGATGGTAGTCAAACAATAAGCGCCAAGAAGGGTTCCCCTAGAAGCGCCCCAACGACTGGCTTGCAAGTTACTTATCACAGAGATTGCTGAAATCAATCCAGCAAAGGCCGCCCCATAAGCCAAAAGATCTACTAAGAATTTTTGGAAGGGCATGGCCAAATGGAAAATTAAGGCCAAGAGACTGGCCAGTGCAAAGGCCCAGGTGCTAATAGTAGCCACGGATTTAGGAGACCAGTCTTCTCCCAAGCGACTCGCCGGTAGGCTGTAGAGGATGGCCCCCACTATGGCCATAACAGCTACTAGCTTAACTAGAAAACCTGACACATGACCACCGGCCATGAAAGACAGAATGATACCACCTGTCATAATACCCGCCCCAGCTTGTAAGGCAGTCCTGTAAAGAGAGCTTAACATCTTGTTCATAGTGATTCCTTTCTTCTCATAAAAGGTTTCACAATACACAGACCCTAGAATGATCCCAACATTCTCATTGGCTCCCACTATAAACTAAAATCCTTAATGTTCTATGAAAGACAGCTCCTCTCCCTCCTCATCCAAACTAGGCAGAACAAGAAAAAGGACCTCCTAAGAGGTCCTTCAAAATTCTATCTTATAGGCCAAAACGAGCCATGATAGTGTCAACGTGTTTCAAGAGCTTATAAGGATCGAAGCAAGCATCAATTTCTTCGTCAGTCATGTACTTCTTGATATTTTCATCGGACTTGAGTCCGGTAGCAAAGTCCTTACCTTCCAACCAGCGTTCCATAGCATGTTTTTGTACCCACCGGTAAGCCTCATCGCGGACAGCCCCCTTATCAACCAAGTGGGTCAAGATTGTTTGGCTAAATACAAGCCCTCCTGTAAGGTTAAGGTTCTTGAGCATAGTTTCAGGGTATACCAAAAGTTTATCAAGGGTTCGCGTAGTTAGATTCAACATATAATCCAAAGCAATAGTAGCATCTGGCAAAATCACCCGTTCCACAGAAGAGTGGGAAATATCCCGTTCATGCCAGAGAGCTTGGTTTTCATAGGCCGATTGTGCATAGCCTCGCAAAAGGCGAGCCATACCACAGATTTTTTCACAGGTAATAGGATTCCGTTTGTGAGGCATAGCGGAAGAACCTTTTTGCTTAGGGCTGAAGTACTCTTCTGCTTCTCGTACTTCTGTCCGTTGCAAGTGGCGGATTTCAAGGGCAATCTTATCCAAAGTGCCACCGATAACAGCCATGGTGGACAAGAATTCTGCGTGGCGATCCCGTTGTACTACTTGAGTAGCAATCTTAACAGGTTCCAAACCCAATTTTTCACATACATATTGTTCCACGAATGGATCGATATTGGAGTAAGTCCCTACAGCGCCAGACAATTTGCCGACTGCCACTGTTTTACGGGCATGTTCCAAACGTTCTATATCCCGTTCTACTTCCGCCATCCAGAGACAGAGTTTCAAGCCGAAGGTAGTAGGCTCACCATGGATACCATGGGTGCGTCCAATCATAGGTGTGTGTTTGAACTCAGCAGCCCGGCGGCGCAAAACATCGTGCAATTTCTTGAGATCTTCCAAGAGAATGTCACAGGATTGCTTCATCATATAGCCTAAGGCCGTGTCCTTAACATCTGTGGAGGTCAAACCCAAATGGATATACTTAGCCGCTTCTGGACCTACCTTTTCCCCTACAGCGGTTACAAAGGAGATGATATCGTGGTTGGTTTCCGCTTCGATTTCATGGATTCGTTCCACTTCGAAGTCGCCCTTTTCCCGAATGATAGCAGCTGCTTCCTTAGGGATTACGCCCAATTCAGCCTGTGCTTCAGAGGCTAACTTCTCAACCAATAACATAGTGTCAAATTCGTTGCGTTCGCTCCAAATATGGCCCATAGCTTCTCGTGTATAGCGTGGGATCATGGTCTCTCTCCTTATAATTAATGACAGTATTTTACCCGTTTATTTTACCATAGGCCAAGGCCTCATTCAATAAAAAGGATTCATAAATTCGAATAATTTTTATAAGCACTGTTAATAATATTCGGATTTTATCTGATAAGCTCCTAACATATAAATAGACCCCATGAAACATGGGGTCTATTTATATTAATTTTTACCAGTGGAGCAACGGTCCAAGAGGTAAGCAATCCCAATGAATGGAATGCCACCTTGTTCACCGAGACCGATTTCACAAGTGGAGGAAGAGGATACACCAAGGGTAGCGCCGTATTCTTCTACTTCTGGACGAAGGTCTTTAGTTGCACACTTATTAAGTTCAGGTGTGAAGAAGCCCTTTTGACCAGCGAAACCATCACAGGCAAAGGATTTGATATTGAATACATCATCAGCACAGAGACGAGCTAATTTTTCGATGTATTGGGACTTGCCTGCTGATTTAATCTTACATTGTTTATGTACAAGAACACGTTCATTGCACTTAGTGATGTTAAGTTCAGGTACTACATACTCGTAAAGGAATTCAGAAATGTCCTTAATGTCGATGCCATCAATATGCTTGAAGGCATGGCTGAAGCATGCGGAGTGGTCGATAACAACTGGAATTTGACCATTGTTGGACGCCTTGTGGAGGGCATCAGACAAGTCTTTTACAGCCCGTTCGTGTACATCATCATAGTTTTCAAAGGACATGCCACAGCAGAGATTCTCAATGTGTTCAGGATAGATGATGTCGATACCAGCCTTAGCACAGAGACTTTCAAATACTTGTTGCAAGCTCCGGTTGTCATTATAGCCTTGGTTAGGACGGAAAGCCCGGTTAGCACAAGTGGAGAAGTATACGACCTTCTTAGTATTACCAGGAGCAGTCTTATTGGTCAACTTGTAGTGGTTAGCCTTAGGTGTAGTTGTTGGCAAGTATGGAGTTTTGCCCGTTAAATCATGAGCAGCACCAGCTACTTTAGCCAAGGCTTTACGAGTGACGATAGCACCGGCTACACCACCCAAGGTAACGCCCAAACGCGCACCTGCCAAAGTCTTATCAAAGTTGTCATAAAGGGCTTTTGCCAAACCTGGTGCAGGTGGATCGATGCGGCGCATGGACAAGGCAATTTGGGCTGTGTCGATGGACAATGGACAGAGGCCTTTACACATGGAGCAAGCCGCACAAGTATCCACACCAAAGTATTGATAGCCTTGGCGAAGTTCTTCTGCCAATTCATGTTGTCCCGCTTCTTCCAAGCGTTTTGTTTCACGGAGAACCGCAATCCGTTGACGAGGGGTCAAGGTAAGATTACGGGATGGACAAGCTTTTTCACAGAAGCCACATTCCATACAGATAGTGAGTTTTTCATCGATTGGGGATTGAGCCTTAAGGTTCTTGCGATAAATATCAGGATCATCAGTGATCATAACATCTGGATTCAAGAAGCCTTCAGGATCGAAGAGGGCCTTAATGCGACGGTTGATAGCATAGGCCTTTTTACCCCATTCCACTTCGATAAATGGTGCTACCATGCGACCTGTACCATGTTCTGCCTTACAGGACCCACCATAACCAGAAACGCGTTCAGACATTTCTTTTACAAGGTCACCAAAGTTTTTGGAATCCTTAGGATTGGAGAAATCTGGTGTAATGTTAAAGTGAACGTTACCGGAGAGGGCATGACCAAAGATGATACCGCCATCCACAAAGTCATACTTATGGAAGAGTTCGGTAATCATAGCGATGCCCTTAGTGAAGTCTTCGATTGGGAAGCATACGTCTTCTGTGATAACGGTTGTGCCCAAACGACGTTGGCCAGCAGCGATTGGAAGGAGACCCTTACGGATGGCCCACCAAGAGTTATATTCTTCTGGATCTTGGGAATACAAGGTTGGACGCGTAGTATTAATACCTGCTAACTTAGCCTTGATTT
>URPV01000076.1 GCA_900549805.1 uncultured Veillonella sp.
AACGGCTGCTACGGCTACAGAAGAAAGAAGTCCGATCCAAACACCGTAGGGTCCCATAGGGATAATCATGGTTAAAATATAGGCTAAGGAAATCCCTACACCCCAATAGGCGATGAGGGCTATGGTAGAAATAATTTGTACGTCCTTATAGGCTCTGAGAATTCCTTGCAAAGGAGTCCCAAAAGCATCGATAACAGCAAAAAAGACTGCATAGGAGAGAAAGGACTTAATTAGGGTGAATACTTTCTCATCTTGTGTGAACCAGGATGCAATGGTATCTAAGTGGGTGAATGAATAGGCACAGAGGATGATAGCTATGATGAATGCAATACCTCTGGCTATATAGGAATAAGCTTTGGCAGCTATCTTGTTTTGGGCCCCTAGTTCATAGGCTACAGCAATGGTGGAAGCCATAGAGATGGAAAGAGGGAAGCAATAGAAAATGTTGGTGAAGGAGATAGCAGCTTGATGGGCGGCGACAACGAGGGTACCAAATTGCACCATAAGGAGACCTGCTATGGAGAAGATAGACCCTTCGAAAAAGATTGAGAACCCAATGGGAATCCCAACAGCTAGCTGTTCTCTAATATAAGTCCACCGAAGTCCTTGCCAGAAACTCAAAAATTTATATCCTTTGAGCTTGGGATGGACGGAACAGATGAGGGCAAAAATAAGGCAATTAGCCCACATGGTAATCACAACGGCGCAGGCAGCGCCCACACCGCCTAGAGCAGGGAGGCCAAAGTGTCCTAAAATGAGACCATAGTTAAAGAAGATATTGAGAAAGAAGGAGAAGATAACCGTCGCCATAGAATAGGCGGTAAGGCCATGGGAGTCTATGGTATTGCGTAGGGTACAGCCCCATAGGAGGGGAAAAACACCGATTGCAAAAACCTTCATATAGGCCATAGTTATCTCTAGAGCGGCGGGGTCCATATTGAGAAAGTTGAGGAAGGGCCTAAGGGCTATGAAGCCTAAGAGCAACATGCTGATAGCAATGGCTGTTGCGATGATAAGCCCTTGTTGGACAATGGTAGTAATAGTGTCCGTTTTTCTGGCCCCTAAGAGTTGGGACAGAATGGGGGTAATACCCAATAGAGTCCCCATGGCCCCCATGTAGAAGGCTATCCAAATGTTGTAACCTACAGACATGCCCGCTAGGTCTGTGGTCCCATATTGACCTGTTAAAAACACAGCGATAAAAGATCCGCCAAGGAGGGCAAACTGGGTGATTGTCATGGGCCAAACTAACCGCAAAAAGACCCAGATTTTTTCTGTGCATGTTTGTGTCGGGTGCATACAATACCTCCAGAATTTAGACTTAACAGTGTCTAGTAGTATGTCTAAACAGTATCTAGTATTATAACAAATTTATGTATTTCCTGAGTAGGGCCATGGTATAATAAATTCATTCTATTCGATATTTATAGGAGGACACATACTTGGAATTATTTAGTACTGCTGGTTTAATAGCCATGTTACAGATTGTCTTAATTGATATTCTCTTGGCAGGGGATAATGCCATCGTCATCGGTATGGCTGCTAAAAATTTACCTGCCCACCTACAGAAAAAGGCTATTTTAGGTGGCACTATAGGGGCCATTATCCTTCGTCTTATTATGGCCTTTGTCTTTGTTGAAGCCATTAACAACATTCCTGCCCTTCGCCTGATTGGTGGTATAGCCCTCCTCTTCATCGCTCATTCTCTCATCTCCGACGATGATAAGGAACATAAGATTGAAGCTAAGGATGCTCTTATCCCAGCTATTACCACTATCATTGTGGCAGATGGTATCATGTCCATCGATAATGTTCTGGGCGTTATTGGAGCGGCTAACGGCCATATGGGCATTGCTATCGCTGGTA
The DNA here is from genome assembly GCA_900549805.1 of uncultured Veillonella sp. GTDB lineage: Bacteria > Bacillota > Negativicutes > Veillonellales > Veillonellaceae > Veillonella. The sequence goes on from URPV01000076.1 coordinate 1,867, forward strand.
TTCTAGTAACCGTTCCTATCATCATGTTTGGATCTAGCCTCTTCATCAAGATTATTGAACGATTCCCTATTATTCTTTATATAGGTGGTGCTATTCTTGCCTATGCAGGGGCAGGTATGTTCTTAGAAGATGATTTGGTTAAAATCGTTTTAGCTCCTTACCATACCTTTATTACCATTGGCTTTATAGCTCTTATTTTCATTCGCGTTCTCTTCTCCAAGTGGTGGCAACGCCGGCAACGGATACAAGCGATTGAAGAAAGACGGCAAGAACGTCGTTCTAGTAAGGGCTAGTTAGAGGAGGATGGGTCTTCCTATGAACCGTTTTGATATTATGAACTACATAAGTGAGCGTTATGATGTGGAACCCCAATATCTTTGGGATACCTATCCGGATTATGCGGTTTTCCGTCATCCTGGAAATGGCAAGTGGTTCGCCGTCATCATGAATGTGGATACCACATCAGTAGATATCAAGCAGGAGGGTCCCCGGTCCATGGTTAACTCCACGGAATGCGACCTCTTAGTCATTAAGGCGGATCCAGAGGATGTGGATTTTTATAAAGAACAAGCGGGCTATGGCCCCGCCTATCACATGAATAAGAAACACTGGTTGTCCATCCTCCTGTCAGGGCCAGCGGATGACGAAGATGTGATGGCCTTTGTGGATCAATCCTATGCCCTTACCTTATAAAGTAAAAGGATTATTAGTGTTCTTAGGAGGAAGCTGTCCATGGGCGTGAATAAAAAAGAAGCTCCACAAGTCTGGCAGGAGGCCCGCTGGACCTATCAATCTCCTTTAGGGTCTATGATTATGTTAGGCCGAGAGGGACTCCTGACAGACCTCTTCTTCCAAGGAGAAGAGGGGCCTTGTGACCTTGGTTTGATTCCTCTTGTTTATTTGCCCATATTCCGAGTGACCGAGGCTTGGCTTGATGGATACTTTGGTGGTCAGCCCACGGATTCTTTGCAAGCTCCTTCTTATGAACTCCATGGGACGGACTTTCAAAAGGCCGTTTGGGCCTATATTGAATCCATTCCCTACGGGCAAACGATGACCTATGGGGCTATAGCCAAGGCCCTTGCGAAAGATTTTGGTCGGCCTAAGATGTCTGCCCAGGCCGTTGGCGGGGCTACAGGCGCTAATCCCATCAGCTTGATTGTTCCTTGCCATCGGGTTATGGGGGCTAAGGGGGCTATTACAGGCTATGGAGGAGGACTAGAGCGCAAGGCTTTTTTGCTTAAATTAGAAAAAATTCAATATAGTACTTGATGAAATCAATGTGAATGAGTTATACTAGGAAAGAAATGAGAGAGATGTGAAGTCTCTTTATTTCTTTCTTTTTTAGTAGTCTTCAATGAGTTCTTATTTTTTTCTAAGGAGACTTATATGGGCTTTATTTCCTGGATTATTATTGGTGGTTTAGCGGGCTGGATTGCCTCTAAGATTATGCATGTCGATGAGAAGATGGGTAAACTTGCCAATATCCTAGCGGGCTTTGTAGGTGGAACCTTGGCCAACTATATCTTACTGACCTTCTTTGGTGTCAAAGGGCTAGATGGGTTTGGCCTGCAATCACTGATTACCTCTATCATAGGAGCGGTCATTGTGATTGGCTTGGTAAAAGCTATCCGCCGATAAATAAAGAAAAGTCTGGGGAGGCTTTTCGTCCAAGGAGAGTGTGTGTTGAATAGAGTGAAATAGGGGGACCTATGGAAAGAGACGATGTTATTTATCAGTGCCTACAAACTGTGCGAGCTTTTAATAAGAGCTTGAATTCTGTTATTTCAAGAAAGGGCGTATTTTCTTCGGAATGGACTATCATGAAGGTTATTCACCAGGGAAGGGAACGATCGCAAACGGAATTGGCTAAAGAGCTTGGCGTAGAGGCCGCGGCTATTTCTAAAACATTAGCTAAGTTAGAGGATAAAGGGCTGATTGAAAAACATAGCTTGCCAGGTCAACGAGGGAAGTTCATTGCCTTAACAGAAAAGGGTGAGACCCTCATGGATCCAATTGGACAGTTGGTAGACAAACATAGGACTGCGGCTTTAGCAGGCCTATCTGAGGAAGAGTTACATAAGCTCTTAGAGAGCCTCAAGAAAATTGAAAATAATTTAGTCTTGTAAGCCTTAGTGGAAGCTTACATAGCATGAGAAACCGCAGGTTGTCACGTCAGTGCTTCCCGTGGTTTTTTATTTAGGCTCTGTCACAACAAATGGTTGATTTTGACGAGAAATAGCGTATAATAATAGTAAGAAACAGTACCACCGAAGG
>URPV01000077.1 GCA_900549805.1 uncultured Veillonella sp.
ATCGGTATGCCTTATCCCCAGAGGAAAATGTTGTTTTATCTAGAAGTCGTATCAACCGTCTCTTCCAAGATTCAATCATCCGCGTGGATTCGGCGCTCAACCAAATCGTATTACATACCATTCCAGGTTCTGCTTCAGCGGTAGCTTTTTCCGTAGATCATGCTAAATGGTCAGAAGTCATTGGGACTTTGGCAGGGGATGATACTATTCTCTTGATCTGCCGATCTGTAGAAGAGGTAGACAGTGTTCTTAAACGTATTGCTGATTTGATGAAGGAATAGATTATGCTTAGACAAATGGGCATTCGCAACTTTGCCCTCATCGAGCAAATGACCATTCCCTTTACGGATGGCATTACTATTTTTACAGGGGAAACAGGGGCTGGTAAATCAATCCTTATGGATGCCTTTTCCATCCTTTTAGGAGAGAGGGCTTCCTCTGATTTTATCCGGCACGGTAAGGACTCCTTTGTCATCGATGGTCTCTTTGATATAGGTGATAATCAAGAATTATTGGATCTTTTAAAGAAGAAGAATATCGATGTGGAAGAAGGACAATTAGTCTTATCTAGATCTTTTAACGAGAAGGGTAAATCTACCATTCTCGCTAATGATCAGGCAATTCCATTGAAAGCCCTCAAGGAGATTGGCTCCTATTTGGCCGATATTCACGGGCAGTATTCTAACCAGCAACTCTTAGACGCGGACCGTCATCATCTATACTTAGACTTTTACAACCAGGAAGGGCGTGCAGCCTACGAAGATTATGACGCTAAGTATAAGGCCTACAAGGAGGCTAAGGCCCTCTTGGATGACATGACTGAGACTATGGCGGAACGGGCGCGAGAGTTGGACATGCTCCGCTACCAGATTGATGAAATAGAAGAAGCAGGGCTACAAAAAGGGGAAGACCAAGCTATTTCAGAAGAGTTAAAGAAATTAGATGCTTTCGAACATATTGATAAGGTCTTAGGCGCTTGCTATGATGCCTTCTATGAAGGCCGTCATCCCCTGATTGATACAGTCAACACCATCAAGACTGAAGTAGCAGATCTTCTTCGCTATGACCAAGATGTGAAAGAGATTTCTGAACTCATTAATTCTGCCTACTTTCAACTGGAAGAAGCGGCCCAATCATTAGATCGCTATAGGGATTCCATTTCCTATGATGAGGAACGATATAAGTATTGCCAAGAGCGGGATAGTACAATTTACGGCCTCAAGAAAAAGTATGGATCCAGCATAGAGGACATCTTAGCTTATGAAGATAAGGCTCAAGCTCGCTTAGAAGAGTTGGAAGGACAGGCCTTATCCCAAGATGTCTTAGAAGATGATTTAGCCATCAAAGAGGCAGCGGCTCAAGAAGCTTTACAGACCTTATCAGCAGTAAGGAGTAAGAATAGTCTTGCTATTAGGCAAGCCTTAGAAGCTGAATTTAAAGATCTAGGTATGGATAAAGCTCATATAGAATTCTCTATCCAGGATAGCCAAGAGCTTACTAGATTAGGGGCTAACTCTATTGAACTTCTCTTTTCTGCTAATAAAGGGGAAGGCTTGCGTCCACTTCACAAGGTGGCTTCTGGTGGTGAATTGGCTCGTATTGCCTTGGCCTTTAAGTCTATTTTCTCCAACCATAGCTTAAAAACTCTGGTATTCGATGAAATCGATGTAGGGATTTCTGGCGATATAGCCCTTAAGGTGGCTGAGAAAATTCAAGCTTTATCTACCTCTAACCAAGTATTTTGCATCACCCATTTACCACAAACGGCTTCCATCGGACGCCATCATTATCACTTGGAAAAAGAAGAGGTAGATGGACGGACCATCTCAACTGTCACTAAACTTAACCAAGAACAACACTTAGACCATATTGCTGCGATCATGTCAGGCAAGGGGATTTCCGATACTGCTCTTGCTACAGCGCGCGAACTAATGCATCATTTTGGTGTAATCTATGAAGATTAAAGGATAGCTAGTTTGAATTATAAACGGTAACACAGTCTTGAGAAGTCTCTTGCTACTAGGCCTTCTTGACTGGCCTCAATCTCTGCTGTATACTTTAACTACAAACGACATATGCGGAGATAGAGGTGCATTCATTAAGAGTACCAATGGGGAGCGGGGCACGCGTTGAACCACTGGAAAAGGAATGATTGCCGAAGTTCCATTAGGCCCTCTAATGGTTCTGGTTATGCTACTTAATAGGTGCGTAACTGTCATCAACTATGATGGAGTGCTATTTCATTGATTAGTAAATCATAAAGATCAGTGGATAGTCCGCTGATCTTTTTTTATGGAGGTATATATGACTACAGTTGCTGTTTGTGGCGCTGGCGGTAAAATGGGCCGCGCTGTTGTAAAAGCTGTTTATGATGATCCAGAACTTACCCTTACTGGTGGGATTGACCCTCATTTAGCAGGGCAGGACATGGGTCAATTAGCTGGCCTTGGTGCAATTGGTATTGCTGTATCTGCCTCCTTGGACCAACTCATAAAGGGTCCCAATAAACCTGATGTGATTGTTGATTTCACCTCTCCAGCAATCATTTATGAAAATGCTAAAAAGGTGTTAGCTGCAGGCATTCACATGGTCATCGGCACAACTGGTTTAACTGCTGAACAAAGGACAAATCTGGATGCTATTGGTCGCCAACACGGAGCCAATGCTTTAGTTGCACCAAACTTCTCTATGGGTGCGGTTATGATGATGAAGGTTGCCGCTGAATTGGCACCATACTTCCCAGATGTAGAAATTATCGAACTTCACCATAACCACAAGTATGATGCTCCATCCGGTACATCCGTTTTAACTGCTAAGCTTATTAATGAAGCAAAAAAAACGGCTGGTGTAAAGGCGCAAGAAGACTTAACCCGTGAATCTCTACCTGGCGCAAGGGGGGCTAAGGTGGACGATGTGACCATCCACTCCGTTCGTCTTCCAGGCTATGTGGCCCACCAAGAAGTCATCTTTGGTGGTTATGATGAAACCTTAACGGTTCGTCATGACTCCTTGAGTCGTTTGTCTTTCATGCCAGGCGTTGTATTAGCTTGTAAGCGCATTAAGGATCATGTGGGTTTGACCTATGGTCTTGAACACTACTTATAACTAGATTGTTAAGACTTTATTAAACGGCTAAAACGATTGATTATAAACTATAGTATACATTGCGAGGAATCCCATGAGAAAACCCAACGTTGCCATTTTAGGCGCCACTGGCGCTGTAGGTGCTGAATTTATCACACTTATTGAAGAACGTCAGTTTCCTTTTGAAAATTTAAAGTTGTTGGCCTCTGCTCGATCTGCAGGGACAAAATTGACTGTAGCTGGTAAGGAATACATTGTAGAAGAAGCAAAGCCTGAGTCTTTTGATGGTATTGATATTGCCCTATTTGCAGGCGGCTCCATCTCCAAGACCCTGGCTCCAGAAGCAGCTAAACGCGGCGCTATCGTTATCGATAACTCGTCTGCTTTCCGTATGGATCCAGAAGTACCCTTGGTTGTACCAGAAGTAAACCCTGAAGATATTCTTAAGCACAAGGGGATTATTGCTAATCCAAATTGCTCTACCATCATTATGGCATTGGGCTTGAAACCGCTTCATGACTTGTCTCCTATTAAACGGGTTGTCGTTTCTACATACCAAGCTGTATCTGGTGCTGGTAAAGAGGGGATTGAAGAATTGGCTAACCATCCACTGCTGATTCGTTGTTTGGATCGATCTTTAAGATCGTATCAAGGAATGTTCTTGCATTATCATAATTCTCTCCCTTGATGGATAATAATGCCATTAAAAGATATGCATCTACAAAATTAGGAATAGCTGCCACAACATTCTTTAACTGTAACATCCTGGATAACGACTATACCAAAGAAGAAATGAAGATGGTTAATGAAACCCAAAAGATCTTGCATGATGAGTCTATTCAAGTGGTACCAACAACTGTTCGAGTTCCTGTATACCGCTCTCACTCTGAATCAGTTCTAGTTGAAACCGAAGAACCTGTATCCGTAGAAGCTTTCCGTGCAGCTTGTGCTAAGTTCCCAGGTCTTCAAGTAAAAGATAATCCAGCAGAACAAATCTATCCTATGCCTTT
>URPV01000078.1 GCA_900549805.1 uncultured Veillonella sp.
GAAGGTGTTTTATCATAGCGAAAAAGTACAGAGTACTAAAACGCTTATTCAGATTAATAATAATTGTGGCTGGTTTTATCATAGCGAAAAATTACAGAGTACTAAAACCTCAACAACGAAGTTAAGCACTTTTGTAAGCTTTCGCTATAACAAAACCACAATAAAAAAACACAGATCATAAGACCTGTGCTCAAATTTCGTGCAAAACATTAGTAATATAAATAACTAAGTCAAATTTACATATACTATTGTTACTATAACTATCAATAAATAGTGATTTCGACATAAAGTCTTATTTTAGTAGATTCTGTAACCTTTCGCTATGGTAAAATCTAATTACATACTAAATCACCATAATATATATGTCAACACTTTTATTTAAAATATAAAAAATAAAGTATAAATGAGGAAAGGGATACATCAGAGATGTATCCCTTGATTTCGGCATCAAGCCCTACCTTAATAGATTCTTACGAGTATTAAAGCGAAACTGCTGCTCTATCCAACTGGTGCGCCTAGAGGGAATCGAACCCCCAACCTGCAGTTTAGGAAACTGTCGCTCTGTCCGGTTGAGCTATAGACGCATGTAAGGCCACCATAAGTGGTGGCCATAGTATTAATCTTCTACAGGTCGGCTCCAGTCGACTTGAACCTCTGTAGCTTCCCACAAGCGGGTCAAGGCCAACTTCAAGTTACCCAAGGATTCCAATGGATCAATATCCAATTCTTGATAGGTATCAAGACCCATAGCGTGAGCGATAGAGTGATCTTGTTTCAAGAATGCACTTACCTTGTCCGCCCATTCTTGATTAGGAAGGGATACAGACAATTCTTTAGTCTCTGTATCATAGGCCACATAGCCTCGGTCATCTGCGCCATAATGAATGGCAACCTTAAACATACTCATGTATCTACCTCATAGGTCAAACGACAGAATAACATTCTCATTTGTTTCATTGTATCATGAAAGCCCTCCTATTCGCTATCCTTAAGACCGCCCTCTTGAGGGCCACCATCGCCATGGTGAAAGCGGTGTCGATTGCGACCAATCCCCTCTTGGGCTCGTTCCCAAGCAAAGCCCTTCATGATAGCATCTCCGCCAAATTGGGCCTGAAGGCCATCTAAGGTCTGGGCTAATAGATCTTCCTCCTCTTCCATTCCAAAGAGAGAGGTCTGGGCCACGGGCTCAGATAGACCCGCCATGGTTAGGCCTAGAAGGCGAACCGGCCTGGTCCGCTTAATCTTGCTATAGAGCGACCGGGCCGCCGCCAGCATAAGGGACTCAGAATCGGTCGGTGTATCCAATGTTTTCTGGCGCGTAATCGTAGAGAAATCATCATAACGAATCTTGATGGACACTGTAGTGCCCATCAAATTTTTCTTCCGGAGCTGACGAGTTACCCGGTTAGCAAAGAACTGAAACTCTCGATCGATAAGACTTTCATCATCTAAGTCTTCCTCATAGGTCTCCTCCCGCCCTATGGATTGGACCTGACGGTCCGGTTCAACAGGGCGATTATCGATTCCCCTAGCCAATTCCCAAAAGTGTTTAGCCTGGTTGCCTACAATGGGTACGAGAGCTCTCTCATCACCTAAGACCTGTAGGTCTCCTATAGTCTTAAAGCCAGCTTCCAAGAATTTCTTCTCCGTCTTGGCCCCCACACCCCAAAGGCGCTTGATAGGCAACTTTCGAAGAAATTCCATTTCCTTCCCATAAGGAACTACCACTAGGCCGTCGGGTTTATCAAAATCAGAAGCAATCTTGGCCAAAAACTTATTAGGAGCTAGGCCTGCTGATATAATGAGGCCGGTCTCTTCAAAGACGCGTCGTTTAATGGCCCGCCCCAGATCATAGGGCCCCTTAAAGCGGTGGGTAGATCCAGTCACATCAAGAAAGGCCTCGTCCAGGGACAAGGGCTCAATCATATCCGTAAACTCCTCCATAACCTTGTGGATTTGTCCGGATATAAGCTTGTAATAATCGATGCGGGGCCAAATAAAAATCCCCTCAGGGCAGAGCTTACGAGCCTTCTCCGTAGCCATAGCCGAGTGAACCCCAAACTTACGAGCCTCATAGGAGGCCGTACAGACTACCCCACGTGCAGAAAGACCGCCCACAATCAAGGGGCGGTCTCTATAGTCTGGGTTATCGCGTTGCTCTATAGATGCGTAGAAGGCATCCATATCCACATGCATAATCCAACGTCGCATGATCTTACGCTTCTGGGCCGTCTTCGATGCGACAGTACTTAATTTGGGAGCAAATGCATTCGTCCTTTGTTTCGTACAATTGAGGAATGATTTTGAGGAGCTCTTGGAAGGCTGGCTCATTGATGGAGTAACGAGTCCACAAGCCATTCCGTTGGGAATTAACCACACCCGCATCAATGAGAATTTTCATATGGTAGCTCAAAGTAGATTGGGAGAGGTTAAAGCTAGCCAAGATATCTGCTGCACACAATTCATTACAGGACAACATGTCAATGATATGCAAGCGAGTTTCATCGGACAAGGCTTTGAAAACCGTTGCTAAGCGTTCATAAGATAATTCCATGGTTACTTCACCCTTTATTTAACAGAAAATTATTTATACATTTCGTCCAAAGCGATGGTTTGATCGCGGTTAGGACCTACGGAGACAATACCCAAAGGCACGCCTGTTACAGCGGCAATACGTTCTACATAAGCGCGAGCTGCAGCTGGCAATTGATCGTATTCACGGATACCGGAGATATCTTCTTTCCAACCAGGCATTGTTTCATATACAGGTTGGCATTGAGCCAATTTTTTAAGGTCTGCAGGGAAGCCCTTCACAGGCTTACCGTCGATTGTATAACCTACACAAATCTTAAGTTCATCGAAGGAATCAAGAATGTCGAGACGGGTAATCGCCAAATGGTCTAAGGAGTTAAGAGCAGCGGCGTATTTTACCACCACCAAGTCGAGCCAACCACAACGGCGAGGACGACCTGTTACGGTGCCAAATTCATGACCTTCATTGCGGATCTTATCCCCTGTTTGATCCAAGAGTTCAGATGGGAATGGGCCTTCACCAACCCGTGTGGAGTAAGCTTTTACAACCCCTACGATTCCCTTGAGATAATTAGGGCCCAGGCCAGCGCCAGTGGAGGCACCACCAGCTACTGGATGAGAGGAGGTTACAAATGGATAGGTACCATTATCTAAGTCAAGCATTGTTGCTTGGGCCCCTTCAAAGAGGACCTTCTTACCGGATTCGATCATCTCAAAGAGCTCTACATTGGTGTCGGTCACCATGTGGCGAATTTGATCAGCATAGCCTAAGTATTCCTCGAGAAGCGTATCGTAATCGACCATGAGCTCTGGTTGGTTGTAAACCTTTTCCAACATAGCGTTTTTCATCTTCACATTGTAAGCTAGCTTTTCCTTAAAGACTTCTGGGTCCATAAGGTCGCACATACGGATACCCACACGATTCACCTTGTCCGCATAACAAGGGCCGATACCGTTTTTAGTAGTGCCGATTTTTTGACCTTCAGCCTTGGAATTTTCTTCCGCTACATCAAGGGCACGGTGGTAAGGCATTACCACATGAGCACGGTCGGAAATTTTAAGGTTCTTAGCGGATTTTCCCTTTTCTTCAAGACCTTTGATTTCATCAAGGAGACCCTTTGGATCCACTACAACACCTGTGCCGATAATATTTTCTTTATTATCGTATAAAATACCAGATGGCAAGAGGCGGAGGGCAAACGCTTGGTCATCTACAACAACAGTATGTCCTGCATTGTTGCCCCCTTGGCTGCGGACAACGACGTCTGCTTGTTCAGCCAAATAGTCAACGACCTTACCTTTACCTTCGTCACCCCATTGTGTGCCGATTACCATACTTGTAGCCATGCTCTATATCCTCCCTATATGGAACGTATGAGTGAGATTTCCTGAAAAACCCTTTTACTTCCATATTATAGCAGAATTTTTGTATATATGCATATAATTCAATCTATCGATATAGAATTTAACCAGTTAATTAAATAATCTTTTCTCACAACGATAAAAAATGGGGCTGTAACAGAATGCAATTTTTAACACATTCTGCTGCAGTCCC
>URPV01000079.1 GCA_900549805.1 uncultured Veillonella sp.
ATCACGAGATACAGTCGCTTGCGTTACTTCAATGCCCTCCGCTAATAAGGCATTAGCCAATTCTTCTTGTGTTTCAATCGATTGGGACTGAACGATTTCTTTAATTTTGTTGTAGCGATAGCGTTTCATAGGTTCACATCCTTTACCACATTATTGAGTATTATTATTCACTCATTTATGTATATTATATCATACAACAGGGCCCGCAAATAAGGGTCTTCTCATAAAAAAGAGCCCTTATGGCACGAGTCCAAAGGGCTTTTACAATATAGATTGTAAGGGCTATCCTACGATTCTGAGTTAACGCTTTTGAATCATATAGATAAGAGGTGGTTGATTAATCTGATTGAGTGGAGTCCAGTGACAGCAGTTATATTCCTTTTGGCTAAGGCTGACTAGAAACTCTTCTAAGGCTTCCTTTTCAGCCAAGCCCTGAGCTGTCCCCGGGTAAGCCACCAAGGTTACCACTCCCTGTTTAGATAATTTGGGAAGAACTGCTTTAAGGGCCCCTATAGTGAGGTCTGGCTTTGTCATCAAAGCGTGGTCAAAACCAGGCAAGTAGCCTAGATTAAAAACGACCAAGTCAATATAATCCTCTTGAATTTGGTCATCTAACGCTTGATCATGTGACCCCTGAATATAGGTTATACTGACAGAATCCTTAACCTTAGCCTGCCCTATGATGGTTTTGGTATTAACAATGGCTTGGTCTTGGATATCAATCGCATAGAGGTGAGCCCCCTCCTTGGCAGCTTGCGCTAGGTAGAGAAAGTCATGCCCATTTCCACAGGTTGCATCTACAATGGTCTGGGCTTCTTCTAAAATCCGGTCCCATACTAGATGTTGGAACTGCACTGCATTATTGATATTAATCATAAGAGTCCCTCTCTTCTAAATATACTCATCTCGGCGGCTAGAGAGCTTCTTAAAGAGTGTTCCAAAGAAGCCTTGATCATTAAAACGGACGAATTTACAGTATACTGGATTGGATGCTATATGGAGAGATTCCTTATTGGAGAACCAATAGTCGTAGGCCCCATCAATGCAGGCATGGAGCTGGTCCTCCCGCTCAGGCATTGTAATGTCAATCAAATCTTCTTCTTGCAAAACCATGGACACGTGCTGAATTAGGTGAGGAGCAATAGGGGTAACGATAAGGGAACGATTATCTGGAGACATGATAGGCCCCCCTGCGGATAAGTTATATCCTGTAGATCCCGTGGCAGAAGATACGATTAAACCATCGGCAGGGTACATCTGCGTATGACGCCCATTAATAGCTAAATTGATGCGGGCCATCTTAGCTGGCTGAGACTTAGTAACGACAATTTCATTAATAATTGGAACCAAGTCTTCCTTTGTTCCATCTTCTCGCTGAATGTAGGCACAGAGGTGGTTTCGGTTTTCCGTATAATACTCCCCTTTTGCCAAACGCTCGATATGACAGGGTAATTGCTCCACTTCAATTTGATTTAAAAAGCCCAACTCCCCTAAGTTAATGCCACAAATGGGTACTTCAAAGGCGTAAATTTCACGGGCCAATTGGATAATGGTCCCATCGCCTCCGAAAGAAAAAGCCATATCAATGACCTGGAATATTTCCGGTCTTGGTAATACATGATCTTCATCGAGACCTAGATCATAATTCACGTGGTCCCCTTCTAAATCGTCAGGAATAAAGACTTCTATTCCATGGTTCCCACAAATGCGACATGCCTCTTTGAGGACTTCCATTATATTTGCTTTCCCCATGTTGGGGAAGAAACCAATACGCATAATCGTCTCCTATAATTGATGGGCTTGATCGATGACTTGATCGATTAAGTCCTCCGTAATATCTAAGGATCCTTCTGCTACCTTTGTAAAGTAACCAAGGAATTCTATATTTCCTTCCATGCCCTTAATAGGACTAAAAGTGAGTCCATGAAGATAAAAACCGCAATCACTTGCTACGCTTAGGATGCGTACTAAAACCTCTTTATGAGTAGCGGGATCACGGACAATGCCCCCTTTACCAACCTTGTCTCTACCCGCTTCAAACTGCGGTTTAATAAGAGCCACTAAAGAACCACTAGTCGCTAAGAGGGTGGTTGCTACAGGTAGGACCTTATCCAAGGAAATAAAGGCTACATCAATGGATATAAAATCTGCTAACTCCCCTAAATCATCAGGAGTGACACAGCGAATGTTAGTTTTCTCCATATTGATAACCCGTGGGTCTTGTCGTAGTTTCCAAGCTAATTGGTTGTAACCTACATCAATAGCAAAAACTTTTTTTGCCCCATGTTGAAGGGCGCAATCGGTAAATCCACCTGTGGAGGCACCAATGTCAATCATGACAGCATTCGTAAGGTCTACCCCATAAAGTTCAATGGCCTTTTCTAGTTTTAAACCGCCACGGCTAACATAGGGTAAGGTATTTCCTTTGATAACTAAATTGGCATCCACAGGAACCTTGGTACCCGCCTTATCGATACGAATACTTTCATCCATAAAAATTTGGCCTGCCATAATAGCAGCCTTAGCTTTTTCACGACTTTCAAAGAGGCCGCGATTAACCAGTAAAACATCCAACCGTTCTTTTGTACTCATACTGCACCTTGATAAACATAATAATACTGTACACAGGCTACGATAACGCCCAATATGAAGCCACCCCATACTTCGATAGGTGTATGACCCAGAAGTTCTTTGAGTGCGGCCTTATTTTCCAGAGGTACTGGCAATTTATGAGCCTTAATAAAGTCGATAATATCATTGAGAACAGCTGCCTGTTTCCCTGCCTCCAAGCGCACATGGGAAGCATCATACATGACAACACAAGATAAGACTAAGGCTAAAACGAAAAGGTCAGAGTCTGGACCATACTTTAAGAGTAGGGCCATAGTTGTCCCCACTACAAAGGAGGTCTGAGAGGAAGGAAAACCTCCCGATCCAACCAGACGTTCCCAGCGAAGCGTTCGCTCTTTTATCATAACAATAATAAATTTTATAACCTGGGCTATAAACCAAGAGAAGAAGGCCGCTTGTGCCAAATAATTATGAAATATTCCCTGTAATAAAGACACGATCTATCCTCTTAATGACTTCTAATCAATAAATAATCAACCAGGGCCTCCAATGATTCTATATTAGCTTGGTGGCCTTGGATACTCGCTTTAGCAGCGGCAGCTACACGAGCGGCTTCCTCCTTAGCCCCTGTTAGGCCTAGGAGGGATACATAGGTTGACTTGTCTTGGCGGAGGTCAGAGCCTGGTGTTTTACCAAGGTCTTCAACGGTACCAGTGACATCCAAAATATCATCAGTAATTTGGAAAAGTAATCCTAGGTGGTCAGCATAAGTCATAAAATCATCATAGGCTCGGCTGTCAACCTGGGCCAAAATAAGGCCGATTTCCACAGAGGCAGAAAAGAGCGCCCCCGTTTTTCCCCGGTGGAGAACCTTGAGTTCGTCTAAAGGAATATGCTGACCTTCACTCATTAGATCAAAGGCCTGTCCTCCAACCATACCTTCTGGGCCAGCGCACCTAGCCAATACCTGAATAACAGCCAAAACTTGATCAGCATTTGCAATCCTATTAGCGGTCACAAGTTGGAAGGCTGCAGTCAACAGACCATCGCCTGCTAGGATAGCCATTCCCTCTCCATATACCTTATGATTAGTCAACTTACCCCGCCGATAATCATCGTTATCCATGGCTGGTAAATCATCATGGACCAAAGAATAGGTATGGATGCACTCCAAGGCGCAAAGAATTTCCTTATAATCAGCTGGTTGGCGACCAAAGGCTTCTAAGATAGTCATGGTTAAGCTTGGACGAATTCGCTTTCCCCCTAAAAGGAGGCTATAATTCATGGCATCATAGAGCTTTTCATATTCTTTATTAGGGCTGACTAGGAGGTCCTGCAACCAAGATTCTACCTGATTTTTATGGGCCTCTAAATAGGCTTTAATATCCATGCTAGTTCCTTATTCTGCAATGCGAACTTCTTCGATAATCTGTTGAATTTCACCTTCCACAGAATCCAAGACTTGTGAACATTCTTT
>URPV01000080.1 GCA_900549805.1 uncultured Veillonella sp.
AACTATTATAGGCTAGGAAGATTCCATTAAAGAGAACCAAATACACCGTATTGAGCCATAAAACAGGCTCATTAATAACACGCTTACCTATGAGGGCTAGGCAGAGGATGGTCAAGCTAACGAATAAGAAACAGAGAATTCTTTGGGTCTTAGTAGCCTGACCAGACCTAAAGGAAGCCATGTAAAAGAGGTAAAAAATGGCCACATAAGGGTAATAGGTATATAGGAAACGGGCATCCTCCCTCAATCCCAATAAAATGAGGACTAAATACACATTGGCCAAGACGCCTGTGATAATTGAGGCTTTGGGAATAAGAAGGCCAAAAACGGTCCTAAAGAAGGGAGAAGGCTCTGGTGGCCCCCCTGCCCTTTCCTCATAGGAGCAAATCATGGTAGTGCATATAAAGATATTCAAAGCCCCTAGTATTTTGGAAATCGTAGAGGTTAAAGAAAAAGTCTCTCCCAAAATGATGAGTACAAACCAAATGATAGCTATGATTACGATGTTATAAAGGATAGATGTAACCAAAGTCATGCCAATCCGCTTGAGGCGATCGATAAGAATACCTATATAAGATGCTCCCTTAGATGTGAAATAGAGAGTAATCATGGCATAGAGCCAAAGATAGACGGTATTCTCAAGGGCAAAAGTAAGACCCACAATGTCCCCATAGGTCTTATAGCCATAGTGAGTAAGAGCTAAAAGAACGAAACTCAAGGCGGTTAAGGGTAGATTATAGGCCTTTTCCCTAGTCACATACGTTTGTAAAATGAGCCCTATACAAGAGACCACATAGAGAATGGGATCCAAGCTAAACCAGCTAGCGTCCATATATATAGGAGCACAGGAGAAGATAAGAATCAAGACCATCAACAGAGGTGATTTATGTGTCAATTTAGCTACAGAATCCCATAGAGGGTTCAATCCAAAACGCATCAGCAGTCTCCTTTACAGACCAGTAATATATAGTGAATGCCTCCAACCTTACTAGTCGGTTACAGTCCCTTACAACACCTTCATTCATAAGTCCTAGCGTCTAATTAATTTCTTTATAAACAATTACATAGGCATGCGTATTAGCTGTAAAGCCAGATTCCAAGCCCAAGGGAACTTCTGTTACAAGTTCATCTACCTGACCCTTATAGTAGTCCTTGCGTTGCTCTGCAGAATAGAAGTACATAGCCGCATAATAGTTTTGACCAGCCTCCAAATCGATAGTAATCGATACGGGTTTGGTAACTGCATTTTTTGTTTGGGTCCCTACATTATCCGTTGTTCGGTATACTGCTTCAACAGTATGAGCACCTGGTCTTAAAGCCAATATTAATTGACCGTATTGACCGGTCTTATGATCCACTAGGTCTAAATCTCTACCGTCAACCTTAACAGACTTCCCATAGACATGCAGAAGAGCCTTATCAACATGATCCTTTTTAAACTGGTCTTCACCTGCTTTACGTTTCTTATTAAAATTCATGAAGATGATAAATAAGATGACCCAAATCACTGCTACAGCAGCAATGATAGTGATAGTTGTTGAGTTCATATAAAGTACCCCCTTATAAAACTACCAATAAACACTTTATACCTTAAGAATACACTAAATTTCATTTTCTTTTCAACACAAAAAGGGCCGCCAAAGGCGGCCCTTTTTGTGCTACCTATACTATATTCTTAGAAATACTTTCAAACCTTCACTTTTTTAGTCTTATAAAATCTCTTTTACAGCCTTATACAGGTCTTCTCCAATAGTCTCGATAGATCGTATAGCTCTATGGGGATCCGTCCATCCGGCCTCTGCACATTGAATGCGTTGCCAACCATAACGGGCTACCAATTCATCATAGGCTGCATGGACAGCACTCAGATAGGCATGATCTCCTTCATGGATATCTCCCGTCTGGCCACCAGTCTTTCCCTTACGCTCAGCCATGAGAGCCTGACTCACAGAAAGGGGTAAATCCAAGAGGCAAACCAAGTCTGGTTGAGGTAAGCCAAACTTCGTATATTCGAAGTCTTCCAACCAATCGAGAAAGTCAACCCTTTCAGCAGGATCATCATACTTAACCATTTGATGAACCATATTAGACGTCGTATAACGGTCCGCTAATACAATGCCACCCTTCTTATAAAAGTCCTCCCAATCCTTCCGGAAGGAAGCAAAGCGATCTATGGCATACATGGAGGATGCTACATAAGGATTTACATCTCCAGGCTTTTTACCAAAGTCTCCTGCTAGGTACATCTTAATAGGCATAGCTGCCCCAGACTCATAGTTAGGGAAAGTAACTGTTCTAACATTCTTCCCTTCTTGTCGAAGTCGATCGGCTAAACGGGCCGTTTGGGTGGCCTTTCCACTGCCGTCGCCCCCCTCAATAATAATCAGTCGTCCCATACTCAATCCTTTAACACAACAATAGTCTCCAGGGACATATCCGCTGCCCCATTCGGCACATATCCAAGTGCTTGTTTATCTTTCATATATTGTATCACAGCTGGCGTAATTTCTTCGCCAATACTAATAAGAGGGATGCCAGGTGGGTAATAGCTGATTGTTTCTCCACAAATGCGGCCACAGGCTTCAGCTAAATGAACTGTCTCACGACTAGCATAGAAGGCCTGTCGTGGCGTTTTAATCAAGGTAGGTTCAGGAAGGGCCAAATTCACCTGGTCCAAGGAAGGAATAGGTGAGGAATATCCCCCCTCTTCCAAGCACTCTTGACTAATTTCTTTTAGGGCCGTGAGAAGGGCCTGAATAGATGCCTCACTATCCCCTATAGTAATGGTTACCAAGACGTGGCAAGCCTGAATCAGCTCAACCTCGATTTTATGGTCTCTCAAGCACCTCTCGAAAGCAACCGCATCAAGTCCTAAGTCTCTCGCATCAATGAGTACCTTGGTAGGATCAAAATTCTTAGCAAGCCGACTTCCATCCATAGTTTTTAGGCCAGGAATTGCTTGGATACCAGTCCGCAGTTGATAGGCTAAATCAACAACCTTCTCCACTAGTTCAGGTCCCTCTGTAGCCATCTGCTGGCGGGCCATATCCAAGGAGGCCATAAAGATATAGTTAGGGCTTGTAGATTGTAACATCTGATGAACCTGGGTCACTCTCCGGTAATCGATTCGATCCCCCTGGCCCAAGAGTGTAGATGTTTGAGTCAAGGACCCCAAAGACTTATGAGTGGACTGGGCCACTAAATCGGCCCCTGCTTCAAGAGCCTCTACGGGCAAGCGGTCATCAAAGGGCAAGTGAGGTCCATGAGCTTCATCCACCAGAACGATGAGCCCCCGTTTATGGCATTCTGCCACCATAGCTTCTATATCGACACCTAAGCCATAGTAGTTAGGGTATACCAAAAGAACAGCCTTAGCCTCTGGGTGGGCATCTAGGGTGGATACTAAGTCCTCTAGACTAGCCCCCAACTGGATTCCCCAGACCTCATTAAAATGACTAGGCAAGTATATAGGCTTGGCCCCAGAGAGGACCAACCCCGATATAACAGACTTGTGAGCCTCTCGTGGGATGATAAGAGATTCCCCCTCCCCTACTGTAGCCGTGATCATAGTCATGATGAGGGCTGTCGTACCATTAACAGAGTACCAAGCAGCCTTGGCTCCATAAAGGTCAGCAGCCAGATCTTGAGCCTCTTTAAAGGCCCCCTCTGGTTCATGGAGATCATCTAGGGCATACATAACCCCTAAATCATAGGGTAAGGCTTCGCTCATCCAATCTTGTAAATCCTTAGGAGCACCATGACCGATCTTATGACCTGGCGTGTGAAAGGGAACAAAATTCTCTTTTACATAGGCTTTTAAGAGGTCTACATAGGGCATACAAGTCTGATCATAGGTTTTCTTTGTCATAAAATTAGTTCCTCCTACAGGAGCTAGCTAAAACCTATAATTTCCTATAGGCTAAATTGGCTAAAAATAAAGACAGAAG
>URPV01000081.1 GCA_900549805.1 uncultured Veillonella sp.
AACAGCGCCTTAGCTGTTTTGCGCTTTTCCTGCGAAGTAAGCGTCTTCAAGTTCTTCAAGCTCACGGAAAGCGTCCATAGTCGCTTTCGCTTCTTCCTCATCGACAATTTGAACGGCAAAACCGGCATGGACCAAGAGCCAGTCGCCTACTTTTGCTTCTGGTACCAAGAGCAAGGAACAATCGCGTTGTGCCCCTGTGAGCTCAATGGTGCCAATGGTGTCATTAATGCTCACTAATTGTGCTGGCACTGCTAAACACATGGCAACCTCCTTATATAACTTACCTAAAGGTTTATACAATATAATTATACTGTTTTCATTATAGCACAGTAATTCTCTATAAACTGGGGCTTTCATCACTAAATTAGCTATCGACGCTAATCAAAAACTCACCCTTCATCTTTAATAAGTGATTGGTGAGTTTAAGAGATTAGTTTGCGTTTTTTATCAATTGATGAGCTATATATAACTGTCCTAGGGCTAAACCGCCATCATTAGGTGGGATAAGCTTATTTATAAGTACAGGTTTGCCATCCCAAATAGACAAAAACTCTTCCAAGAGGCGGCGATTTTGAAAGACTCCACCAGCTAGCACAACTTGTTTAATGCCTTCTTGTTGGCATATATCTTTAGCTACCTCTACCATGGCAAAAGCAAGAGTCCGATGAAAGCTAGCGGCCAACCGTTTACGTGATGTCCCCTTAGCATATTCATCCATTATATAAGCTACTGTAGGGCCCATATCAAGGACTCCCTGGTCATAGTAAAAGTCGACCAAGTGTCCCTTATGACCATGGGCTAGCTGCTCTAGACTCATGGCAATCTGCCCATCAAAGGCATGTACATTACCCTGGCCCAGGAGACTACCCAGGGCATCAAATAGACGCCCAGCACCAGAGGACATGACTAGGTTCATGGAGGAATGGGCCATAGATTGGACTAATTCCCAGCCCTTAGGCAAAGTCTTAGCCCATTCTAAATAGTTCTCCGGCCAGGCTTTGCCATAGGTTTGATCCAAGTAATAAACCGCCTGCCGCCAAGGCTCTCTGACGGCCGCTTCCCCCCCTAAAAGGGGAATTGCCTTCAGATGAGCCATCCGCTTATAAGAGGCCCCTTGGCAGACCAAGAACTCACCACCCCACATAGTGCCATCTGGACCATAACCAGTACCATCAAAACAAATACCAAGCACTTTTTCATCAATATCGTGTTCAGCCATAACGGCCCCTATATGGGCGTGGTGGTGCTGCACGTCTAGCAAAGGAATATTTCTTTCCTTTGCCCATTTTCGGCCTAAGGCAGAGGAAAAATAGCCTGGATGACTATCTACAACAATATGTGTGGGATTCAAGTTAAAGAGCTTTTCATAGTGGTCTATAGTCCATTCCAAGGTTTGATGAGACTTGGCAGAGGCCAAGTCTCCCATATGCGGTCCCATGAGGGCTTGATGACCACAATTAAGGGCAAATGCATTCTTAAGGTCTGATCCCATAGCTAAGACGGTATGATTCCCTAGGCTCGGAATATAGATAGGCGCCGGTACAAAGCCTCGGCTGCGACGAAACTGTAAAGGTCCTTGTGGACCAATCGCCATAACAGAGTCATCTACAGGTGCCTCGATACGGCGATTATGCAACAAAAACCCATCCACAATGCTAGCTAGCTCTTGGATGGCTTGGTCGTCCTTAAAGAGGACGGGATCGCCAGACCGATTTCCAGAAGTCATAATCCAGAGGGCTTCCTTAGGCAACAAAGCCTCATGGATAGGGGCATACGGTAGCATTATCCCTATATAGTGAGTGCCCGGCGCAATAACATCCATAGGAAGAGCTACATCCTTCTTAAGGGCTAAAAGGACGATAGGCCGGCTAGAATCTAAGAGGAGTTCTTCTTCCTGAGGAGATACCTGAGCCACCTCTTTTATGGCCTTTAGGGAGCCCGCCATAAGAGCCAAGGGCTTAGCAGGCCTATGCTTACGATCCCTTAGAGTTTGAATTGACTCTCTCTCATGAGCATCACAGACTAAGTGATAACCACCAATCCCCTTAAGTGCTAAAATGCCTCCTCTTTTAACAAGATTTCTTGCGCTAAGCAAGGAGGCATCTCCCTCTTCCTCGAACAGCAAATAATCATCACTGCTTAATCTATCATCATGCGTGGACATGCCATGACACCCACGCATGTCACTACCTCGATGCTCAGTCTCCGGCTTCTCAGGTGTTAGGCCCCAATCACTGATCCAAGATTGGTCACCCTCGTGGCAAGATTCGGCCACCTTCTCTAGGGCTTGGCGATCAACCCTATAAAAACTATAATGAGGACCACAGACATGGCAGGCGTTCGGTTCCGCATGATAGCGTCGCCCTCTTATATCCTCATACTCTGCCTGGCAATCAGGGCACATGGGAAAGCCAGACATGGTAGTCCGCTCCCTATCATAGGGCATAGACTCAATAATGGTGTAGCGGGGACCACAGTTAGTGCAGTTAATAAAACTATAATTAATCCGCCGCTCTACCCCTTGATGCATTTCTTCCAAACAAGCTTGACAAGGCGCCGTATCAGGAGGAATAAAGGTATGTATAGGCCCCCCCAGAGGAGAATTACGGATGGAGAACGCCTCTTCCTCTACTGGGTCTATTATCTTGTGATTCACATTATTTATGCGGCCCAGACGGGGTAAGCGATCTCGTATGGCTTTAATAAAAGCCTTCAAATCAACCACAGGCCCCTGGGCCTCCACATAGACTCCTGCTCCATCATTATAAACAAAACCTGTCAGGCCTAATTCATGGGCGCATACAGAAACAAGGGGCCGGAACCCGACCCCTTGTACGATGCCTTCAAATCGGATTGCCCAACGTTCAATTGTAGATGCTGATAAACGATGTTCCTTCATAAGAAACTCCCATTCAAAGGTTATATAATTTTCTTTTTATGGCAATGAATTTATTTATATCATACTAGTCTTTACAATTTTTGGCTACTGGTACAGACCCATCTAGACCCATTTCATCCATTTTAGCCTGAATCATGATAGCGCATTCAATCCGCTTCTTTTGGAGGCGACAGCCAAATTCATAAGGGGTTTCCAAATTACCTCCTAGACTGAGGTTATTGGCATGGCAACCACCAGAGCAGAAGAACTTAGCCCAGCATTTAGCACAGGTTGGCTTAGTGAACACATGCGTATTACGGAATTGGGTTGGAATATCAGTATTGGTAATACCTTCCCATACAGTACCAATTACATAACCATCCTTGCCGACAAATTGATGGCAAGGATAGATATCCCCATTTGGCACAACTGCCATATACTCATGACCTGCGCCACAACCACGCAAGCGCTTAGCCATGCACGGTCCGCGGTAGAGGTCCATGCGGAAGTGGAAGAAGTTAAAGCGCTCACCCCAACCTTCTGCTTGGCGTTCCAAATAAAGATCCGCCAACTTTTCATATTCTGCAGACAAGGTAGGCCAATCTTCTTCACGAAGGACATAGTCCCCTTCTGCCCCTACCACTGGTTCCATAGAAAGATGTTCAAAACCTAAATCAGACAGCGATTTTACATCCTCTACAAAATCCAAATTTTTATGGGTGAAGGTGCCACGTACATAATATTCCAAGCCATTACGTTGCTTAACGGCATTAACAAGGTTCTTAGCGATGATATTATAGGATGCTGCACCAGAATTAGCTACAGGACGCATGGCATTATGAACCGCTTCACGACCATCCAAGGACAATACCATGGACATATTATGGTCGTTAAGGTAATCTATTTTATCTTGATTCAAAAGAACCCCATTAGTAGTCATGGTCATCTTCATGATTTTGTTGTTCTTTTTAGCCTGCTCTTCAGCATACTCAACAGTTTGCTTAACCACATCCCAGTTGAGAAGAGGTTCCCCACCAACGAAGTCTATCTCCAGATGTTGCCGACTAC
>URPV01000082.1 GCA_900549805.1 uncultured Veillonella sp.
ATTCTGTCATCTTGAAACCTCAGCAGATGAAGGGCGTTCAAATACAGGAAAATGGTGATATTGTAAAAATCAATTCTCCGATAAAAAAGCAGGCAAGGAAAAGCCTTGTCTGACTGGTAAGAATTTTGCCTTAGTCTTTGAAAAGGACTCCACTCGGACTCGCTGTGCATTTGAAGTGGGTGCTGCGGATCAGGGAGCCCATACCACCTACTTAGGGCCTTCGGGGTCGCAAATGAATAAGAAGGAATCCCTTAAGGACACGGCCCGAGTTCTTGGCTCTATGTTCGATGCCATCGAGTTCCGGGGGTATGCGCAAGAATCTGTAGAAGAATTAGCAGCCTATTCTGGCGTGCCCGTATGGAACGGCTTAACTGACCTAGATCATCCGACGCAAACCTTAGCTAACTTCTTGACCCTTAAGGAAAACATCCAAAAGCCACTCAAGGATGTATCGTATGCTTACGTGGGCCATGGGCAATCCAATATGTGCCACGCCCTTATGATTGGAGCTGTTAAGATGGGGATGGATTTCCGCCTCATTGGCCCTAAACAATACCATCCGGCCGGTCCTATTTACGAGCAATGCCTGGCTATAGCCAAGGAAATGGGAGCTAGTATTACTGTTACCGATGATGTGGAAGCCGGGGTTAAAGGTCTAGACGTCATCTATACAGGCGTTTGGGTGACCATGGGTGATTCCTACGACATGTGGGAAGAGCGGATTAATACCTTCAAGCCTTACCAAATCACTAAGGATATGTTGGCTATGACTGGCAACCCTCAGGTTAAGTTCTGCCACTGCCTACCAGCCTTTCATGATACACAAACCCAGGTGGGTAAGGATATCTTCGAACGCTTTGGTATGAATGGGATTGAAGTGACGGATGAGGTCTTCGAATCAGACGCTTCCTTGGCTTTCCAAGAAGCGGAAAATCGCCTTCATACCATTAAGGCCCTTATGGTGGCTACCTTTGCCGATTATGAAAGCCTATAAGAGGAGTTGTGACTATGACTAAGAAAAAAATATGCATCGTAGGACGAGAGGGAACGACGGGCTTAAGAATAGATGAACGCTTATCCCAAAGGGATGATATTGAAGTCTTACCCATCCCAGAAGATAAACGCAAGGACCTAGCAACTATTAAAGAGGTGGCTAGCCAAGCAGACTTGGTTTTTCTTTGCCTGCCAGACCAGGCAGCTAACGATGTGGTGGAGGTATTGAAAGACCTGTCCTGTAAGGTTATCGATGCCTCTACAGCGCATCGGACAAATTCTGATTGGGCCTATGGATTTCCTGAATTGGGACCAGCCTACCGGGAACATATTGCACAATCCCGCTTCATTGCTAACCCCGGCTGCCATGCCTCTGGGGCTATTGCCATCCTGGCGCCCCTTATTAACAAAGGATTAGTGCCAGCTGACTACCCTCTGACAGTGCTCTCTCTTACGGGTTACTCGGGAGGCGGTAAGAAAATGATAGCCCAATATCAGGCTATGGATACAGGTTCTGACCTCTGTGCCCCTCGCCAGTATGGGTTGGGACAGGCCCACAAGCATATGCCGGAAGTCCAAGCTTTTACGGGCCTAGTCGAGCCACCTATTTTCATACCTGTCGTGGATGATTACTATGCGGGTATGGAAACCTCCATTGGCTTTCACCTATCCCACCTGAAGGGGGTAAGCCCTCAGGATATTTGGCAGACCCTCTACGATTACTATGCAGGGTCCAAGATTATCAAGGTGGCACCTTTTAATTTAGAAGAGACTAATGGACTCTTCTTAGGGGCCAACCAGGCCGCTGGTCTCGATACCATGACCCTCTATGTATCGGGTAACCAGGATCGTGTTTTAGTTCATGCTATGTTTGATAATTTGGGCAAGGGAGCCTCAGGAGCAGCTGTCCAATGTATGAATATAGCCCTAGGACTTGCGGAAGAAACGGGTCTAGTTATATAGAAGGAGAGGAATGACATGAAGCATATCGATAATGCCACACGGGCGGCCCTCCTGACAGCGGCGGTACCTTACATTAAGGAGTACGCCGGCAAGGTAGTGGTCGTCAAGTACGGCGGTAATGCCATGACTGATGAAAATCTTAAAAAGTCGGTTATGAAGGATCTTCTCCTCCTCAATCTGGTGGGGGTTAAGGTCGTTCTCGTTCATGGAGGGGGGCCTGCCATTAATGAAGCTTTGGCCAAGATGCAGGTTGTTTCCCAGTGGAAGGATGGCCTGCGGGTAACAGACCAAGAAACCATGGATGTGGTACAAATGGTTCTGGCTGGCCAGGTTAATAAGGGATTAGTAGCTAATTTAGTGGAATTAGGTGGCAAGGCCGTAGGCCTTTGCGGTGTAGATGGTCATATGATTAAGGTCCATCAAAAGGACCCAGAATTGGGCTTAGTAGGGACTATCGATGAGATTGATACGTCCGTTGTCATGTCCCTCTTAGATCGGGGCTACATCCCTGTCATCTCTTCCTTAGGCTTAGACCAAGAGGGGCGGACTTACAATATCAATGCTGATACAGTGGCAGCTAAGTTGGCTGGTGCCTTAGAGGCGGAGGCTATGATTGCCATGACCAATATTGATGGGGTAATGGCGGATAAGGATGATCCATCTAGCCTTATTCCTCATCTGACCCTAGAAGAGACGCAACAGCTGATTGACGAGGGCGTCATTGCTGGGGGCATGATTCCTAAGGTAGAATGTTGTACCTTGGCCATCCAAGATGGGGTGGAAAAGGTTTTTATTATAAATGGTGAAATTCCTCATGCTATATTGATCGAACTCTTGACCAATGAAGGCTTGGGGACCATGTTCGTCAAGAACCCTAAGGAGTAGAAAGAAGGTATAGTATGTCTGATATACAAACACTTGATAAGGAATACGTGGCCCATACCTATGGTCGTTTTGATGTGACCTTTGTAGCCGGTAAGGGCTGTCATTTACAAGATGAATCCGGCAAGGATTACATCGATTTGGGCTCTGGTATTGGGGTTACCGCCTTTGGGGTAGATGATGATGTTTGGGCTAAGGCTGTGACAGACCAAGTTCATAAGCTTAACCACGTATCCAACCTCTACTACACCCAACCGCAGGTGGAATTGGCCCAAAAAATGTGTCAAAAGACTGGCATGAAGAAGGTCTTCTTCTCTAACTCTGGGGCAGAGTCTAACGAATGCGCTATTAAGGCGGCCCGCAAGTATTCCCATGACAAGTATGGGGAGGGCCGTCATACCATCGTTACCTTGGTTAACTCCTTCCACGGGCGAACCCTAGCTACCTTGTCCGCTACAGGCCAGGATGTCTTCCACCAAGACTTTGGTCCTTTTGTAGAAGGCTTTATCCATACGCCAGCCAATGACTTGGAAGCCTTTAAACACTTGCTAGATAGCAATGAGACCATCTGTGCAGTTATGCTAGAACCGATCCAGGGGGAGGGAGGCGTTATGCCCCTCGATAAGGATTTTGTAGAGGGGGTTGCTAAATTAGCTCAAGCTAAGGACATCCTAGTTCTGGTAGATGAAGTCCAAACCGGTAATGGCCGGACGGGCAAGGTCTATGGCTATATGAATTATCAAATTTCTCCTGATATCGTATCCACAGCTAAGGGACTAGCCGGTGGCCTTCCTATGGGGGCCACTATGTTTAATGAAAAGACGGAAGCTGTCTTAGGGGCTGGCAACCATGCCTCCACCTTTGGGGGTAATCCTATCTGTGCGGCTGGAGCCGTTACCATCATGGATCGGTTGACGGACGAGCTCTTGGCTTCTGTAGTGGCTAAGGGGGATTATATCAAGAAGGAATTGGAAGGAGCTCCTGGCGTT
>URPV01000083.1 GCA_900549805.1 uncultured Veillonella sp.
ATTTAAGGATGATAAGGTCAATGTGGTCATGCCTGGTAACCATCTTGCGGATGCCAAGGCTGCTAAAGACCAATCCGGTAATCCTGTTATTACCCTCGATATGACCGATGAAGGGGGGCAAAAGTTTGCCACCTATACATCTCGTAATGTAGGTAAGGTCTTCTCCATTTCCCTGGATGATCAAGTCTTAACGGCACCTGTTATTCGCGAAGCTATCACTGGTGGCCATGCACAAATTACTGGTTCAAAATCCTTAGAAGAGGCTAATGAAACAGCACTTTTGCTCCGGTCTGGTGCCCTTCCTGTTAAGTTAAAAGTCATGGAAGTACGTACAGTAGGTCCATCTTTGGGGCAAGACTCTAAAGATAAATCCGTCATGGCCTTTGGTGTAGGCTTGGCCTTGATTGTCATCTTCCTCCTTCTCTTGTATCGTTTTGCAGGCTTTGTAGCTACTTTGGCTATGTTGGTATTCGTGATGATTACCTTGCTCTGCTTACAACCGTTCGCCCTCAATGCTACCCTTACCTTGCCAGGTATCGCAGGTATCATCTTATCCATGGGGGTTGCCGTAGATGCTAATATTTTGATTTTCGAACGCTTTAAGGAAGAAGTAGCTTGGGGGGCTAAGTCCCTTCGCATGGCTATTGAGACTGGCTTCCGTCGGGCTTTCACTACGATTTTGGATGCTAATACTTCCGTTGTTATCACAGCAGTTATCCTTATCGTTATGGGTTCTGGACCAATTCGAGGCTTCGCTATCACGTTGGCTCTTGGTATTGTCGTATCCATGTTTACGGCTATTACTGTATCTCGTTTCTTATTGCGATCCCTCATGGAATGTAATTTCACAGATCATCCATTCTGGTATGGTGTGAATGTTTCTCCAGGAAAATCGATTATGTCTAAAGATAGTAGCACCGGTAAAGGAGGGAAGAAATAATGCGATTTGACGTAGTAAAACATCATCGTTGGTGGTTTGTTCTTTCTTCCACCTTGGTCATCCTTTCCCTTTTATCCATCTTTTTCAAGGGTTTTAACTTTGGCATCGATTATACTGGTGGTACCATTTTGGATGTTCAATTTGCGCAAACCACGCAGGTATCCGATGTGCGGAATGATCTTAAGAGCTTCGGTTTAGAGGGGGCTACGATTCAAGTGTCAGGGCAAGGGGAAACGGGTGAATCCGGTCATGAAATTATGATTCGTACCCGTAACCTTTCTGCTGAAGAATCCAAGGAAATCCTCTCTTCCTTAGCTGCCAATGTAGGTTCTAACGAAGTTAAGCGGATTGAAACCGTAGGTGCTGTAATTGGCTCCGAAGTGACTAAACATGCCATTTTGAATTTGGTAGTAGCCTTCTTAGTTTTGGCGGCCTATATTTCTTATCGCTTTGAAATGCGCGTAGCTGTTTCCACTTTGACGGCTATCTTCCATGATATGATTATGGTATTAGGGGTATTTTCTTTCTTCCAATTAGAAATCGATGCTTCTTTCTTAGCCGCTATTTTGACGGTAGTTGGTTATTCTATGAACGAAGCGGTTGTAATTTTCGACCGGATTCGTGAAAATACACATACCCATAAGCGGACAGATTCGTTTGCTGATTTGGCTAACGATTCTATCAAGCAAACCATCCACCGGTCTATCTATACCTTGTCGACCGTTTTGTTCGCTACTGGTTCTCTTTATATCTTCGGTGGGGATACCACTAAGAATTTTGCCTTGTGTATGATTGTAGGCTTTATTTCTGGTGCTTACTCTGCTATCTGTGTGGCTACTTCCATTTGGTCTATTTGGAAGTCTCGCGACAAGAATGATATGCGCAATAAGGCTAATGCTTAATTGCCAAGTCACAGTGTCAGGTGTATAGTGTAAAAAGACCTGTATGAGGGCACTCTCCTTAGGGAGAGTGCTCTTTTATGTATTAACATAGTTAACTAAGAGGGTTTCTCTTAAAAGATAGGCCCTTAGGGAGGTAGTGGATGGACCAGGAACGTTTATGGAACCTATCCTTTTTAGGCTTAGGGACCTCTAATGCCCTTTTTTATATGACTCAGTATATGCTGATTGCAACATTGCCCATTGTCATCCTTATGTGGGGTGGAACCGCTATAGAGGC
The DNA here is from genome assembly GCA_900549805.1 of uncultured Veillonella sp. Classification (GTDB taxonomy): domain Bacteria; phylum Bacillota; class Negativicutes; order Veillonellales; family Veillonellaceae; genus Veillonella. Next base: position 2,120 of record URPV01000083.1, read on the forward strand.
AGGTTTAGCCATGACCTGGTTCCAAGTTGGGACTATTATCATGCGGCCTTTAGCGGGAAAGATTATGAATTCTTTCGATAAACGATGGGTCCTCTTAGGATCGACAATTCTATTTCTCCTTATTATGGGTGCTTTTAATTGGGTGCGGTCCATGGAGCTTATCTACTTCTTGCGAGGCTTGCATGGCATGATTTTTGCCCTTGGCACGACAATCACCGCAGCCATTGCTGTTATGGTTATCCCTAAGAAGCGAAGAGGAGAGGGAATCTCCATGTTTGCGGTCTTTTCCAATGTAGCTATGGTAGTGGGGCCCGCCCTTGGCTTGTTTGTACTTAATAGCCAGGGAGATATAGGCTTATTCATCCTGTTGACGGGCATTGCTCTAGCTTGCTTTGTGACAGCTAATTGTAAACGCCTTTCTAAAGAGGTAGCTAAACCAGTCCATCGCAAGGGTTCTCGGTGGTCTATTGATCAATTTATAGAACGGCGGTCTTTGCCTTGGATGTTCATGGCCCTCCTCTTAGGTTTTGTCTATTCTGGAGTTATCGTTTTTGTACCGATTCTCTTAAGTCAAATGAATCAAGCTATGTGGGGGTCTGCTTTCTTTGGCCTTTATGCATTAGCTATTGTTATCAGTCGACCATTTGCAGGCCCAGCCTATACTAAGTTCGGTCCTGAAGCTCTAATCTACCCAGGTCTGGTCTTATTTGGCATAGGTGTAGCCCTCTTGGCCTTTCAAAGCTCCTATATTATGATTCTCATAGCCGCACCTATTCTAGGCTTGGGTTATGGGTCTGTAATGCCAGCTTTTCAGGCCTTGGCGGTTCAAGTGGCACCCATTGAACGGGCTGGCATATCAACAGCAACCTTTTTCCTGGGAATGGACATATCCATCGGGGTAGGGGCGACAATTCTCTCTGTGATTGTCAATGCCATGGGCTTTAGTCCCATGTATAGTATCTGCTTAGCAGTTGTTCTTATCATGTTGTTGCTATATCATTTTGTAACGCGTCGATATAGTGAACCTTATGAGAATATCCAATAACATATATGTAGCTCCTATTGAGCGATAGTGGTATCGCTTAATAGGAGTTTTTTGTAAATAACTATAATTGGATTTGTAAAATCGAATGAATTGCATAGAATTGGTAGTAATTATTCGGATAATGGTGACCAATAAAAAAGAGGTCAGTAAAAGCATTCAAATTCATAAAAATTATAGGAAAAAGGGGCTAAAAAAGGCTTGCGGACATAGTAGGTCTGTCATATAATGACAACACAGCACGACGAAGTGCTGTTAATTTTTTGAATTAAACAATCTTATCTGACTTGTAAGAGAAGGGTAAGGAGATTTTATTCAAAAGTTGTAAGAATATCTCTTGACACTACAAAGTGCATTTGATATTATAATCAAGTCGCCAGTCGACAACGAATGTTGAAACGCTGGTGCAGATCTTTGAAAACTGAACAATGTAAGGTAACCAATTCTTAAGAATTGGACATAAGCCAGAGTGCGGGTTTTCATTCAATGAAAACCAAACCAAAATTCAAGTTGCTAAGGCAACGACA
>URPV01000084.1 GCA_900549805.1 uncultured Veillonella sp.
TACACAAAAAGTAATTATCTTAGTGATTATCAATTAATAAAATTATATCTATTGTCCATAAAATCGAAATCAATCAATAATATTGGGAAATTGACTTATTTATTTGCGATAATTAAGCATGAATATAAACTTTGTCGAAAATAATCGTTATTAATAAAACAAAAACACATAAAATTTTGAGAACGTATATAAAAAAGAAAATGAGAAAATGAGAATAGGAGTTGAAAAGAAGATATTTTCTGATATACTGTTATATGCAAATAAATCTCAATATGAAAGGGGACTGTATTCATGGCAATTAAAAAATTGAGCCAATTAAAACCAGGCCAATCTGGTGTTATCAAAGCTCTCCATGGTAATGGGTCTAACATCATGCATCGACTCATTGACATGGGATTAGTACAGGGGACTAAGGTGTCAGTCGTAAAGTACGCACCACTGAAAGACCCAGTAGAGATCAAGGTGAAGAACTTTGAACTCGCACTCCGGGTATCCGAAGCCGATACGATTGATGTAGAAGTAGCAGAATAAGGAGGTCCTCTTATGGCAGATGAAAATCAACGGATCCGCATAGCTCTTGCGGGTAATCCTAACTGTGGTAAAACCACAATCTTTAATAATATTACAGGGGCTAAACAACACGTTGGTAACTATTCTGGTGTTACCGTAGAAAAGAAGGAAGGGGAAAAGCACTTTGAAGGTAAGGACTTACTCTTCATTGACCTTCCAGGCACCTATTCTTTAACCGCACGGTCCATGGATGAATTGGTAGCTCGTAACGCTATCATCAATGATGAACCAGATGTTATCGTCAACGTTCTTGACGCATCTAACTTGGAACGTAACCTTTACTTGGCTGCTCAGCTAGTAGAGCTGGAACGACCAATGGTTATCGTTCTTAATATGGCCGATGTAGCTGACACTATGGGCTTTAAGTACGATATCGACAAGTTATCCGCTTTGACGGGGGCAACTATCGTTTCTACTGTAGGACGAAATAACAAGGGCACTAAGCAATTGCTAGAAGCGGTTGTTAAAGTAGCAGCTGAACAAGATGTACCTCCTGTGAAGATTTCCTATGGTGATATTTTGGAACCTAAAATCGCAGAGGTACAAGCAGAATTGGAAAAAGCGGGTTCTATCCAATATCCTGTTCGCTATGTAGCTATCAAGCTCCTTGAAAACGATGAAGACATGATTGGCAAGGTTATGCGCTTGGATAACACGGAAACTGCATTGGCTAAGGCTAAGGCAATTCGGGAAGAATTGAAAAATCAAATCGACCTTGAAGTTGTCTTCCAAGAGGCGCGGCACCGTTTCGCAGTAGAAGTATTCAATGCAATTACCTTAAAACAACCTAAGACAAGTGAAACCTTCTCAGATAAAATTGATAAGGTTATTACCAATAAATACCTTGGTATTCCAATCTTCCTTATCGTTATGTGGGTTCTCTTTACCTTGGTTAATATCATCGGTAAGGTCCCACAAGACTGGATTACAAATGAATTTACAGCATTAGGCGGATTCCTTGGTGATAACATGGCCGATGGCTTTGCCAAGTCTCTTATCGTCGATGGTATCATCGCCGGTGTTGGTACGGTCTTGAGCTTCTTCCCTCTTATCGTCCTTCTCTTCTTAGGGATTTCCTTCTTGGAAGATACAGGTTATATGGCCCGTGCAGCTTTCGTTATTGACCGTTTAATGCATAAGTTTGGTCTTCATGGTAAATCCTTTATCCCATTGCTTTTGGGCTTCGGATGTACCGTGCCAGCTGTTATGGGTACGCGGATTCTCGATAACTATAAAGACCGTATGGTTACCATCTTGGTATCTCCATTCATGATTTGCTCGGCTCGGTTCCCTGTTTATATCCTGTTTACTGCAGCCTTCTTCCCACCTGAACAACGGGGGACAGCCCTCTTCGCCTTCTACATCTTGGGCATTATCTTGGCTATTATCGCAGCTAAGATCTTCCGTAAGACCCTCTTTAAGGGTGAAGCAGAACCGTTTGTTATGGAATTGCCACCATACCACATGCCAACCTTAAAAGCAGCTCTTCAACACATGTGGGAACGTTCTATTTTGTATCTTAAAAAAGCTGGTACCTTCATATTGGCGGCTAATATTATCGTGTGGGCACTCTTGACCTTCCCAACATTGACAGATGAAGAGCAAGGTGCTTTCGATGACCAAAAGGCTCAAGTAGAGGCTACTTACGAAGCTAAAAATGATCAAGTGCCTACGCAATTTGGTTTGACTGAAGAACAACAAGCTAAGGTTAATGACTTGGTTGACCAAATGGAAGGAATTAAGAAGGATGCAGATGATGCAGCCAATAATGCTGGTGAAGATGCACCTGAAATTGATACTTCCGATGATGCAGATTTACCAGATCTCTTTGCTGATGTTAAATTTGATAACAATGTAGAACGCGATGCAGCATGGACTATCGTTAGAAATGATCTCAACAAAGAAGCTGAGTTGGGTGACATCGATGACCAAGCTACATCTCAACAAGTACAAAACTCCTATGCAGCTACCATTGGTAAATTCGTTGAACCTGCCATCAAACCATTGGGCTTTGATTGGCGCTTGGGTGTAGGTATCGTGGCCTTCACCGTTGCTAAGGAAGTTATTATCTCTACCTTAGCTCAAATTTACGCTCTTCAAGCGGATGATCAACATCAAACTAATCTTGTCGACTTCCTCCAAAACGACCCAGACTATACTCCTTTGAAGGCTGTATCTATCTTGGTATTCGTCTTGATCTTCCCACCTTGTATGGCAGCTCTTGCTGTTGTTAAGCGGGAAACTAACTCTTGGAAGTGGATGGGCTTCATGTTCTGCTATGGTGTCATCCTCTCTTGGGTATTCGCCTTCATCACCTACCAAGGCGGCTTGCTCTTGGGCTTTAAATAATAAGCCTTGCTAGCTTGACATCGATTGGATTATGAGGGTCTAAGTACATTACTTATATCATTGTAAATGAAAGAAAGCTGGTATATACTATGGATAATATTATTGTAGGTATTGTTATTCTTGCAGCTGTTATCTTTATCGGTCGCAAATTTTATCTATCCTTTACTGGACAAGGTGGCTGCGGCTGTGGTGGCGGCTGTGGTAGCGGCAAGAATAAAAATAAAAAAGGTGGCTGTAAGGGCTGCTAAGAACAACCTATAACCTTACCCAGCTACCTAGATAGAGGTGTATGAATGATTAAATTCACAAAGAAACAAAAGAAAACCTCTGCTATTGTAGGCACTGGTTTGGTAATTGGCCTAGCAGGTATTAAGTTGCTCCGGTCTGAAGAAGCGAAAAAAGTCTACCAAAAGGTAGCTGCTGCCGGCCTGACTATTACTACACGGGTTATAGACAAGGCAAAGAGTCTCAAAAAAGATGAAAGGCCAAAAGAATAAAAGAAGGGTCCTCCTAGGAGGACCCTTCTTTTATAGGTGAATTCAGAAAAGCCATCTTGTGTATCTATGATAAATAGCTTGTTTATATGGTATTTTAG
>URPV01000085.1 GCA_900549805.1 uncultured Veillonella sp.
CTTGGCCAGGAAATTATGGCCATCAAAGTTGTCCCCCTTAAGGGCTACAAAAAGGCATCCCTCTGTAATTGTACGCGTATCTGTAGAAACATCAGCAAAACTAATGGTTTCGTTTCCTTTGTAGATACCATTTGTTGCCCTTACTACCTCTGCCAAGGTGAATTGTGCCATATAAGCATCCTCCTCGCTTCTATACAAGGCCAAACAAGCGTCCCCTACTTAAGGGAACGCAAAGCTTGGCGAGCCACTTCACGGTCGTCGAAGTGGATAGTCTTATCCTTTAAAATTTGATACGTTTCATGCCCTTTACCGGCAATGATAACCACATCCCCTGCTTGTGCTTCTTTAATTGCCTCATGGATAGCTTCCGTCCGATCTACAATCACTTGGTAGCTAGTCCCCTCTCGCAAGGCGTCTTTTACACCTACTTCTACATCCGCCACAATCTTGACAGGGTCCTCCGTCCGCGGATTATCGGAAGTTACAAAGATCCGGTCTCCATATTGGGCCGCAAACCGCCCCATAATTGGTCGCTTAGTAGCATCCCGGTCACCACCGCAACCAAAGACTACAATAATTCGATCTTTCGTAATTGCCTTAGCTGTTTTAAGGATATTTTCCAAGCCATCTGGCGTATGGGCATAGTCTACCACAACAGCAAAATCTTGCCCTTCATCAACCAATTCAAAGCGACCTGGAACCGCTGTAAAGGTGGATAAAGCCTTATCGATTGCTTCCATGGACAAGCCTTCTTGTAGGCAGGCCCCAATAGCAGCTAGGGTATTGTACACATTAAAGAGGCCTGTTGTATTCATCTTCACAGGGTAAGAGGCCCCCTTATACTCGACTGTATAGGCAGAGGACTTGGATGTCATGGTCACATCATGGGCATTGAGGGTCCCCTTCTTCTGTGTAGAGTAGGTAATAACAGGTACCTTAGTAAGGTCCATAATTCGTTGCCCATAAGGATCATCGATATTAATAACAGCTACCTTAGGGGACTTATGAGGACTTCCTTGGGTCAGGCCTGTAAATAGCTTACACTTAGCAGCTAAATAATTCTCAAAGGTTTTATGGAAATCCAAATGGTCTTGGGTTAAATTAGTAAATACCGCTGTATCGTATTCAACACCTGCCACCCGCCCTAGGGCTAACGCGTGAGAGGATACTTCCATAATGCAGTGGGACACACCTGCATCCACCATCTTTTGCAAGATGTGTTGTAAGTCAACCACATCAGGTGTGGTGTTATGGATAGGAAACGTTTGATCTCCAATAACGATATGAACCGTACCAATAATCCCTACCTTGTGGCCTTGTTCCCGTAACATATGGGCAATCATATGGGTTGTCGTAGTCTTACCATTAGTACCAGTAACCCCAATCATGCGCATCTTACCAGCAGGATAATCAAAGAAGAATGGTACTAGCGTCATCATAGCTTGTCGTGTATCACTAACCTTGATGATAGTGACCGAACCAGATACAGACACATCCTTGGATACTAAGAGGGCCGCCGCCCCAGCATCTACTGCTTTTTGCACAAAATCATGGCCATCTACGGTCGCTCCATCCAAGGCAATAAATAGGGTACCTGGTGCTACTTTACGAGAGTCTGCAGAAATATCGAGGATTTCTTTTTTATTAGGCCCTGTGACAGAGGCATCCTTCAAAAGGGCTAGTAAAGCTTCTAAATTCTTCACGAGATTCACTCCTATATACATAAGAGAAGCAGCCATTTCAGGCTGCTCCTTCCCAGTCAACAATCACACTAGTGGGAGCCGCGTTCCCCTTGCGTTGCTTTTGTGCTATACACAAAAGCATCTGGTAATACGAGACCCAACTCTTCAGTGGCAATCTTTTGAATCCGTGTAGGAGACTTGAGGGCAGCCACTTCCACTTGGAGTGTGTCATTATCTTTTTTTAATTGTACTACTTGATGCTGAGCATTGACCACCTCATAGCCCATTTTTGTTGCCAGACCATGCATGATAGCCAATAAGACGAGAAGAGCTACAACGATACCCACGGTCTTGAGAACTTGAACCATAGCTGGAGAGAAGTCAAACAAAATGCCTGGGGTACGTTTTCCTATCCGTCGATTCGCTAAGGAATCTCCTCCCGCTTGTACACCCACTGTTCTCTTTGCCAACATGATACTGCCTCCTCAATAATCCCTTACAGTTTTGTAGCCACACGTAATTTTGCACTTCTCGAACGAGGATTGGCCTCAACCTCTTCCCTACTTGGTTCTATGGCCTTATTCCTCGCTTGTACCACCGCTTTATGATGGCATACACATACCGGTAATTCCGGCGGGCATATGCAAGCGGTGGATAATTCCTTAAATGTTTGTTTGGTAATCCGATCTTCCAAGGAGTGGAAGGTAATGACTCCAATTTTCCCTCCCGGCTTAAGCAAGCTAACTGCATCCACAAAGGAATCATGTAGGATAGCAAGTTCACGGTTAACCTCTATGCGAATAGCTTGAAAGGTCCGCTTAGCTGGATGGGGGCCATCTTGCCGCGCCTTGGCAGGGATGGCATGTTTTATAATTGTCACCAATTGACCAGTCCTTGTAATCCGTTCTTCCTGACGGGCTGCCACAATGAAATCGACGATGCGCTTAGCCCACCGTTCTTCACCGTAGTCCTTCAGGATACGGACCAGGTCTTCTGGCTCATAATCGTTAACAACCTCTTCGGCAGTTAGTGGATATTCCATATCCATACGCATATCCAAAGGGCCATCATGCATATAGGAGAAACCCCGTCCTGGTGTATCCAACTGATAGGAGGATACGCCAAGATCGAAGATAAAACCATCTACTTGGTCAATCCCCTCTGCCAATAAGGCTTCTTTTAGGTCACAAAAATTAGTTTGTATAGTTTTGACCTGACACTTCAAATCTCCTAAACGCTGGCGCGCCACCTTAAGGGCTGTTGTATCCTGGTCAAGCCCTACTAGGAGACCTCTTTCTGTCAATTGCATCCCTAAGGCATGAGAGTGCCCTGCTCCACCTAGGGTGCAGTCCACATAAGTACCATTAGGGTCTGTAATAACAGAGTCTACTGTTTCGCGTAAGAGCACGCTCGTGTGATTGAATTCCAAACTACCTCCTAGAATGCAAGATCCTCAATTGTCTCAACTAATTCTTCAACCTTAGGACCTACATCACCCATATAGGTATTCCATTTTTCCTGGCTCCATATTTCCACATGGTCACCAGCGCCTACAACGACAGATTTTTTTTCTAAACCTGCATGTTGGCGAAGGGTGGTGGGAATCAATACGCGTCCTTGCCCATCAAATTCGGATTCAGTGGCCTTGCCAAAAATCATCCGTTTTAAGGCGCGAATACTAGCTTTAGTGGTTGGTTGTTTATTTAAAGTGGTTACGATAGAATTCCATTTTTCTTCATCATAAACGAAGAGGCAGTCATCTAGACCAATAATCATAATGCA
>URPV01000086.1 GCA_900549805.1 uncultured Veillonella sp.
GACAATGTTCGTCATGAAGCGACTACTTCTACTAGTAATAATTACACCTATATAGATGATAGCAAGACTGATTATTATGATAGCAGCCTATCGGATAGCGTCCGTTCCTTTATGATGAGCCTTTGCCAGTCCATGGGCTTTTCTGATCATCAATTGCGTATGCTTGGTTTGATCCGCTAAGGAACACAAATAAGCTATCCTAGGTAGGGATCTTATTTAAGTGATGATTAGTGTAAAAAACAGCCCCAAGATCTTAATTCTTGGGGCTGTTTTTTATACTAACTTGGCTGGGACTAAGCCTAAATCATGTATCATCTCAAGGTCTGCTGCTGGTGACCGACCTTGGGTAGTTAGGTAGTTGCCAATCATGAGACCATTAATGCCACCTTTGAGAGCTAAGGCTTGTAGGTCTCTCAGGTTAACTTCACGGCCTCCTGCAGTTCGTATCGAGGCGGTGGGGAGAATGAAACGGAATACGGCAAAGGCTCGTAGTATCTCTAATGGACTTAGAGGCTTATTGCTGGAAAAAGGGGTTCCCTTGATGGGGTTCAAGATGTTGAGGGGGACCGAGTCAATCCCTAGGTCCTTGAGGGCAAAGGCCATCTCAACCCGCTGGTCAGGACTTTCGTTGAGTCCAAGGATGCCACCAGAACAAACTCGGATGCCTGCTTTCTGAGCATTTTTTATGGTTGTCAGCTTATCTTGGTAGCTGTGTGTAGAGCAGATGGAGGGAAAGTGGCTTGGGGCTGTCTCGATATTAGAGTGGTAACGGCTGACTCCAATCTCTTTGAGTTGTAAGGCTTGATCATAGGTAAGAAGGCCTAGGGAGCAACAGATTTCAAGACCTAGCTTGGTGTGGATAGCTTCTAGGGCTTGGAGTATTTCTTGAAATTCATGTGGATTTGAAGTATTTCGGCCACTAGTTACGATAGAGAAGCGGATTGCGCCAGCTTCTTTGGCTTTTTGGGCTGCCTCTAGGATGGTTTCCTTGTTGAGTAGGGAATAGACTTCAACGCCAGTATTATAGTGGCTAGATTGGGCACAAAATTTACAGTTTTCTGGGCATTTACCTGAACGACCGTTGACGATAGCACAGAGGTCTACCTCTTGGTCAGCGAAGGTTTCTTTGATTTTATCTGCCATGGCTAGGAGCATAGGGGTGTCTTGGTCGGAGCAGTGAATCAGGTCTAAGGCCTGGTTTTGGCTAATTTCCTTGCCATCTAACACTGCTTCTGTGATGGTCGCGATTGTGTGCCAACTTTTTAGGTGTCTATAGCTAGTATTCATGGGGTCTCCTAACTAGTGTCATCAATAGGAAAATATATTATTTATAATGAGATTGTAGAAAAAGTTAGGCATATTGTCAACTTTAAATTTTAAATAGTTGACAAATAAAGCTTATAAGGAGACGTATCATGGGTCATATCCTTTTAATATTAGCCTTTATGGTCTATAATTAGAATGTTAAGTTATGTCTGAGGAGGTGGTAGCTTGTATTTTGATCATGTTATTGGACAGGATGCAATTAAAAATCACCTTCAGGCCTTGGCTGATCGGGATCGTCTTCCTCATAGTCTACTCTTCTATGGCCCTCAGGGGTTAGGAAAGTTAGATATGGCTTTGGGGTTAGCATCCTATTTGCTAGGACGCCAGGTCTTCTCAGGCCCCAAGGGCCAGGGATACTTAGATCATGTAGAGCAGACTCGCCTCGATCGAGGAGAATCCCAGAAAAAAGTAGATGAAGAAGGGCTACCTGTTTACCAAGATGGAGGCGATGCCTTTTGGATTCGGCCTACCAAAAAGACCCTTAAGGTAGACCAATGGTATCAGCTCTTGCGCGATCATCTTAACGTGGCAAGCCAAAGCCGACGGGTAGTTGTCGTAGAGGACTTTCATAAGGCTAATGCCATTATGGCCAATGCAATGTTGAAAACTATAGAGGAACCACCGCAAGGGGTGACCTTTATTATCATCACGAATACGATTAATACTGTGTTGCCAACGATCCTATCTCGTTGCATGGCCATCCCTTTTTGCCCTGTGCCAGACGAGGTTATACGTACAGCCCTTGAAGGGGAAGGCCTTGTGGTTGCGAATCAGGCTTTAGCAGCGGGTCAAGGAAACCCTGCTTTGGTTAGGCAAATGGCCAGTCAAGGGGTTGTGGCAAATTTGGAATTAGCCCTAAAGCTTATGAAAACATTGGTGGGAGATAAGCGAGCCTTTGCATTGATTGCCTTATACACGGAGAACTTAGACCGGGATCAACTACTTGATCTCTTTCATTGGATACAGGTCTTGAGCCGAGACCTCATGGCTTTGCGCTATGGGGCTAGGGACCAAGACTTGCAATGCCCTTTGCAAAAAGCAAGCTTGTTACATATATTGCCTGCTTGGCCAACTCGGGCTTTAGAAGTTCTTGTACATGAAAGTTTGCGGGCTCAACAGGCCCTTCGCCTATATATCAAACCAGCCCTGGCTATTGATGGTCTTATGTTGACTGTTAGTCAGGTCTTGCAGGAGGATTAATTGATTACTGTTGTAGGTATCCGTTTTAAAAAAGCGGGTAAAATATATTACTTTTCCCCTGGCGGTATCCGCCTAGCCCTTCATGATGGGGTTATTGTGGAGACCGCTCGTGGCCTTGAGTTTGGAACTGTTGTTATCGAAGCACGCCCCGTGGAGGAAAACCAGGTTTCAGCGCCTCTCAAGCATGTCCTTCGAAAAGCAAGCCCTAAGGACTATAAGCAATTAGAAAAGAATAAGGAAAAGGAAGAAAAAGCCTTTGCTATTGGCTTGGAAAAAATTGCTGCCCGTGGCTTAGCCATGAAGCTAATCAATGTGGAATATACTTTTGATATGAATAAGATTATCTTCTTCTTCACCGCTGACGGGCGTATTGATTTCCGAGAGTTAGTTAAAGACCTAGCAGCAGTTTTCCGCACTCGTATTGAATTGCGTCAGGTTGGTGTTCGCGATGAGGCCAAGATCCTTAATGGTATCGGAGCTTGTGGGCGCAGCCTTTGTTGTGCTAATCATTTGGGTGAGTTTGCACCTGTATCCATTAAGATGGCAAAAGACCAGAACTTGTCTTTAAATCCGACTAAGATTTCTGGTGCTTGTGGTCGTCTTATGTGTTGTCTTAACTATGAGGATGATCTTTACCAAAAGGGAGGAGACCTCTATGTGAAACGGGAATGCAAAGAAGATAGCTGTGATATAGAACCACCGGGAATTGGTAAGGCTGTCGTAACTGAAGAGGGCATTGGTAAGGTCCTTAAAATCAACCGCAATAAGCGATTGGTTAAGGTCCAATTGGATGAAGGACGCACCATTGACCTTAAATGGTCTGAAGTGACACCGCCAGATGTGGATCAAGACTAGCCATGAGGCATGAGCAAATCATAGAAGATTCTCTAGTTACCTTGGATGACCT
>URPV01000087.1 GCA_900549805.1 uncultured Veillonella sp.
TTAATAATAGTTGGACGGCCATGAGGACACACATAAGGCTTATCGGTGTGGAAGAGGTCCTCAATCAGGATAGACATTTGGTACATATTAAGGTTATGCCCCGCCTTAATAGCCCCCCTGCAGGATGCATAAGCTAACATTTCATGACGCAGTTGAGCCTTAGTTGGCGCTTGTTGATCATGAAGGTAGGAGAAGATAAATTTTAGAATCTCCTCTGTCTTTTCCTCTACTATGTCTACAGGTGCTCCATTGATTCGAATCTGACTAGGTCCCCCTAAGTCGATATCATACCCCAAATCTAAGAGGACCTCCCGATCTTCTTCTACAAGGTTCATCTCATCTACTGTAGCATCCATATAACGGGCTACCAGAAGATTTTGCATAGGAATCGCTTCAGCCGACTTGCAGAGCGTATCATAGCGGACCCGCTCATGAGCCGCATGTTGATCAATAATATAGAGGTCATCCCCTTTTTTGGCCAAAATGTAACAAGAGGCTACTTGCCCTAGAGGAAGAAGGCCAGAACTTTGAATGCTACGCACTTCCGAAGAAGATAGGTCTTCCTCCTCTTGGTTTACCTGGAACTGATTATCCTGTCTATGTATAAGTCCTTGTAGCGCTTGGAATTTAGCCTTATCCTCATCCGTATAGGATCCTACCTCCTGAGGCACGCTTTTAAACGATGGGTTCTCCATAAAGGAATCTTGTTCATAGCTAACCTTTTGCGGCGGCTCATAGCCTTCATTTTTTAACTTGGCTACAAAGTCAGCAGTTTGATCTCGTAAAACTTCATAACCCTTATGCCGTCCAGAAAAGACCTTATCATAATCCACAGCGGTAGCAATGGTCTCAGGGGCTCCTTGATGGGCCGATGCCGATTCAGCGCTAACCAGCCCCTCACTTGCCTGTATTATAGGGATAGCATGAGAGCTCAAAGACTCTTGTGAAATTAAGCGCTCCCTAAGTGGATTTTCAATGGCTCCCAGTATGGCATGATAAACAGCCTTGAAGATAAGCTTATCATCGGCAAACTTAACTTCAGCCTTACGGGGATGAACATTGATGTCCACCATATCCGCTGGCACCACAATATTGAGAAGAACCAATGGATAGCCGTGCTTAGGCAGGAGAGCATGATAGGCATTATCGATAGCCTTGGAAATAGCTCGGTCTGAAATAACCCGATTGTTGACAATTACCGTCTGCCAAATCCGGGTAGACTTAAGAAGGGTTGGCTTGGAAGCAATCCCCTCTACCATAATGCCCGCATCTTCATAAGCTATGGAAAAAATATCCTCCCGAGTCTTATAGCCATAGAGGGCTGTAACCGTATCAAAGAGGTCTCCATTACCCGGTGTAATAATGACTAGCTTACCATCTACAATAAGTTTGAAAGCTATATGGGCATTGGCCAAGGCCAATTTACCAAGGATATCCTGAATTTTGCTACCCTCTGTACGGGGCGTTTTTAGAAATTTACGTCGTGCTGGCGTATTAAAAAACAAATCTTTTACTTCTATGGTAGTGCCTGGCGCAGCCCCATAGGGAATGCAGTCGCCAAAGATCCCACCATCCAGGGTTACCCGTGTACCCAAGTCCTTGTCAGCCACGCGGGTGGTCAAGGAAAAATGAGATACCGATGCAATAGAAGCCAAAGCCTCACCACGAAAGCCTAGAGAAGCGATATCAAAGAGGTCTTCCACCTGCTGAATCTTGGAGGTGGCATGGCGGAGAACAGCTAAGCGAGCATCCTCTTCAGTCATACCCACGCCGTCATCAGAGATCCGCATATAGGCAATGCCACCTTCTTCAATTTCAACTTCTATATTGCTAGCCCCAGCATCAATAGAATTTTCAACCAGCTCTTTAATGACAGAAGCCGGCCGTTCAACCACTTCACCTGCAGCGATTTTGTTAATGGTAGTTTCGTCTAATACGTGAATCTTAGCCATTATTTACCGCCTCCTTTACGGGCTTCTTCCTGCAAGCGATAGAGTTCATTGAGAGCTTCAATTGGTGTCATGGACATGACGTCCAATTGAAGGAGGTCATCTAGGACAGAATGACTGAAGAGATCATCAATGCCACTCATATCAAGACTAGACTTAGCCTTAGGCACATCAGAAACAGTCTCCCTAATACGATTAGACAAATCATCTAAATCAGGACCTTGTGATTCAAGTCCCTTAAGGATTGTTTCAGCCCGTTTGAGGACAGGTCCGGGAAGACCTGCTAGCTTAGCTACGTGAATGCCGTAAGACTTATCAGCCCCCCCCTTAATGATGCGGCGCAGGAAGGCTACATCCTGCCCCTTTTCCTTAACAGCTACCGTGTAATTTTTGAGTTTAGGATAGGACTCTTCCATTGGAATGAGTTCATGGTAGTGAGTTGCAAAGAGGGTCTTACAGTGAATGTGTTTACAGATATGCTCTACCACAGCTTGCGCTATGGATAGACCATCAAAGGTGGATGTACCTCGACCAATTTCATCCAAGATAACCAGGGAGTTTTGTGTCGCATTTTCCAAGATATAGGCCACCTCTTTCATTTCCACCATGAAGGTAGATTGACCTGTAGAGATGTCATCAGAGGCCCCGACCCGGGTAAAAATACGGTCTACGGGAGAAATAGTAGCTTCTCGAGCAGGGATAAAGGACCCCATTTGAGCCATAATCATAAGGATAGCTACCTGCCGCATATAGGTAGACTTACCCGCCATGTTAGGACCAGTAATGAGAAGAAACTCATTGGTGTCGTGATCCAGAACCACATCATTAGGTACAAAAACTTCTCGTTTTAAAAAGCTTTCAATAACGGGATGACGTCCATCGCGGATGTTGATAGTCCCATTCATGGTTAAATTTGGGCAGATATACTTTTCCTCATACGCAATGGTAGCTAAGGATAGGAGGCAGTCCAACTGAGCGAGAGCCCGTGCGGTCTCCTGAATGGCAAGTACTTGTTCTTTTACCGATTGACGCAGGTCCTGATAGAGCTTTTGTTCGAGGCTAATAATTTGATCCTTAGCATTGAGAATCTTAATTTCAAATTCCTTGAGCTCTGGTGTTATATAGCGTTCCGCATTGGCTAAGGTTTGCTTGCGGATAAAATAATCAGGTACCTTGTCAGTCGTCCCTTTAGAAACCTCAAAGTAGTAGCCAAAACCTCGATTATAAC
>URPV01000088.1 GCA_900549805.1 uncultured Veillonella sp.
AATCATTAATATACATCATATAGAAAAGAAACCCTGGCAAGAACTGCCAAGGCAGCACAAGCACAGGGTTTCCTATTTCATTATCTGAATTTGCGTTTACGAGCTGCTTCAGATTTTTTCTTTCTCTTTACGCTTGGTTTTTCGTAGTGTTCGCGTTTACGTACTTCGGACAATACACCTGCTTTTTGGCAGGAGCGTTTGAAGCGGCGAAGAGCACTTTCCAAGGTCTCGTTTTTACCGACTTTGATTTCAGACATCTATATCCCTCCCTCCAAAATTTAATCAGGGAAGTGCAGATATTTATCATACGCACATGCATATATTATAACGAGAGCCCCTATCACTGTCAATAGGTAAAGGCCGATTTTTATACAGGAATTGCGAATAATTTATTGACTACAATCCTAAAACCTTTGACAAAATATTTTAAGCTTCAGGCCATCCAAATTCTTGTCCCCCTAAGAGGTGTGCATGCATATGGAATACAGTCTGTCCAGCCTTCTCCCCTGTGTTGAGAATAAGACGATAGCCATCTTTATCAAGTCCCAATTCCTTAGCTACATCCCGTACAAAGCTCAGGAGCCCTGTAACAGATGCCTCATTTTGGTCCGTAATACCTGCAATGTTATCCACATGCCCTTTTGGAATGCATAAAACGTGGACTTTAGCCACAGGATTCAAGTCATAAAAGGCAAGAAATTTATCATTTTCTAAAACCTTCTTAGCAGGGATTTCCCCATTTACAATTTTACAAAAAATACAGTCGCTCATAGAATCTCTCCTTTATGTGAGCTCGTAATCATACCTCTAGTCTGCTAGGACCTTATTCGATGATAACGTAGTTACCTTCTAAACCTACAATTGTACCACCGGCTAATAGTCCTTGTTGATAGCGTTGACCATGTACTTTAATGTTACCATGAAGCTATTCATTCGTTAAGCCGATATAGTAGCCATCTTCCTCTTTCTCGATAAGGATTTCACCGGGTTTTCCAACACGGGATTGAGCATAAGCCTTATAGCCTTGGTCTCCCAGTTGATTCAAAAGGGCTACACGGGTCTTTTTAACAGCCTCTGGAACCTGATTTTCCATAGTGGCTGCTGGCGTTCCCTCACGGATGGAATAGGGGAAGGCGTGAATGTGGGTAAAACCAATTTCCTTAACAGTCTTTAAGGTTTCCTCAAAGTCTTCATCTGTCTCTTGTGGGAAGCCTGCAATGATGTCGGTTGTAATGGATAAATCAGGAATGCGTGACCGCAAGTGGGCCATAAGATCTTTGTATTCTTGCAAATTATAATGGCGGTTCATAAGCTTCAATATATGGTCAGACCCCGCCTGTAAAGGTAGATGTAAGTTAGGACATACCCGCTTATCCGTAGCCATGAGATCGATCAATTCCTCGGATACTTCGACTGACTCAATAGAACCAAAACGAATGCGATAGAGACCATCTAATTCTAAGAGTGCTTTTACCACATCCGCCAAGCTAGGTCGACCTGGCAGTTCTACCCCATAATTACCCAAGTGAATACCAGTCAAGACGATTTCATGGTAACCATTGGCAATGAGACGTTTAGCTTCTTCTACAATATCAGGAATAAGACGGGACTTAAGCTTTCCCCGTGTGTAAGGAATGATGCAGAAGGCACAGTAGTTATTGCAACCCTCTTGGATTTTCATAAAAGCTCTAGTCTTATCTAATTCATTGCCATGAAGAGGCATTTCTTCAAAGGAGGACTCTCCCATAATGTCACGCACTGCATTGATTTGTTTTTCCGTTGCCTCTACTTGTTCTACCAAGTCTACAATCTTATTGCGGTTGGCCGTGCCAATTACCAAGGATACGCCATCAATAGCTGCAATTGTATCTGGATCTAATTGTGCATAACAACCGGTAACGACCACATGCGCCGCTTCATTACGGCGTTTAGCCTTTCGTATAAGCTGACGGGATTTCTTTTCCCCCATATGGGTTACAGAACAGGTGTTGATGACATACACATCCGCTTGATCTTCAAAATCAACAACTTCATAACCAGCCTTGATAAAGAGGCCTTTCATAGCATCCGTATCATATTGATTAACCCGGCAACCAAGGGTTGTAAAAGCTACTGTTTTCATACCTCTCCTACTCTATCAAACAACTAGGACGCCCCTAGGTCATCCCACATATTTGTCTCTTCTACCACTAAAGTTCCAACTGATATTTAGCCATAGCTACCGCAGAAATAGCAGCTGTTTCTGCCCGTAAAATAGTCTTTCCCAAGGAGGCCACATAGACTCCCTTGTCAGCCAAGGTCGCCACCTCCTCAGCTTGAAAGCCCCCTTCTGGACCAATGAATATGACTACCCGCCGTTTATTTGGATGGTCTGTCAAAACTTTACGAAGAGTCATCCCCTCCTCTGCCTCATAGGCCAAGATACATAGAGACTCCTTTTCCCGCTCTAAAATTTGGTCTAGAGACAAGCCCACTGTAAGATCAGCCAAATCATTACGACCACACTGTTGGGAGGCTTCCTGTATAATCTTGGACCAACGATCTTCCTTGGCCTTTAGCTTTTTACCATCATACTTGGCAACACAATTCTTGGTGCTTACAGTATACAGACTATCAAGGTCTAGCTCCGTGCATTTTTGCACAACCAGGTCCATCTTATCCCCTTTAAGCATCGATTGAACAAGGACTATATCATAATCTCTAGGTTGAAAATCAATATAGTGGTCAAGCTTCGCTTGGGCACCGCCCCCCTCTTGTCCAGTTATGTAGTAAAGGCCCGTCCGTTGGTCAGAACCTGTCACAAGGATTGGCTTTTTACAATCATGACGAAAGACCCGCAAAAGATGGTGGGTTTCTTTCTCTGGAATATATATAGTTTGATCCAGAGCATTGGAAATAAAAATCTTCTTCATAGGATCCTTTTCATGAAATAAATACTAGCGGTCAAGT
>URPV01000089.1 GCA_900549805.1 uncultured Veillonella sp.
TGGCAATCAAAAAATCAACAGCACGCTTAGCCACCTCAAATGGCATGAGTTCACGTTTTACCCCACCATAATCACCTTGGGATGCAAAGCAATACTTACAAGCTAGGTTACAATCATGAGCGATATTGAGGCACATAGCCTTTACGATTGGCTTTTCATCAATTACCAATTGAAAGTCAGGGCTCATAGGTGTAAAGAGTTGACCAGCCTTGATGAGCTCATCAATCTCATCCAATAGTTCATCTAATTCTGTAGGATCCTCAGTCGCATCCAGAGCCGCATGAACATCCGCCCTGTTATAGCCTTTATACACATCCAAAACTTTATCAGTTAATTCATCAATGATATGAATGGTTCCACTATTAACATCTAAGCAATAGATTTCATCCTTCATTTTAAACTTATGAATCATAGGTTGTAATTCTAACATAGTGCCTCCACTAAATCTATATGATATCTGCTTCTAAACAGACCTGCTATTAAGTATAGCATATTATTCGATATAGTTGCTGTGCCACTAAAGACAAAACAAAAAGGCTTACCTTCCGGTAAGCCTTCAATCCCCTGAGATAGGATTATTTTTGTTTGCAAACTTGATTGCCTACAGTGCAAGATGTTTTGCAAGCGGATTGGCAAGAAGTTTGGCATTCGCCGCAACCACCAGTTTTAGCTGTTGTTTGCAAAGACTCAGAGTTGAGTGTGCGGATGTGTTTAGCCATGTCTAATTCCTCCTAATGAATTTATCTGTATACACAGTGTAGCATAGGCCAGATTTTCTGTAAATATAAGATAGGTCCTAGGCCCAGCCAAAAGAGTATGGTCGTTTCTTATAAACCGTGATCCCCAATAATCCCTATTATAACTACGAGGTCTTCCTATTTAGCATAAGGATTTTTAAAGGTCTTCTTAGAGCCCTCTTCCCCCTCTTTAGTTATCGTTTGAACTCCATGTTCCTGACGAAATTCATTGGCCATATCTAGGGTCCTATGATCAGCGGGCTCAGGATTGGCCACCTTCCTATCAAGATCTACCATTGGAAGCCCCTTCTTCTTATCCTTACCTAGCATCTTGCGAAGAGGAAGAGCAATGGCCGTCACAACGACACCAGCGATGAGGGCTTCAGGTAACCCATGAGAGGCGCCCAGGCCAAAGATAGTAAGGCCCACCAAGCTAGTAGATACATTCATGAGCTTGGCAAATTCATCTGCGAAGAAGAGGTACATAGTTCCCATAACCAAAATAGTTTGTACCAGGGTCCCTAGAAAGGCGGCAATCATAAGACGAGCCCCCAAGGCCTTCATAGGATTAGCCCAGAAGAAAAAGGCTGCAAAAATGGGAAAGAGAAAACGCGGCAAGACTGATACCAACGGATTCATAAAAAGCGGAGACAAGAGAGACGATGGTTGGGTCATATTAGACCACCAAGAGAAGAGGCCATATATAAGGCCGACCAGAGCCCCCACCTTAGGTCCCTCTACCAAGGCCCCAATCAAGACTGGTATATGCATAGTAGTTGCATTCAAAGCACCTAGACGAATGAGGCCAAATGGTGTCAAGCCTAAGGTGATGACGACAGCCGACAAAAGGCCGATAATAACCATCTCACGGATGGTAAATTGACGTTTGACTTGTCCTTTGGTAGATACCTCTTGGTTATCTCCAGACATTTTGTATTCTTGGTTCATATATTTCCTCCGTTCTCACTCCTAGGGATGCAAGACGAACTCATAAAAGAAAAAGCTAATCAGCAAAAATGAAAACACCTTGTGAGATTAATCTGCAAAGCGTGGAAATTTCTTCTTAAGTAAGTTTTCAAGACCTACCCCAATCCCCACTGAAACAGCAATTACTAAAAATTCATAGACCACTGGTGTAATGTAAACGATGGTATTGCCTTGGAAAATTGGCATAATCCGAGGGATTAAGTCTAAGACAAATTGTGGCATCCACCCACCAAAGAGAACATGTCCATTGATAGCCAACCACATGAATCCAGTAGCAAAGATCCGAACCATCCGAGGGAAGGTAGCTACTTGGTTTCGAGGATACCAGTAAAAGACTAAGGTCAACATAGTCAAAACTATGATACCTAGGATATACATGTTAAGCATGGCCAATACATCCTGACCCATGATGGAAGCGATAATAGGATTAGATAGGTCCAAGAAGAAGAGGTGTCCTAAAAGGGTCATAGGAACAGGTAACGTAATAAGAGCAATATCTAGTGTTGAATCGAGCCACGGCCGTTTCTTATCTCGCTTGAAGAAGAAGGTAAGACCAAGGGCTGTCAATTCCATAAGAACCACCGTCAAGAACATCACAGCAAACCAGAGCGCGGCGATGGCCAAAGAACTTTCCATTTGAATTGACAGGAGCGGTGGTGCACCACCGATAAAGAAGACCGTATTCCAGAAGAGCCAGCTATAAGCATGAGCCCAAAGGTTGACTTGGAGGCCCTCAGTAAAGGCAAAGCGTTTCACCGATTTCAAGACGATAGGCAGCAAGAGAGCTAAGGTCCCAAAGAAGGTGACATCCATGGTTCCCCACCCTTTTACTAGGGAAAACGCAGCAGTCATAAAAGCAGCAATAAGTGTAAAAATCCAAAATTGTTTATTCATGAATTACCTCCACCTTAGCAAAGGGACGGCCAATAGCATAGCCCACCAAGATAGCTAAGGCAACCTGTACATACATAATGATCAAAAAGGCAAGATCCCGGCCTATAGTTGGCCAATTCCACAAGAGGGATAGGCTTACTTGCGTAAAAGCTAGATA
>URPV01000090.1 GCA_900549805.1 uncultured Veillonella sp.
TTTCATAGGTACCTCCTCTTATAACAAGAAAGAACCATTACCTTCAAACGAAAATAATGGTACTTTCACAACGATCAAATTAACCTAGTAATTTAGCAATACCTTGTAAGGAGGTAATCCCCATATAAGCAGTAACAAGAACTACAATCCAACCTGCCCAATAGAGCAGACGATTATGCTTATAAGTTCCTACAATCTCCTTCTTATGGGTCGCCACCAACATAACAGCCAGGGTGATTGGTAGGATTAGCCCATTGAGGGAGCCCGCTACAATGAGAAGAGCCGCTGGTTTTCCTAATCCAATAAGGATACAAGTGGAGATGAAAATAAAGGCCATAATAGTCAATTTTTCATACTTTTCAACTACCTTAAAGAGGGTTTTTAAGAACGATACAGATGTATAGGCTGCCCCCACTACAGAGGTCAATGCAGCACAGAAGAATACAAGGCCAAAGATAAGATGTCCCACTTGACCAGCTCCCAACAAAAAGGCCGACCCAGCTGGGTTTTTAGCATCTAAAGTAAATCCCATAGATACAACGCCCAAAACGGCTAAAAAGAGGAGAATCCGCACCAGAGCATCTACAGATAAGCCCATAAAGGCAGCACGGCGAACGTCCTTCAAATGCTCTATACCAGTTACACCAGCATCAATCAAACGATGTCCACCAGAGAAAGTAATATAACCGCCAACGGTTCCTCCAATGAGAGTAACCGTTGCTAACCAAGGAATTTGATCTGGCATGAGCACGTGACTCACCGCTTCTCCTACAGGAGGATTTGTCACACAAGCTACATAAGCAATGAGGACCAGCATAACCATACCCAAAAGTTTGGCCGTTGTATCCAAGACGCCCCCCATTTTTTTAAAGGCAAATAGCAGGATTCCTATGATGCCACTGATAGCTGCCCCCATTGTTGTATCAATACCAAAAATAATATTCAGTCCCATAGCGGCACCACCAATATTACCTATATTAAAAGCTAGTCCGCCAAGGGCGATAAGGAAGGCTACCCCATAACCCAAACCAGGCAAGACCTGGTTAGCAATATCTTGCCCCCGTTTCTTAGTAACAGCGATAATTGTCCATACATTAAGTTGGGCTACTATGGAGAAAATCAAGGAAACGATAATAGCAAAGGCAAAGTCAGCCTTAAGTTGGCCGGTAAAAGCCGCCGTTTGTAGCATAAATCCGGGACCAATGGACGAGGTGGCCATCAAAAAAGCTGCCCCTAATAAAACTGATAAAGATGCTTTATTATTTATAATAGGTTTCATAAGACTTTCTCCAATCTATACCCAGTCTATCGACCTAGCCGATAGGTTAACTTTGTATCATTGCCTTTGAAAATTTAAGACTTGAATCCCTTCATCCTCTAAGCCCTCTCGGATAGTTTGTGCGAAGACTAGGGCCTCTGGATTATCACCATGTAAGCAGATAGAGTCTGCTTGAATAGGGATACTATGACCTGTGTTGCTAATAACACGTCCTTCTGTAATCATACGAAGCACTCGCTCTAAGGCTTCTTCTGGTTCTTTAATAAAAGCACCCTTCTCATTCCGCGGCACTAAGGTCCCTTGATCAGTATAGCCTCGATCAGCAAAGACCTCTTGGATAAGAGGTATCCCACGTCTTTGTGCTTCTTGTGCTATATAAGATCCAGATAAAACCATAGCTCTGATGCATTCTCCAAAGGCCTCTAAACCATCGAGGACTGCACTCGCTAATTCAGGATCGACAGAGGCCATGTTATAGAAAGCTCCATGTAGTTTCACATGTTGTAACTTCATACCGTGAAGTTTCGCAAAGGCATCGAGGGCTCCTACCTGGTACAGCATATAAGCTTTGGCCTCAGCAGGACTAATCTTCATCGCTCGACGGCCAAAGCCCATGAGGTCCGGATAACCAGGATGAGCCCCTAGAGCCACTCCCTTATCCTTACAGAGGGCTACAGTTTCATCCATGATGAGAGGATCCCCAGCATGCCAGCCACAGGCTACATTCGCAGAAGTCACATAGCTCAATACCTCTCGGTCTAAACCTAGGTGATAATTCCCAAAACTTTCCCCCAAATCACAATTTAAATCTACTGTGTACGCCATCGTTCTTCCCCCATACTATATAAAAAGAAGGACTGACAAGATACTCGTCCATCTCCTCTTTCATTATTTCTTAATATTCTATAGAATTTTTACTTAACTTATTATAACTCTATAGAATTTTTTACACAAGAAATGGACTTATGTATACAAGATTCATTAAAATCGTAATTCCTATGCACAAACCTTACTTCAACCGATAAGTTATAATATAGATTATAAAAAACAAAAGGACCTCCCCCTAGTATAACTAGGAGGAGGTTCCTCTATTTAACAATCTAATTATATAAGCCCGTCCGTATGGATTTAGCTTTATTTTACCACTCGCAGACTAGAGATTAAGTCTTACTTTTGCTCCTTTTTCTCTGCTCCATCAGATACTTTGGTTTCCTTTGTAGGAGTTCCTTCTTCTCTGTCTTCGGAAATCACAATGTGCCCATCT
>URPV01000091.1 GCA_900549805.1 uncultured Veillonella sp.
GACTTGCAAGCTAAAACTTTAAAAGACTTCGAAGGTAAAGTAAAAGTTATCTCCGTTGTTCCTTCCCTTGATACAGGCGTTTGTGACGCTCAAACTCGTTGGTTCAACCAAGATGCTACAGCACTTTCTGATGATGTTGTAGTATTGACAATCTCTATGGACTTACCTTTCGCTCAAAAACGTTGGTGTGGCGCTGCTGGCGTAGATAAAGTTATTACTTTGTCTGACCACAAAGATGCTTCCTTCGGTGAAAATTATGGCTTCTTGATTGAAGAACTCCGCCTCTTGTCCCGTGGTGTTGTTGTCATTAACAAGGACAACAAAGTAACCTATGTGGAATACGTACCAGAAGTAACAAACCCTGTTAACTTCGATGCTGTGTTGGCAGCTGTAAAAGAAGATATCTAACAGATTTTCTTACAAGAAGCCCCCTAGCTTATTGGCTAGGGGGCTTTTTATAGTATAATGGGAACGTAATGAAAATCGAGCTGACTGTGTTTACTACCTTAATTCCGACATCAGTTCAGCTTTGTGGAGAAAATAGGCTAGGACTATTATATGGAAGCAATCACATCCAAGGACAACCGGACACTTAAATACGCCATGTCCCTAAAGCAACGGAAGCAACGAAATAAGCATAAAGAGTTTTTGGTAGAAGGACTGCGAGCCGTCCGTGATATGGTAGTCCGTGACCGGCTTAGAACTCTCCTCATCAAAGAGTCCTTGATTCATAGCCCTGAGGTCGAAGATCTTATGGCAATGGATAAGCCTATCATTGCCTTTTCTGTGCGTGATGACCTCTATACCTCTTTAGAAGACACCGTTAATGGACAAGGTGTCATGGGGATTGCTCGTCAAGGGCAGTCCAATTTTTCTGACTTTCAAGCACAAGATGGACTCTATTTGCTTCTTGACGGGGTCCAAGACCCAGGCAATATGGGAACTCTGATTCGGACGGCTGTAGCAGCGGGGGTTAAGGCTCTCTTTGTATCTAAGGGGTCCGTAGACGTGTATAATGAAAAAACGATACGATCTGCTCTTTCGGCCATAGGGGAATTGACCATCTATACCGGTCTCGATGATCAGGATATAGAAAATCTAATTCTTCACAAGAACCTAAGAGCCTACGTGACAACCCTCGAGGATGCTAAGGACTACAGTGCTGTAACCTATGATGCTAAGACCCTCTTGGTTTTGGGCAATGAAGGGCAGGGGGTTAGGACTCCTATACAGGCCTTATGCCAAGAGCGAATCCACATCCCTCTCTATGGACCCATTGAGTCCCTCAATGTAGGTATAGCTGGTGCCTTAGCTATGTATAAAGTACGAGAAGAATGGACAAAATAGCTATATTGTTTTATTGTGTCCCTATTAAAAAGGGGAATAATCAATAAAACAAAGAATTGAGTAATGTTCTTGTAATCATAAAATGTATTTGTTAAAATAACATATATCCACTATAGGAGAACACACTCTGTGGTTCTCCTCTTTTTATTGATAGGTAATATCATGTCTCAATTGATTGTTAATGCAGATGATTTTGGCCTTCACCCCGCCGTGAATGACGCCATCATCAAGGGCCATAGAGAAGGGATTATATCCTCTACATCCCTCTTAGCATCGGGCCCTGCCTTTGATCAAGCTGTTTCCTTAGCTGTGGAGAATCCTAGTTTAGGAATCGGCGTTCATACTTGCTTGGTGGGGGGCTTACCTCCGGTGGCTCCAGTGGACCAGGTCAGGTCCTTAGTCACAGAGGAAGGACTCTTTCCATTGACCTACATCGAGCTTATGAAAAAGATGTATTCTGGCACTCTTAATTATAATGAGGTCTATATAGAATTAAAGGCTCAATTTGATAAGGTATATCAATCTGGTTTGACTATAACGCATGCCGATGGTCATCAACATATGCATATATTGCCCAAGATTTTGCCTATTGTTGTAGCTCTTATGAAAGATAAGGACCTTCATAAGATTCGCATCCCTCAGGAGGTTAAGGCATTTACTAATGGGGTACATAATCCTGGCCGTCTGGTTGGGAAGATTGGATTATCCTGTGTGGCTGCTGGAGCTCGTAAGGCGATTGGCGCGTGGCATGTGCCGGCGCCAGACCATGTTTGGGGGGTGGTTGATGGGGGTCAACTTACACAAGAAGCGCTAGAACCCATTCTTCATAGGGTCGCACAAGAGGAGGGGGTTCATGAAATTATGACTCATCCTGGCTCTGATAACCAAGCCTTAGGTCAGCTTTTTCAGTGGGGTTACCACTGGGAAGAAGAGGAGGCCGCAATGACGTCTGCAAGGACTCGGTTAATCTTGGAAGAAAAGGGGATTGAACTCATTAATTATGGTGATCTCCCATGAATAAGATGGTCA
>URPV01000092.1 GCA_900549805.1 uncultured Veillonella sp.
GATAATCATCAAGAGAATCGGCCAAGAAGCCTGTAACATTTCTTGTAAGTTACCCATAGTATTCCTCCATTTACATACATATATTTCTAAGTATAGCTAGGGACTAGCCTCTTGACTAGTCTTTTTTAGTTTTTCTTCAGCTAAGCAGGCCTACTTTTTAAAGTGAGCCCAAAATTCTTCCCGGAAAGCTGGGAATCGATCTTCCAAGATGGATTGGCGCATACGACGCATAAAGTCCAGCAAGAAGTAGAGATTATGGTAGGTCACGAGCCGCAAAGCCAACATTTCCTCAGCCTTATACAGATGACGGATATAGGCACGAGAATAATTGCGACAGGCATAGCAGCCACAACCTTCTTCAATAGGGCTCCAATCATGGGCATATTGAGCATTACGTAGGTTAACGCGACCAAAGCGTGTCATGGCCATACCATTACGGGCTACCCGTGTAGGGTATACGCAATCAAACATATCGATGCCTCGAGCTACCCCTTCTACCAAACAATCAGCTGTGCCAACCCCCATGAGGTAGCGCGCCTTATTAGTAGGCAATAAGGGCGTGGTATGTTCTAAAATTTCATTCATTAGGTCATGAGGCTCCCCTACGGATAAGCCCCCTATAGAATACCCCTCAAAATCCATGCTCACCAAATCCTTGGCAGACTGGGTTCTTAAGTCCTTATACATGCCCCCTTGAACAATTCCAAACATGGCCGTTTTATCAGACTTGCGAGCCTCTTGACAACGGGCTGCCCAACGAGTGGTTCTTTCAGTAGACCGCTTGGTATAGTTGAAGTCCGATGGATAAGGAATGCATTCATCAAAGGCCATAGCAATATCAGAACCAAATTGTTCTTGCACCTTTGTAGCGATTTCAGGGGAAAGGAATTGCTTGGATCCATCAATATGAGATCGGAAGGTAACCCCTTCTTCCGTAATCTTCCGCATATCTCCCAAGGAAAAGACTTGAAAGCCACCAGAATCAGTCAGGATAGCCTGGTCCCAATTCATGAATTTATGAAGACCACCAGCCTCCTCAATCAGGTCAGCCCCAGGGCGAAGGAAGAGGTGGTAGGTATTAGATAGAATCACCTGAGATCCAATTTCTTTCAGCTCTTCTGGCGTCATAGTCTTAACAGTTGCTTGCGTTCCCACCGGCATAAACATAGGTGTCTGGTAAGTCCCATGAGGTGTATGCAAGAGCCCCGCCCGAGCCCCCGTATGAGGGCATTCTTTTTGTAACTCGTAGGATACGATCATAGAGCGCCTCCTTTCTTGTCCAATTATCTAAATTACTAAATTATTTAAGTTTCTATATGAATAATGTCTTATAGTGACTAGTCATTGATTAGCGAATAAACATAGCATCCCCAAAGGAGAAGAAGCGATATTTCTCCTTAACCGCTACTTGGTAGGCTGCCAAGCAGTGTTCGCGCCCAGCCAAGGCGGAAATAAGCATGAGCAAGGTAGATTGTGGCAAATGGAAGTTAGTAATCAAAGCGTCCACTAGCTTCCATTGGTAGCCAGGGTAGATAAATATTTGGGTCCAGCCAGACTCAGCCCGCAAAGTTCCATCTTCGTTACTCGCAGATTCCAAGGTTCTCACAGAGGTAGTCCCTACGGCAACGATCCGTTTACCCTCCCTCTTAGCCTTATTGATGATATCTGCCGTCTCTTGACTAACTGTATAAAATTCTCGGTGCATATCATGATCTTCAATTATTTCTTCCGATACTGGCCGGAAGGTGCCGAGTCCCACATGAAGTGTGACAAAGGCAAGAGTTACCCCCTTGGCTTTGAGGGCCTCTAGAAGTTCTGGGGTAAAGTGTAAACCCGCTGTTGGTGCGGCTGCAGAACCTTTTTCCACGGCATAGACAGTTTGGTAGCGGGCTTGATCATGTAAGCGTTCATGTATATACGGAGGCAAGGGCATTTCACCCAATTCTTGGATAATTTCATCAAACACCCCATTCACCGTAAATTCTACAATGCGCCCTCCAAAATCTGTCTTTTCTATAACGGTGCAGGACAGTCGATCGTCAAAGACGATTACTTGACCTACTTGACACTTCTTGCCAGGCTTAACTAAACATTCCCAACGATTATCGCCAAGAGGAGACAAGAGGAGGACTTCCACCTTGCCACCAGACCCTTGCCGATGCCCATATAAGCGGGCCGGTAATACTTTAGTATTATTAAAGACCAGAACATCCCCATCAGACAGTTCATCCACGATTTGACGAAATGCCGCTTTGTGTTCAAGGGCGCCTGTTTTCTTGTCGAGCAACATGAGGCGAGACGAGTCACGAGGCTCCACAGGATGT
>URPV01000093.1 GCA_900549805.1 uncultured Veillonella sp.
GGTGGTTACCAAGCCTCCAAGGAAGCAGGTATTGATTTTAAGGCGGCAGACTTTAGTCCTCAGGATTCCTACCAGTGGCTAGAAGATTTCCCTACCTATGGCCTCTGGGTGGATGATGAGTTGGTGTCATCCATATCCCTCCGCCTTCCTTGGTCTAAAAAACCTGGCCCTAGTCTGTATCCTCATTTAGGACATGTGGTAACAGATCCTAAGCATAAGAGAAAGGGCTATGCTCATAAAACCTTGACCTACCTAGAAGAGGTCCTTGTAAATCTCTATAAGGCGCACAAAATTACCTTGGGGACAGCGGCAGAGCATCCCTGGCTCTGCACCATGTATGAGTCCTGGGGATTTAAGAGATATCAAGAAACTACCTTACCAGGTAATAAGCATGTAACTATTTATTTTGAAAAGTTCTTATAATGGATTCTAAAAAGCTAGATTAATCTTCTTTTATAGAGGCTTAATCTAGCTTTTTATGGTTTTTGTGTATCTATGAAAAGGCTTGTGATTTTAGTATGATTAAGCATATAGAGGATTCCTAGGAGGTGCCCCATGGCTAACCATAATTTAATCGGCTTAGAGTCAATGCTTCGATCTACACAGGATACCTATAGTGACTTGGGCTATCAATCTGAACCCTTTCCTTATACAACAGCCTCTTTCTTAGAGGCTCATGCCCGCCTGTTTGGCTTGACGGTAGCCTCGGCTAAGACGGCTAAGGTGCTTGAGCTAGGTGGGTCCTATGGGGGGAATGTCATTACCCAAGCCTTCCTTAATCAAGAGGCCCATTATACGGTAGTAGACCTGTCCCAAGAACAAATCAAAGGGGGCCAGGCCATCGTGGATGAATTGGGCCTTACCAATATCAAGTTGGTCCATAAAAATATTATGGATTTGGATGAATCCTTTGGTAAGTTTGATTACATCATTGCTCATGGTCTTTATTCTTGGGTGGATGACCAAGTGAAGGATAGGGTGTTGGACACTCTACGAGACCTGCTTGAAGACCATGGCGTAGCTTACCTTTCCTACAATACCTATCCGGCCCACCAAACCATGGATGAAGTTCGCCAACTTACGCTCATTGCCAATCGACCTCACCCAGAAGCCCCACAAAGAGATCAGGTACAACGGGCTAAATATGTGGCATCTATGATTGGTACAAAGATTATGCAATATGATGATTTGAAGGCCCGTAATAAAAAATTCCTAGGAGCCCTTCGTAAGGTAGTGGGACAGGCGGACTATTATGTGGGCCATGATCATTTGGAAATCCATAATGATCCTCTTTACTTGCAGGAAATAGCTGATCGATGGGAGGCTAAAGGCTTAACGTATGTATGTGATAGTGACTTAACCCTGTCTTTTGTGGATGCCCTTGATAAGGAGCTAGCCATTAGCTTGGCCAAACTGGCACAGGATGACCGAATTGGACAGGAGCAATATTTAGATTTTCTCTTGAATACGTCCTTTAGAAAATCAATTCTGGTCAAAGCTTCTCAGGACCATAAAAAAATCCTAAGTCAACATAGAGGCATTTCCTCCATTACAGCAGATGTATTAGAACAGTTCCATTTCCGTATACTAGAAGGGGAGTCTATTTTAGATACAATCCCTCATGCTCCTATACGAGAGGCCTACCAATACTTTATCGGTAAAGAGGATACCTTCACGTTTGACGATATGTTAGAAAGAATGCCTCTTGCCTATCGGGAAGATTTGGCTGCTATCATAGCCACTCATATGATTGAAGGCCGACTTGCCTTCTCGTGTCATCCAAGCAAATTCGTAGCTTACCAATCTAACCAAGTCTATGTGCCAACGGAAACTACTAACTTTGTGGCAGCCTTGATTTTAGGTGCAGGCCAAGGTCGCATTGTCTTAGGTACCCATGATAATGAAGCAGCTCCTTATATTAATTCCATTGATTTAGAGATTATGTCGATCCTCAAGGAACCTAAACTAGAGGCGGATATCTTGGCAGCTATGGAAGGTATGCCTATTTATGATACATCGCAAGATGATTATCATGAGCTGAGCCCAGAAGAATACTTGCCGATTGGTCTCAGCCATATAGAGAGACTTGGCTTTTTTAAGAAAAAATAAGTAGCCATTCAGTTTAGTTCCTGGTGGTCATAAGAAAAGACGCTTTCAGCTAGGAAGCCACTTTCCGAAGGAAATCATGGCTTTCACTGAGAGCGTCTTTTATAGTTTGTTTAAGTTTATTTATG
>URPV01000094.1 GCA_900549805.1 uncultured Veillonella sp.
ATTATGATTATTCCTATCGAAGATTCGAAAAAGGCAGATTATCTGCAACGGGTTATTACTACAACCCTTCAACTTATGGCGCCAGAATATGCGATTCAAATGCGAATCAGTTGGATTCGTTAATAGAAAAGCTCCCTCACTGTGTCTGTGTGAGGGAGCTTTTTGTATGCGCTTATACCCATAAGAAAAGGCTCCTAGCTTGGCTAGGAGCCTAATAAAGGAGCTGCCTTATGAGATGGATTAGTCCCAGTCGGACCGATAGCCTCGTTTACGATAATCAGCAGCTGCCGTAAAGAGAATATCAGTAGAGGAGTTGAGAGCTGTTTCTGTGGAGTCTTGAAGGACGCCGATGATGAAGCCAACCCCTACCACTTGCATGGCTACGTCGTTGGAAATACCGAACAGGGAACAGGCCAAAGGAATCAAGAGAAGGGAACCACCGGCTACACCAGAAGCACCACAGGCGCCAATAGCAGCAATGATGGATAAGAGAATTGTAGTAGGTGTATCTACAGTAATCCCTAATGTGTTAACGGCAGCCAGTGTCATGACAGTAATGGTGATAGCGGCACCGCCCATGTTTACAGTAGCCCCCAAAGGAATGGATACGGAATAGATATCAGGGGATAATTTCAAGCGTTTAGCCAAGTCTAAGTTGACTGGAATGTTAGCGGCAGAGGACCGGGTGAAGAAGGCGGTAATGCCCGACTCACGGATACACTTGAAAACGAGAGGGTACGGGTTGCGTTTGATGACAAGAGCTACAAGGATTGGGTTGATGACAAAGGCAACTAGCAACATAGTACCCAGAAGGATAACCAATAGTTGCACATAGCTGAGTAGTGCTTCGATCCCGTTAGTAGCGATAGCATCAGCCACAAGACCCATGATCCCAAGAGGAGCTAGGTGGATAATCCAAGTTACAACTTTAGCAACGGCTGAGGAAATAGCATCGAACACCTCTTTTGAACCACTTGGTGCATGCTTTAGGGCGAAGCCGAAGAGGATGGCCCAACCTAAGATCCCAATGTAATTACCTTCAAGAAGGGCATGAACTGGATTGTCTACAATATTCTTGAGAAGGGTTGTAAGGACTGCTGTAATCCCCTCTGGGGCAGATTGTTTTACATCAGCCATTTGTAAGTGTAAGGTGGTCGGGAAGAAGTGGGATACAATAACGGCTGTTACTGCTGCTATGAAGGTGGCTAATATATAGAGCATAACAACTGTAGACATTCCTGTCTTTTCGCCGGTTTTTTGCTTGGAAATAGCAGATAGAACGAGGAAGAAAACGAGCACAGGGGCAATCCCTTTGAGGGCGCCCACGAAGAGGGTCCCTAAGAGGGCTAAGTCTTTAGCAGCTTCTGGTGCTAGTAAGGCTACAGCAATACCTACAATGAGACCTACAATGATTTGCTTGATGAGGCTCACCTGGTTGATGGCTTGGAATATGGCTTTCATAAGGTAATCTCCTAAAAAACACAAGTTAAAATATCCTTTGATAATGGACAAATGTAATTATACAAAATACACTGCAGGACTGCAAGGCTTTTTGTAAGAAATATGGGATTATGTTATACTTTCCTAAGGCTTATTAAGACATATATATAATATACCTATATAAAGGATAGACGAATACTATGAAAGAATTTAAGGACCATAATGAGAAAGAAGTTTTTGTACAAGGCGTTTTCTCAAATATTGCGCGCCATTATGACTTAATGAATACGGTCTTGAGTTTTGGTCAGGATTATTTTTGGCGTAAGTTCGCTGTTAAGCAAATGAATATGAACGACCAATCTAAAGTTCTTGATGTGGCTTGTGGGACTTGTGTTTTTACAGTGGAGGCCCTCCGGCAACATCCAGGGGCTTATGTGGAAGCACTGGACTTTAATGCAGAAATGCTTGCACAAGGCCAACGTAGGGTGGATCGTCAAGGCTTATCCGGTCATGTTCACTGTTTGCAAGGGGATGCGATGAACCTTCCTTATGAAGATAACAGTTT